>NZ_JBEEAB010000069.1:0-1657 GCF_040120725.1 Actinopolymorpha sp. B9G3 | reverse complement strand
CCTCGATCTTTCACGTGCCTGGAGGCGGTGCGGGTTGGCCGTGTCGATCTCCCGGTTGGTGGCTGGTTCTTGATGCGGGTGTGCGTGGCCACCGACGCTGTGTTCGCCGGTTCTCCGGGATCCTGGTTGTCTGGTCGGGATTGCTGGTTCAGGTGGGTTGCAGTGATGCCCAGCTGGTCTCGATGAGGCGGTTGTATGGCCAGTCTCGTGGCAGCCGGAGTCGTCGGCGTCTGCCGCTGCTGATGATGCGTCCGGCGACGGCGAGGACACGTAGCCGGAGACGTTTGGGTTCCCAGCGGCGGGCGGGTTCGTGGTGGTCGAAGGCGAGGGTCTGCATCCAGACCAGTAAGTCTGCGGCGAGGGTGATGATTTCGAGCCAGATCTGGTTCTGGGCGAAGCCGTGTAGGGGCAGGTTGCGCATTCCGGTATCTCTGAGTCCGCGGATCCGGTCTTCGGCTCGGGCACGGAGCCGGTGCCTGGCCTCGAGGTCTGCCAGCCGCCAGCCGGAACCCTTTGCGGTGTTGGTGGCAAAGCAGGTGACCCGCCAGCCGTCCTGGTCGGTGAGCCGGAGCTGAGCGCCAGGGTGGGGTCGTTCACGGCGGGCAATGATCCGCATTCCTGGCGGCCAGTCCTCACCGCCGCCGGTTCGGGCTGTGGCAGGCATCCAGCCGGTCAGCTCGGCGACCTGGGCACCGTCTCGCGGGTTGCCGTCACCGTCTGCCGCGGCCCGCCAAGCCTGCCGCGGGATCGCCTGCACCGCGGCGATGACCGGGGTCGTGGCGGGGAACCCGATCGAGTACTCCAAACCCAACTCGGTGACGTGATGGAGGAACGCCTTCGACGCGCCCCCGGTATCGGCACGGACCAACACCTGACCGCGTTCGCCTGCAGGGAGTTGATCCAGCGCTGCATCTAGCACGCTGATGTGATCGGCTGCGGTGAACGCCGATGCCGATCCAGTGCGCAGCAGCCCGACCAGCGTCTCTCCGGTACCGGCTTCATCATGGTCAACGAACGCGAACATCGGGTGGAAGCCGTAGCCTCGTTTGAACGTCGGCGCCGCACCTTCCTTGTCCGAGTGCGCCGCCACCAGCACCCCGTCCAGATCCACGATCACCTGCCCACCGGTTCGACCTGCCACCGGTCGCCGCCGCCCCCACACCCGTGCACGGGCATCCTCCCGCGCGGTCCGGATCGCCGCGGTGGCCGCCTCAACGTCACCGGCCAGCGTGGCGATCAGCCGCGACACCGTCGGATCAGACGCCACCTGGCCAAACAGATCAGGCTGAGACCTGACCACGGCCACATCGGACAGGCAATCACCGCCAAGTGCGACCGCGGTCGCGACATCGAACAAGACCTTGCCCGGGTCATGAACCGCCCGCTCACCCCGCCACGGCGCCAGCGCCTCCGACAGGCCACGCTCCAGGCCCGAGACCCGAGCCACCCGCGTCAACAACAGCCCACCCGACGACGACACCAGCGACTCGCGAACACCATCAACAACAAGACCTGGGAACCAGCTACGCTTCACCTACGGAGTGCCTATCTGCTCGGACGACTTCGACCTTCGACAAGCCGAATTCTTCCAAGCGGACAGGCACTTCCGTGCATTACGCGCCGTACTCACCCACGGCCACACGAAAGATCGAGGCTA
>NZ_JBEEAB010000068.1:0-1659 GCF_040120725.1 Actinopolymorpha sp. B9G3 | reverse complement strand
CTAGCCTCGATCTTTCACGTGCCTGGTGGTGGTGCGGGGTGGCGGTGTTGATCTCTGTGTTGGTGGCTGGTTTTTGATGTGGGTGTGCGTGGTTAACGGCGCTGTGTTCGCCGGTTCTCCGGGTCCTGGTTGTTGGGTCGGGGTTGATGGTTCAGGTGGGTTGCAGTGATGCCCAGCCGGTGGTGATGAGGTGGTTGTAGGGCCAGTCTCGTGGCAGCCGGAGTCGTCGGCGTCTGCCGCTGTTGATGATGCGTCCGGCGATGGCGAGGATGCGTAGCCGGAGGCGTTTGGGTTCCCAGCGGCGGGCGGGTTCGTCGTGGTCGAAGGCGAGGGTCTGCATCCAGACCAGTAAGTCTGCGGCGAGGGCGACGATCTCGAGCCAGATCTGGTTTTGTCCGAAGCCGTATAGGGGCAGGTTGGCCAGGCCGGTGTCTCTGAGTCCGCGGATCCGGTCCTCGGCTCGGGCGCGGAGCCGGTGCCTGGTCTCGAGGTCTGCCAGCCGCCAACCGGTGCCCTTGGTGTTCGTGGCAAAGCAGGTGATCCGCCAGCCGTGGTGGTCGGTGAGCCGGAGCTGGGCGCCTGGGTGGGGTCGTTCGCGGCGGGCGATGATCCGCATTCCGGACGGCCAATCATCGGTGCCACCGGTTCGGGCAGTGGCCGGCATCCAGCCGGTCAGCTCGGCGACCTGGGCGCCCTCGCGGGGGTTACCATCGCCGTCTGCCGCGGCCCGCCAGGCGTGGGGTGGGATCGCCTGCACCGCGGCGATGACCGGGGCGGTGGCAGGAAACCCGATCGAGTACTCCAAACCCAACTCGGTGATGTAACCCACGAACGCCTTCGACGCGCCACCGGTATCGGCACGGACCAGCACCTGGCCGCGTTCGGCGGCGGGGAGTTGGGCCAGCGCGGCATCGAGCACGCTGATGTGATCGGCTGCGGTAAACGACGATGCTGATCCGGTGCGCAGCAGCCCGACCAGGGTTTCTCCGGTCCCGGCTTCATCATGATCGACGAACGCGAACATCGGGTGGAAGCCGTAGCCTCGTTTGAACGTCGGCGCCGCACCTTCCTTGTCTGAGTGCGCCGTCACCAGCACTCCGTCCAGATCCACGATCACCTGCCCACCGACACCGCCTGCCACCGGTCGGTGCCTGGCCCATACCTGTTCTCGGGCTTGGGCCCGCGCGGTCCGGATCGCCGCGGTTGCCGCATCGACGTCGGAGGCCAGCGTGGCGATCAGCCGCGACACCGTCGGATCAGACGCCACCTGGCCGAACAGATCAGGCTGGGACCGCACCACGGCCAGATCGGACAGGCAATCACCGCCAAGTGCGACCGCGGTCGCGACATCGAACAAGACCTTGCCCGGGTCATGAACCGCCCGCTCACCCCGCCACGGCGCCAACGCCTGCGACAGTGCCCGTTCCACGCCCGCGACCCTGGCCACCCGCGTCAACAGCAGCCCGCCTGACGACGACACCAGCGACTCGCGGACATCATCAACAACAAGACCTGGGAACCAGCTACGCTTCACCTACGGAGTGCCTTTCCGCTCGGACGACTTCGACCTTCGACAAGCCGAATTCTTCCAAGCCGGACAGGCACTTCCGTACATTTACGCGCCGAACTCACCCACAGCCCACGAAAGATCGAGGCTAG
>NZ_JBEEAB010000067.1:0-1671 GCF_040120725.1 Actinopolymorpha sp. B9G3 | reverse complement strand
AGTGGTCGAGCTCGTAAGTTCGCCGAGGGGTTGTTCAGGCTGCTTCGGCGGGGACGGTCTCGGCTGCTTGATGTTGGTCGACTCTGGCGAGTAGATCATCGAGGTCGTTTCTGGTGAACTTCCATCGGAACGGTCGAGCAGTCGCGTTGTAGCGTTTCTCGAACTCCAACAGGCGGTCTTTGACTTCGGCGAGGTCGGTGAAGTCGTTGGGTGAGACGACTTTGCGTTGCACGACGGAGAAGTAGATCTCCACCTGGTTCAACCACGAGGCGTGGACCGGGGTATGCACCATGACTGCGTTCGGGAACCGTTTGGCGAGCCGTTTGCTCGCTTTCTTGCCGCGGTGGGAGGAGCCGTTGTCGACAACCCAGAACACTCGTTTGGCTGAGGCGTACGGTTGTTGGGTCATCACCTGTTCGGCCAGTGCCATGAACGGCTTGATCCCGGTCGTCGGTTCGCAGCGTCCGAACACCCCGGCACGGTGAACGTCGTAGGCGGCCAGGTAGGCGGTAGCTCCGCCGCGCTCGTAGTCGTGGTTGATCCGCATCATGCGGGCCTTGCCCGGCGGCAAGCTGGGGTGGCAGCGGCAGCGGGCCTGGATGGAGGTTTTCTCATCGGAGGAGATCACATATTCGTTCTCACCGAGTGGTTCGCCTTCCCACACTCTGGAGTACAGGTCGAGCACCCGGGCGGCTTTGATCGCAAAGGCGGGGTCACGGGGGAAGATCCAGGACCGGTGCTGCCAGGGCTTGATCGCGTCGGCGGCAAGCCAGCGCCGCACCGTGGCCACCGAGATCGCCTCAGCGACACCGGCATCGACGATGTGGCGGGCCAGCTCTGGACAGCTCCACCGGGCCAACGGCACATCAGCATCAGCGGGCATCTGGCAGGCGAGTGCTTTGACCTCAGCCACCTGCACCGGTGTGAACACCGGTGGACGGCCCGAACGTGGCAGATCTTTCAACCCCGCCAGCCTCTTCACGGCGAACCGGCCACGCCATTTACGCACCGTGTCCACGACCACCTGGTTCCTACCGGCGATCACAGCGTTTGACAGGCCACGGGCGGCATCCAGCACGATTTGGGCACGCAGCTTGTCCCTGACCGGACTCTTATGACCCCGGACGATCTTCCCTAGCTGTTTGCGTTCAGATGCGCTCAACTGGATTTTCGCGGCCTGGCAGACACCCACGAGACCCAACCACCTCCGTGATCGACAAGAAGTTGTCGATCATGATTGGGTCAGATGCATGATCCGGTGCGACGCGCCGGCGACAGCACCAAAGAAGCAACTTACGGCACCATGGAACCCATGCCGACACCGCCGGAATCGACGAAATCCTCACTCTCGTACAAGGTTCATGCACGGGCCGCCGAGCGCTGGCCCGCCCTCGCAAGCGTCGATGTCCGCTTCCGCGGCAAGTTCGCCTACATCAACGGCCAACTCGGTGACGGGACCACCCAGCCGCTATGCCGGCTCCGCTACAGCGGCTACGCCAACCAGTGGGGCTTCGCCATCTACCTCGCCAGCAAAGACAAATACGAAGACTCCTACCTACCCAACGGCAGCCCGATCGGCACCCCCGAAGAGGCCCTCGACTGCGCCTGCGGCCTCTACCTCGCCGACCCCACCGCCTGGACCACCGAGTAGACCTCCGAGTAGACCTCCGA
>NZ_JBEEAB010000066.1:0-1683 GCF_040120725.1 Actinopolymorpha sp. B9G3 | reverse complement strand
GGTACGGCGGCGGCGAGGCCGACTTTGTAGACGTAGGTGTCGATGACTTCAGAGGTTCCTAGGTTGAGTGGGGTTTGCATGAGCAGGACCTTCTCGAACCCGACCGACAGGATCGTGCCGATGTTGAGGATGAGCAGGATGACGGCGACCGGCATGATGCCGGGTATGTCGATGTGCCACATCCGTTTGATCCGGTTGGCTCCGTCGACGATGGCGGCTTCGTGTAGTTCGGGGTCGATGCCGGCGAGTGCGGCGAGGTAGATGATCGCGGCGAAGCCGAGGTTCTGCCAGGCGCCTGACCAGACGTAGATGTGTCGGAAGTAGTCGGGGTTGCCGAGCAGGTCGAGCGGGCCGATGCCTACTGCGCCGAGGAGGTTGTTGAGCAGGCCGGTTCGTGGGTCCAACAGGACGAAGAGCATGCCGACGACGACCACGGTGGAGATGAAGTGCGGTGCGTAGGTGATCAGCTGTACTGAGCGTTTGAACCATTGCATCCGCACCTGGTTGAGGGCGAGCGCGAGGATGATGGGCAGGGGGAATGTGGCGATGAGTTCGTAGGAGTGCAGGATGATGGTGTTGCGGATGACGGGCCAGAACATGAAGGACTCGGCGAACCGTTCGAAGTGCGCCAGGCCGACCCACGGGCTGCCGCTGATGCCCTGCACGACGTTGTAGTTCTTGAACGCGATCTGCACGCCGTACATCGGCCAGTAGTGGAAGACCAGGATGTAGACCACGGGAAGCAGCAGCATGAGGTAGAGCTGCCAGTTGTGCTTGACCTGTCGCCAGTTGGCTCGTCGCTGGGCGGCACGCCGGTTGCGGGGCGAGTCGACGTCGGCGCCCGGGGTCGTCTCCGGCCGGCGGAGCAGTGTGGCCATCGCAGCGTCCTCCCTGTTCTTTCGGATCAGGTCAGCCCTTGAGGGAGCCGATCATGACGCCCTTGACGAAGTGCTTCTGGACGAACGGATAGGCCAGCAGGGGCGGGATGCTGGCGACGACGATGAGGGTGTACTTCAACAGGTCCCGAAGTTCTTGGCGGCGCACCATCTCCGCGACGTCCATGGCGCCCGGTTCGACGGTGTTCTGGATCAGGATCTCGCGGAGCACGAGCTGGAGGGGGAACAGTGTTTCGTCGGTCAGGTAGATGAGTGCGTTGAAGAACTGGTTCCAGTGGGCGACCGCGTAGAACAGGGCGTTGACGGCGATGATGGGTTTCGACAGGGGAATGACGATCCGCAGGAAGAACCTGAAGTCGTCGCAGCCGTCGATACGGGCGGCCTCCAGCAGCTCGTGTGGGATCGTCACCTGGTAGTAGGTGCGGGTGATGATCATGTTCCAGACGGCCATGGCGGTGGGCAGGATCAGTGCCCAGCGGGTGTTCAGCAGGCCGAGGTCGTGCACGACGAGGTAGGTCGGGATCAGGCCGCCACTGAACATCATCGTGAAGACGAACAGCAGCATGAACCAGTTGCGGCCATAGAGGTCGCGCCGTGACAGCGGGTACGCCGCGAGCAATGTCAAGGTCACGTTGACAAACGTTCCGAAGCCTGCGTAGAAGACGGAGTTGAGGAATCCCCGCACGATCGATCGGTACTCGACGACGGCCTGGTAGCCGGTGAAGTTGAAGTCGACCGGCCATAACCAGACCCGCCCTGACGACACCGCGAGCGGATCACTCATCGA
>NZ_JBEEAB010000065.1:0-1908 GCF_040120725.1 Actinopolymorpha sp. B9G3 | reverse complement strand
TCCGACCTACTCGGAGGTGCTGGAGGCTCGGTCCAGCCGCGTCGCGATGGTGACCGATTTCCTCGCGACCGTGACCGCAGAAGATCTGGGCGGCAAGAGGTCGGACCCCAACGCTCCCGACTGGGAGCAGACCGTGTTGTCCTGCCTGCACACGATCCTGGAGGAGGAGTGGGAACACCAGCGCTACGCCGTGCGGGATCTGGACCGAATCACCGGCGGCCAGGGGCGCGCTGCCGAAGGAGTCTGATCATGGCCAGCCGCAGCGACAACGAGGTCGTCGACCTGCGGTGCGTGGCCCCGTTGAGAGAGATGCCGAGATGCCGAAGGAGCAAACGACCAAGGCCCGGAACGCCCGCGCTGCAGCACGCGAGGGCGAGAAGGTCACCACCGCATGGCGCCGCCTGTCATCAGCGGAGGTGCGTGCGGGCGACGGGCAGGACCGCCTGGAGTTGGAGTTCGGAGGCGAGATCTTTCAGTGGCGCGGACCGGCGCCGTACTACTTCGTCACCGTCCCTGAGGAACCCAGCGCAGAGCTGAAGGCGGCGTCTGCTGGCACCAGCTACTACCGGGGGAAGCTCCGGGTTCAGGCGCGGATCGGTGACACGGAGTGGCCGACATCGATGTGGCCCAAGGACGGACGTTACCTCGTCCCGATCAGAGACTCGGTACGCAAGCCCAGGGGGCTCGCCGACGGGGACACCGTCACGATCCACCTCACCGTGGCCGTCCGAGCCCTGGAGAAGAGGCAGGATCCCGCTCGGGCGCGTCCTGCCCGAGCCACTCGCAAAGCGCACCCGGGAGCCCGGCGGCGCCAACCAGGTAGCGGAGACGATCAACGTGTGGGGCGTAGCGGAGCGGGCGTTGTTGAGGGGCGCAGGAGTCCACAGGTCACCGACGATCAGCTCAGGATCATCCCCGCGAACGAGGCGACCTGGGAAGACCTGCAAGCCATCATGGGCGTACGCGCCATCTGCTGGTGCCAGCGGTACAAGTTGCAGCCCAGAGAGGGTTGTATGTACAGGGTTGGAGCCGCCGAGCTCGCCCCCCGGCTTCGAGAACAGACCGCCTGCGGACAGCCGGACTCGGAGACGACGACCGGCCTGGTCGCCTACCTCGACGGCGAGCCGGTCGGATGGTGCGCGGTCGACCCGCGAACCGCAAACCCGCGCCTGCTGAGCCAATGTCCCACCCCATGGGTCGGACGGGCCGAGGACAAGACCGACGCCAGCGTGTGGGCGGTGACCTGCTTTGCCACGCGGGCCGGCTACCGGCGCCGCGGCATCAGCCGAGCACTTGCCCGTGCCGCCGTCGACTTCGCCCGACAACGCGGCGCCCGCGCCCTAGAGGGCTATCCCCACACCACGGAGTTCGGGCACTTCGGCACTCCCGGCATCTTCGCCGCAGCTGGCTTCGTCGAGGTGAGCAGGCCATCCCTCAGGCGCAGAGTCATGCGCATCGACTTCTAGCTGCGCTCGCCTCAACAACTGTCGCCCGCCACACCGATCGGCATGACCTCAGCAGACGAGAGCGGACAGGCGCCACTGGGTGGTCCACCGCCGAGGTCAGGGAGCGAGATCACCGCGCTCGTGGTCCTCGCCGTACAACGGCACGGCAAGGTCACATGCAGAAGGAACGATCACAGGCCCCCGCAAGGGCGATAGCCAGCCGGTGCGCCACGTCAGCGCCTTGATCCCGAATGGAGGGGCACTACGGCAACACCTGCCGGGGTGTCCGGTAGGGGAACCCCGGGTTCGAGCGGTGGTTGCAACACCCGATGGGTGAGGGGTGTTGTGGGTGCGGTTCTCTATGCGGATGGTTCCGGAGGTTCATCAGCGGTTCTGGGAGGCGATGGCGCGGGGCGATTTCATCACCGATGCGGCAGTTGCGGCGGGGACTTACCGTAAGCAG
>NZ_JBEEAB010000064.1:0-2313 GCF_040120725.1 Actinopolymorpha sp. B9G3 | reverse complement strand
CTGGGTGGTACTGGGTGGCGCCGGTGCCGTAGCCGCTCGCCTGGGTCGTCAACCGCCACTGGCCGCCGTACGTGCCCAAACGGTCCAGCGGCTGGACGACCACCGGATCCGGCGGCAGCCGCTTCGACAGCTCCGGAAGCTTGCCTTGCTTGACCAGCTCGGCAAGCATCGGTGCCTCCTTCGGCTTCGGCCCACCGCTGCCACCGCCACCGTCGCCCGAGTTCTTGGGCTGGGTAGAGAGCACGTCACAGCCGGCGGTCACGGCCACCGCCACCACCGCACCACCGGCACGGAGTACATCGCGCCTACTCAGATCAAAGGACATATCTGACTCCTCTCCGCTCACGACACCCCTCGATCCGGTAGCCCGTCCGGGCCGTAGCCGACCCGGGCCTGGCGCATGCGGGAGATCGGTGCGGCTGCCTGTAACACCGGTCTCATCAAGCACCCGAGCGGACGCCCTATGGCCTGGCCGTCTGGAGCGCTCCAAGGTGCCCGGACTCTATGATTGGCCATGAGGCGGTGTCAACGGTTCCGACACGCATACCCGGGAGAGTTCGCCGTCAGCCGACTATGAGATTCGGGAGGTCGTATGGCTGTGACTATCGAGGATGTCGCACGGCGGGCAGGGGTGTCCCGTGGGACCGTGAGCAACGTTCTCAACCGCCCGGAGGTTGTCCTGGAGGCGACCAGGACTCGTGTGCTGGAGGCGATGCATGAGCTCGATTTCATTGCGAGCCAGCCTGCCCGGATGCTCGGCGGACTGCGTAGCCGCAGTATCGGCCTTGTCATGCATGATGTGGGCCATCCGTTCTTCGCGGAGATCGCGCGCGGCGTCGAGGACGTCGCTACCAGCGAGAACTACGTCCTTACCTTGACGAGCACCCGCGACGACGATGAGCGCCAGCGTGCCTCGCTGCGACTTCTGCTCGCCCAGCAGGTGTCGGGGATACTGCTGATCCCGACGGCATCGGGCGCAGACGACCTCCGGCAGGTGCGAGAGCGAGGTGTCGCGGCGGTGCTCTTGGACCATGAGGGTGGAGCCAACGAGTGCTCAGTCGCTGTCGATGACGTCCGCGGTGGGATAGCCGCGACCCAGCATCTGCTCAGCCTGGGTCACCATCGGCTGGCTTTCGTGGGAGGCCCACGCCGGGGCCAGCGGCACTCCGATCGGCTCAACGGTATGCGATCCGCCCTGGCTGCGTCCGGCAAGCAGAGGCGACCGGCAGTTCAGGCCGTCACCGTGCCAGCCGACACGATCGCCTGCGGCGAAGAGGCGGCCAGGACGTTGCTCAGCAACCGTGCGACACGTCGCCTACCCACCGGCATCCTCTGCGGCAATGACCTGCTGGCGGTTGGGATGATACGTGGCCTCACCTCATCTGGGGTGAGCGTTCCTGATGACGTCGCGGTCGTCGGCTACGACGACATCGAGTTGACGACCCTGGTGGGCACACCGATCACCTCGATACGTCAGCCGATGTACGAGATGGGCCGCACCGCCGCCGAGCTGTTGCTCAGTGAGATTCACGAGGAAACCCACACCCACCGCAACGTGCGGTTCGTCCCGGAACTGATCGTCCGCGAATCCACGGCAAGGCCATAAGCGGCCGGGCCGAGGTCCTGACGGCTGCTTGACACAGGGAAGGCCTGACCCTACCTTGAAGTCCGTTGGAGCGCTCCATCGACTGATGGAGTTCGGTATCGGTGTGAGCCTGCGCCAGCGTGAAGGTGTGTCAAGCGGGGAGTTGCGTCATCAGATGCCGAACCGTGGGGCGAGACCGAGACTTCTGATTCACCACACGGACACCGCCACGAGAACGCATTGTCACCGCTGAGGCCAACCGCGGGATGTCCGCACGCAGATTCCGAACGGTCGATCTCGCGGTCCCGCCCAACGTTTGGGATCAGCTGTCAGTCGTTAATTCCTGCTCCCATTAGCCCATGCTCAGTAGGAAGATCGATGAAGGGGCCGCGCCTGGGGCCGGTCAGAACCGAAAGCTGGAGGAGCATTGCCGAGTTGTGATGCTGTCGTGTGTCGGCGACCCGGTGACATCGAGTGCGCGACGCTCGACCTGGCGCGCGTGGGTCCGGGGCAGTTGCTCGTACGGACTCTGATGTCGGGGGTCAGTACGGGTACCGACAAGTGGGTCATGCGCGGCACCTTCGGCTGGGCCGACATCACCTTCCCGGCTGTTCCTGGCTACCAACGGGTCGGAGTCGTGGAGGAGGTCGGATCCGACGTCGTCGGGTTTCGGATCGGGCAGCGGGTCGTGGCGACGAGCGGTCTCGGCTACGTCGAGGTGGGATCGG
>NZ_JBEEAB010000063.1:0-2489 GCF_040120725.1 Actinopolymorpha sp. B9G3 | reverse complement strand
CGAGTTTGAGTGGGCTGACTGGTTGGAGAGGCGGCTGATGCCGTTGGTGTGGTCCCGGGTCTGTGTCCGTATGGCCCGTCCCCGCCCTTGACGTGCGATGTCGGTAACGGCGTGGTGCGAAGCTCGAGGGGAAGCCCAAGGACTCCCGTTCCATCCGGGAGTTACCGGCAAGGGGAAGACCGGACGGGTGAACGTAAGTGAACTCTCGATGATGCCTCGTGATCCCAGGCCCCGGGCCGATGGAAGGTTCGAGCGGGGTGCAGGGCTGGCCGTTGAGAAGCGGCAGGCGCTGGCTGGTAGAGGTCTCTCCGGCCAGGTGGACACCGCCGCCTCGGGGTAAAGAGAGCACCCTGCCCGGTCGTATCTCATTCGTGTGGAACGTGGAAACCCCGTTGGGGTCCGGGCGCTTGTGGCCCGGTCGGCTGACTGTGAGGAAGGTTCAACTCCCCAGCGGGAACAGGATGGCCCAAGAAGCCAATGCCGGAAGCCGAAAGGTAACGGGAACCCGGGGCAGCATGACCGGCCGCTCCGCCGGTCGCCCCGGATAACTGTTCGGATACGGGTGTGCTGCCCGGACCCGAAAGGGTGCTGACGTGGGCCAGGTGGGCCTGTGGCGACTGTCTGGACAACGACGACGGAACCGAGGGACAAGTTGGACACCGCGACGGTGAACGGACCCGAGGGCGAAGACCTGGACTGGGCGTCGGTCGACTGGCGCCGGGTGGAGGAGAACGTACGGCGTCTGCGGCAGAGAATCTTCACGGCATCGAAGGCAGGGGACCTGAAGAAGGTCCGCAACTTGCAGAAGCTGATGCTCCGATCCCGATCGAATGCGTTGTTGAGTGTTCGTCGGGTCACGGAGATCAACGCGGGACGCGCGACGGCGGGAGTCGACGGGATGGTGGTGCTGGCTGCCCAGGCAAAGGCCGCGTTGGCCGGCTGGGTTCAGCACCATGCCCGACCGTGGATTCCTAGACCCGTCAAGCGGGTGTTCATTCCCAAACCAGGGACGACGAAGAAGCGCGGACTCGGGATTCCTGTGATCGTTGACCGGTGCCTGCAAGCTGGGGCACTTGGTGCGCTGGAACCTGAGTGGGAAGCGCGGTTCGAGCCGAAGTCGTACGGCTTCCGGCCCGGCCGCGGCTGTCACGACGCGATCGGGGCGATCTATTCCACGCTGAATGGGAAGAACCCGCAGCGTGTGTGGGTGCTCGACGCAGACCTGACAGCGGCGTTCGACCGTATCGATCATGACCGGCTGACAGCCACGCTCGGCACGTTCCCAGCCCGGGGACTGGTCCAGCAGTGGTTGAAGGCCGGCGCGGTGGATCGAGACCGGTTCACCCCGACCGAGGCAGGAACTCCGCAGGGTGGAGTGATCAGCCCGCTGCTCTTCAACGTTGCCCTGCACGGGATGGAGGAAGCCGCAGGTGTCCGCTACTACCCATCCGGCAGAGATGCCGGGAGTGCAAAGTGCGGGAGCCCGGTGCTGGTGCGGTACGCAGACGATTTTGTCGCGATGTGCACCAGCCGTGAGCAGGCCGAACAGGTCAAGCAACGGCTGGCTGCATGGCTAACGCCCAGAGGGCTCGCCTTCAACGAGGACAAGACACGCATTGTCCACGCAGAGGCCGGGTTCGACTTCCTGGGGTTCAACGTCCGCCGCTATCACGGCAAGCTGCTGATCAAGCCGAGCGCAGCGGCTCAACGACGGATCCGGGAACGGCTCAGTGCCGAGATGTTGGCCCTGCGAGGGGCCAACGCGGCTGCGGTACTGAAGAAGATCAACCCGATCGTGCGGGGCTGGTCGGCCTACTACCGGACGGTGGTGTCCAGTGAGATCTTCACCGCACTGGACAATCACATGTGGAAGCTCACCTACAAGTGGGCCAAACACAGCCACCCGAACAAGCCGAAGCACTGGATCTGCGACAAGTACTTCGGCCGGTTCAACAAGGCCAGGAACGACCGGTGGGTGTTCGGCGACCGCCACAGCGGCGCCTACCTGCTCAAGTTCTCCTGGACGAAGATCGTCCGACACCAGTTGGTCAAAGGCAGGGCGTCTCCAGACGACCCGACGCTGGAGCCCTACTGGACCGAACGGCGCCGCAAAGGACCACTCCCACCGGTCGACGGCCTGACCGTGCGCCTGCTACACGCACAACAAGGACGTTGCCCGACCTGCGGCGGACTCCTACTGCACGCCGACCACCCGCCACAAAGCCCACAAGAATGGGAAACGTGGCGGGCGGCCATCAAGAAGGCGATCATCAAGCAGTACATCGCCATCCCAGGCAGCCCGGACGATCCACAAATCCGTCTCCTCCACACCCACTGTCAACGGCGGCACCCAGCCGCCGACTCGACCAATCCCGCAGCTTCTCCAGCCCGCGAGCCCAACGGGGCCCGCTTGAGCCGTGTGCGGTGAACAGCTGCACGCACGGTTCTGAGGGGGCGGGGACGCAGCAATGCGTCCCCGCTACCCGACT
>NZ_JBEEAB010000062.1:0-2797 GCF_040120725.1 Actinopolymorpha sp. B9G3 | reverse complement strand
TCGAGCGAACGGGAGTCCTTGGGCTTCCCCTCGAGCTTCGCACCACGCCGTTACCGACATCGCACGTCAAGGGCGGGGACGGGCCATACGGACACAGACCCGGGACCACACCAACGGCATCAGCCGCCTCTCCAACCAGTCAGCCCACTCAAACTCGAGCAGCATCGTGTCGCACAATCCCCCTCCCAATGCCCGGGAACCGCACGATCGGCGGCTTCGGCCGCCCGCTCGCTGATGTTGACCATGCCCTGGATCCGGTTCTTGCGCTGCCCGGCCTTGCGACCCGGGTGGCGCAGTGCCCGCCCGGTGCGCAGGCACCGGGTCAGCTCACGGCGCAGAGCCCCGCGTGACTGCACATACAGCGACTGGTAAATGGTCTCGGTGGACACCCACATCTCCGGGTCATTGGGGTACTCCGCCCGCAGCCTGCCGGCGATCTGTTCCGGGGAGTACTTACGCTCCAAGTCTTGCTCGACCTTTGCCCGCAACGCCACATTCGTGGCCAGCTTGCAAAGCTTCGGACGCAACGCCCGCTCATAAGCCGCCCCGTGCGCGCTCGACGCACGATAATCCCCCGAAGCCTCAGCGTTGCGGGCCAGCTCGCGAGAGATCGTCGACGGGCTGCGACCCAGCCGGTCTGCGATCGACCGCATCGACTCACCGGACGCCCGGCCAAGCGCGATCTCCTCCCGCTCAGCAAACGTCAAACACCGACCCTCCAGATTGCGACCCCGCCGCGGCCGTACCCCACCAGCCGCGATCAACCACCGGGCACCCTGCTTACGGTAAGTCCCCGCCGCAACTGCCGCATCGGTGATGAAATCGCCCCGCGCCATCGCCTCCCAGAACCGCTGATGAACCTCCGGAACCATCCGCATAGAGAACCGCACCCACAACACCCCTTCACCCATCGGGTGTTGCAACCACCGCTCGAACCCGGGGATCCCCAAACGGACACCCCGCACGCACAGCTGGTGAGCGCTACCGGGGGCTCACCTTGGCAGCAGGCTGCGCGACGATCAACTGGCATGTCTTGACAATGGCGTGGAACAGCTGGATCGCGGCGGCCTCGAGGTTGAGGGCCGTGGTGTCGATGGTGATCTCGGCGTCGGTGGGTTCTTCGTAGGGGTCGGAGATGCTGCGCTCCTCCCTGGGTCCGGATGCGCCACAACCGTCCGCCGAGCGGGGCCGCCGGGGAACCCGGCTTCCGCCTACGGCGGCGATAGCCGCCCACGGGAACGGCCTTCGGGTCAGGCGTTGTAGCCGCCGTGGGCGTCCAGCACCGCGCCGGTGACGTACGAGGCGGAAGGGCTCGCCAGGAAGGCGATCGCGGCGGCGATCTCTCGCGGATCGCCCATGCGCTGCAGCGACAGCGCGCTGAGCAGCGCGTTGAGGGTCTCGGGGTTCGGCGGTTCCATCCCGCTCTCCATCAGTCCGGCTTCCACCACGTTGGCTGTGATGCCCCGGGGTCCGAGGTCGCGAGCGACGCCCATGGTGTACCGCTCGATCCCGGACTTGCTCGCCGAGTAGTCGGCGACGCCGGGGATGCCGACCCGGGTGCCCAGTCCCGAGCTCACAGTGATGATGCGGCCGTCCGCGCGCAGCACCCGGGAGGCGGCCCGGATGATCGCGATCACGCCGAGGTAGTTCGTGGCGTGCATGCGGTCCAGCGCGGCGGTGTCGGCGTCCGGGTCGTCCACCGTGCGGCCCTGCTCCGGCGAGATCGCCGCGTTGTTGACGAGGATGTCCAGCCCGCCGAAGTACGCGACCACCTCGTCGATCAGCGCCGGCGCCCCGCTCGTGTCCGCCTGGTCGGACCGGAAGGCCGCGACCTTCGCCCCCGTGCCGCGCACCTCGTCGACGACGGCCTGTGCCTGCTTCTCCGAGCTGATGTAGGTGAACCCGACGTCGGCGCCCTGCTCGGCCAGGAGCCTGACGGTGGCGGCTCCCAGACCGCGGGACCCTCCGGTGACCAGGGCGACCTTGCCGGTGAGCGGTTCGTTCATTCTTCCCACCTCGCTGTTCGATCATCAGTAGTCGTAACGCTAGCTGTTACAACAACCTGTCGCAACTGTTGTCGTTACGACAGGGCGGTCGTAACATGGCGTGTTACGACCGAGGGGAGGGGTTCGTGAGCGCCAACAGCAGGTTGACCATCGCCGCTCACGCGCTGGCCTGGATCAGCCTCTACCAGCGCCAGGGCCACGAGGTGGCCACGTCCGAGCAGATCGCGACCAGCGCGAACACCAACCCCGTGGTGATCAGGCGGCTGCTCGGCGAGCTGCGCACAGCGGGGCTCGTGGAGTCCCGGCGTGGCGTGGGCGCCGGCTGGTCGCTGGCGCGCGACCTGGAGTCGATCACTCTGCTCGACGTGTACGACGCGGTGGAGCCCGGTCCGCTGTTCGCGATGCACCGCGCCACCCCGGACCAAGGGTGCGTGGTGGGCTACGGCATCAGGCCGGCGATGCAGGGCATCTACGGGCGCATCGAGGAGACGCTAAGAGCCGAGTTGGCCCGCGTCACGATGGAGGACGTGCTCCGGGACGTCCTCGCGGTACCGCGCTAGGCAGAGCCACCGTAGCCACGGCCTGTAGCCGGCCCGAACGTGCGGCCCGTGATCTTTGTGACTCTGTCTTAGTGGTCGGCGTCGTAAGTTCGTCGGAGGTCTACTCGGAGGTCTACTCGGAGGTCTACTCGGTGGTCCAGGCGGTGGGGTCGGCGAGGTAGAGGCCGCAGGCGCAGTCGAGGGCCTCTTCGGGGGTGCCGATCGGGCTGCCGTTGGGTAGGTAGGAGTCTT
>NZ_JBEEAB010000061.1:0-2853 GCF_040120725.1 Actinopolymorpha sp. B9G3 | reverse complement strand
CCCGAACACCACGAATCGATGGTCAGATGGGCTGCTATCCGGCTCCTCAGCCGACAACTCGTCAGAGCGAGTCAAGATCGGAAATCAAGGTCACACGGAAGGATCTAGATTCAGGAACAGGCTCTTAGGGATCCGAACAGCAACCCGACTGGCCGCAGAGTCACATTCGTTGCGGTAGTACACCGCGACAAGCAGCACCCGATCATCCAACGGATGGATCCGCCGTGGTCCCGGGCCGGTCTGGTTCTGCACCTCGAAGTCGCACGACGCCCAAGCCTGCCAGACTGGAGCACCGAAGACCCAGCGAACACCTGGATCCAGCTATCTGACTCAGTATTGATCACCTGCATCCGAGGCAATGATCGACCGGCGCGGGCCCTACGTACAAGACACGCCGAAATCTTAACAGCCCTTACGGGACGGCGTTTTGGCTGCGATCAGGTATGAGAACTCCCCGGAATCGCATTGCTCCGGCGAGCATCTTGTCGAAGGCTTGTGGCGCATCCTCCAGCGACGCCTGCTCGGTGATGGCCCGGACCCCGGATTGAGCGGCGAATCGCATCGTCTCCTCTACCTCCTGTGAAGTGCCGGAGGCATGACCGCGCAGCGTCTTCTGCCCGGTAATAAGCTGCGCCGGACTAACTTCGATCTTTTCCAGGGAGAATCCGATGACGATCAGCTCGCCGTGGGGACGTAGGCCATCGATGGCCGTCGTCATTGCCGCCGGCTGCGGCACGGTGGCCAGGATGACCTTGGCGCCACCGAGTGCTTTCAGCGCCTCGGGCACATCTTGCGCCGTGCTGTCGAGGTAGTGGTGGGCGCCGAGTTGCCTAGCGGTCGCTTCCTTTTTGCCGCCGCGGTTGATGACGACTGTGTCGAAGCCCATCTTGTCAGCGAACTGGACCGCCAGATGCCCCAGCCCGCCAAGCCCGAGGACCGCGACCAGATCGCCGGGCCATGCCGAGGTGCGGCGCAGCGCATTGAATACTGTCACGCCTGCGCAGCCCATCGGTGCGGCATCGGCAAACGTTAGCTCCTCGGGGATACGGGCAAGCGCGCTGGTCGGTACGACGGTCGACTCGGCGTACCCGCCCGGATAGGCAAGCCCGGGCACCTGGAGGTTCACGCAGTTGATCGCGTCACCCTCGCGGCACGACTGACAGGTTCCGTCGTTGCCACCGAACCAGCCGACGGCCACACGGTCGCCGATCTGCCAGCCGACGATGCCGTCGCCGAGCATGTCGATTCGGCCGGCGACCTCGTGGCCGAGTGTGAGCGGGAACGGTCCGACGCCGAACGCGCCACGCACCATGCTGATGTCGGTCCCGCACATACCGCACGCCTCGACAGCGATTCGGACCTCCCCCTCGCCGGGGCTGGGCTCCGGGACGTCAACGACACGTAGCGGTGCATTGACCTGACTGACCTGAACCGCGCGGATCATCTTGGTCACTGACCGACCTCCTCGAGTTGGATCACCTACCAGTCGTCCCAATTCATCACTTCCGCACTGCATCCGGGCGGAAACGCGGCAGCGCTCTAAAGGGGGTGTCCGATTAACGGTGGATCTTGGTCTGGCATCAAGTGCCGCGTCAAGCAACGTTGGGTAGGTAATCGGGGCGGCGGATTTTGGAGTCGGTCGCGAATCGTTGCTTTGGTCGTGCTTGCTTGTTGTGCCAGCGGAGGTAGCTGGCGATCGCGGTTTCCTGAGCGGCGTGGCTGGGGTAGTCGCTGCCGTCGAGGGTGAAGTACGGATCGCGGTGAACTCGGACTCGATCCAGTTCAGCCAAGACGCGTTGGTCGGGGTTAAACGAGGTCGATGGCGTGGTCGGTGCACCAGGAGGTGACCTCTGCCTTGGCGTGGGGACCATAGTTGTCGCAGACCAGGTAGAGCTTGCCGACCGGGAACCGTCGGCGTAGTTGCTTGCAGAAGTCGAGGAACTGCGGCCAGCGTTTACGATCCCGGAACCGGTAGAACATCTGCCCGGTGGCAAGGTCGAGCCCGGCGAACATGTGCTGCACCCCGCCGGTGCGTGTGTAGGTGGCTCGCAGCCGGGCGGCGCGCTTGATCGGGAACCAGCCTCTGCCGGGTCTGGGTTGGAGGTTCAACGGGCCGAACTCATCGACACAGATCATCCGCCCATCGGTGGGCGGGTTGTCGTAGAGGTCGAGGATCCTGGCCATCTTGACGGCAAAGTCGGGGTCCTTCGATCCTTTCCATGCCTTGGTTGCCTGCCAGGAGATCCCGGCCTGGCGCAGGATCTGCCGGATCGTCTCGGTGCTCACCTTGATCGTGTGGACTTTGGCGAGATGGTCGCGCAGCTTGGTCAAACTCCACGTGGTGAACGGCTCACCGAGCTTGCCCGGCGGGCTTTTGGCGATTCGGCAGATATGCTCACGTACCGCGGGGCCGATCCTGCGTGGTCGGCCCCGCTCCATTTTGGGTTCAACGCATCGAACCCCATCTCGTTGAACGACTTGATCACATCACGGGCGTAGGCCGGCGACGCCGCGAACATCGCTGCCGCCTCTGACGCCGACCTACTGACGCCAGCACGATCCCCGCCCGCCGCAACCGGATCCGATCCCTCGTCCGCCGCGTGATCTGTACCAGCCGCTCAGCCTCCTGCGGCTTTAACTCCCGAACAAACACCTCAGGCCGACGTGCCATACTCACCTCCAGGCACAGCCTGCCATTACAACACCAACGTTCCTTGACGAGGCACTAGCCTCGATCTTTCGTGTGGCCGTGGGTGAGTACGGCGCGTAATGCACGGAAGTGCCTGTCCGCTTGGAAGAATTCGGCTTGTCGAAGGTCGAAGTCGTCCGAGCAGATAGGCACTCCGTAGGTGA
>NZ_JBEEAB010000060.1:0-3292 GCF_040120725.1 Actinopolymorpha sp. B9G3 | reverse complement strand
CTGTTGCTGGAACAAGCCGCCCGCCGTGAAGGCTCCCCTGTTGCCCGACGTTCGGCATGAGCATGTAGGCGTCGTTGCTGGTGAGCGTGCGTGGGTGTGAGAAAGCCCCGCCGGGTTGGTGTTCGGCGGGGCTTGGTGTTCAGGTTGTCGGCTGGTTGATCATTCTGTCGTCACCTCCGTCACGGCGGTGCGTGTGCTTGCCTCGTCGACGATGGCGTTGCCGGATGCGTAGGCGGCGAGGAGTGACGCGACAGCGAGGTTGTTGACCGCGCGGGGGTAGCCGCGGCTGGTCTGGTGGATGAGCGCGGCGGCGTCGTCGCTGAAGAGGGTGTCGGATCTGCCGGCGAGGCCGAGGTGGTGGCGCAGGTATCCGGCGGTGTCTTCGAGGTTCATGCCGGTCATGTGGTAGCGGACGGCGATGCGTTGGTCGAGAGCGGCCAGGACGCCCAGTTTGATGCGTCGGCGCAGGGTGGGTTGGCCGATGAGCAGGCAGGCGAAAGGCGAGCGGGAGTCCATGTCGTGGTTGGTCAGCATGCGCACGCCTTCGAGTTGGTCGTGGCCGAGGAGGTGCGCTTCGTCGATCACGAGTACGGGGGTGCGGCCACGTTCGGCATACTCGGTGGCCAATGCGTCGGCGGCTTGTGGGACCAGGGTGGCGGTGTGGAATCGGGGAGTTTGGCCGAGCGCGACCACGACGGCGTGGTGGATGCCGCGGGTGCCGACTTTCGGGTTGCCGAGGTAGATGACGATGTGGCGGGTGGGGTCGAGGCCGGCGAGGGCGGCCCGGATGGCGACGGTCTTGCCGACGCCGACCTCGCCGGTGATCACGCCGAGGGTGCGTTCGGTGATGCACCAGGTGATCCGGGCGACGGCTTCGCCGTGGCTGCTGTGGCGGTGCAGCATGCCGGGTGCAAGGTCGCGCCCGAACGGCATGCGGGTGAAGCCGTAGTGGGCTTGCAGGCGTTCGATCATGGCTGCTGCTCCCGGTCGGTGTCGGTGTGGTTGGCGAGTCGGGTCAGGTCGAGCTGGCCGGGAATCTGCTCGTCTTCGTGGCTCGGTTGGGCCGTGTGGTTGGAATCTTCAATGAGCGCGGCGTAGTTGATCCGGGCCTGCAGCTGCTCGCTGTGAGCGACGTCGAGCAAGTGCAGGTAGTTGATCCCACTGGGTGGTGGTGGCAGCTCAGGTTGTTCGGGTCGAGCCTTGGGGTGGGAGTGCCGACCGATCCGGAACGCGACAGCGGCGCCGAAGCTGCGGCCTGCATAGCGGACCTCGATGTCGGTAAGGTCGAATGGATCGAAGACCAGCTCGACCTTGCGGCCGATCAGCAGTTCGTCAACCTGGTAAGCGTTGTTGTGCAGCGAGACGGTGGCGTTCTTGGTGACGGTGCGGTACTCGCTCCACAAGAACGCCTCCTTCAGCTGGGCTGGTGTCGGCCTGGGCAGCGGGTCAGGGACTCCTTCGTGCCAGCGCCGCAGCGGCTGATTCCCGGTTTCGGAGTGGACGTGCTGGTGGTAGACGGTTTCTACCCAGGCCAGGAACAGCCGATTCAACTCGGCCAGATCCGCGATCGTGGCGGCGTCTTCGGCGGTGATTTCGACGAGGAATTGGTCGCGCACGGTTCTGAAGAACCGCTCGATTTTGCCCCTGCCTTGTGGCCTGCCCGGCTGAGAATGCACCAGCTTGATACCCAAGGTGGCGCAGGCTCGCAGCAGCCAGGAATCCACAAACGGGCTGCCATTGTCGACGTAGATGGACTCGGGGACGCCGCGGGCGGCCAGTGCTGGCCGCAGTGCCGCGGCCAGCCGGACGGTGTCTTCGCTGAAGCCGAATCTGGCGCCCATCACCGCCCGGGACCGGTCGTCGATGAAGCAGAACAGGTACGTCTTGCGGCCGGCGACGACCGGGCCGTGCAGGGCGTCGCCGGTCCACACCTCGTTGCACCGGTCGGCTTCGAACCGACCGAAGATCTGCGGCTCCGGTTTCAGCTGGCGATCGAGCTCGAGGCGGACGAAGTGGCGTTGCAGGGTGCGATCTGACGGGGCCCAACCGGACTGGGCCCGCAGGATACGGGTGATCTGGACGGCAGTGCGTTCGGGCTTCTCCCGCTTCAGCGCCACCGCCAGTTCCAGCACCTCAGCAGGCGTACGCGTAGTGACTTGGGCCGGGGTTGGCACCAACGCCTCGAACCCGCCGCGCCGCCACCACCGGATCCACCGATCGATCGTCGGTCGTGACACCCGCAGCTTCTCCCCGAACGGGCCGTCAAAGTCGCGGTCGGCGAGTTGGCGGACCAGTTGTCCGCGTTGACGGGTGGACAACTGCGGATCAACGGCGTCCTGAATCACCTCGTAGCGGAACAACGCCACCCGCCGGGCCCGTTCGGCCCGCCGGCGCTGCTCGTCGTCGCTCTTATGCACCTGCAACTCCTCCTTGACACGGTTGAAGATCGTCCGCGTCGAGGCTGGTGGCAGGCGAGCCCGTCTCACCAGGGGCGAGTCGTGTTGATCAACACCGGTGACGTCTGCGGGCCCAGAAGTTTGTGCTGAGGTGACCGCGGCAGCCAACTGCCACGGCGACACCGCGAACACCGAACTGCCCCACCGACGCACCGCTGCACCAGCCGCGGCGAGGATCGCGGCTACCGCGTCCGCAACATCCGACCCAGCTGGCTCTGGCAGCACCGGATCAGCAGCATCAAGAGCGCACAACAACTCGGTGAAGCCGACCCGCAGCGGACCCGCCCGCGAGCAGAACCGACGCAGCCAGCCACGAACCGTCGCCGCCGGACGCCCAAGCTGCAAAGCGATCCGTCGATGCCCCCAACCTGCCGCCGCCCATCCCAGCGCCGCCCCGATCACCCTCACCGTGTCCGCCCGCCGCACCAGACACGTCGACGGCAACAACACATGCGTCCTCCCGCAGCCACCACACATCGCACGCCGTGGCCGCAACCGCCACCCGATCGCGCCGTCATTGCGCACCACCCGAGCCCGCGCATGCCCCCACGGCCCGAGCCGATGCCCGCACCCCGGACACGACAACGACCCCGCCAACAACCGCCGCTCGACGTCCAACGCCGCTGTGCCTACCGTGAGCATGGCGCCTCCGAGCGCCTGGAGGCCCTCCCGGCGGCTCCGCCAAAAGACGTCCGGGAGGGCCGGCCTCAAACCGGACGTCATCACGTTGTCGTCGCACACGAAGAAGGGCAAGGCCAACAGCCCTGCCCACGCACACACTCACCCCCGATGACGCCGACCTACCCCCGCGTCCTCATAAGGAGTGACGGCTAACA
>NZ_JBEEAB010000006.1:0-392683 GCF_040120725.1 Actinopolymorpha sp. B9G3 | reverse complement strand
CAGAACGAGGGATGGTTCAACGCCGCCGCCGACTGCGCCTCCCGCCGAAACCGCCGAAACCGCGCCTGAAACGTCGGATCAGAAGCCAGATCAGCCCGCAACGTCTTCACCGCAACCGTCCGACCAAGACGCCGATCAATACCGATACGCACCTCGGCCATACCCCCGTGACCGAGCACCTCGCCAAGGTCATACCGACCGCCGAGGAATCGTGGCTCAGTCATGCGTCACCCTTCTGTGCGGACTGCGCGGAGCTCACTCGATCACCGCTTCCATGACGTCCTTCGCGATGGGAGCTGCCAGCCTGCCGCCGGAGATCTCGCTGCGGCCGACGTCAGCCTTCTCGATGACAACGGCGACGGCGACCGATGGGTTATCGGCGGGAGCGAACGAAACGAACCACGCGAACGGCGGCCGGTCCGGCGTGGTCTGCGCCGTACCTGTCTTGCCGGCGACGGGGACACCCATCTTCACCGGCGACCCGGTGCCGTTCTCGACCACGCCGACCATCATCTGCTTGAGCTGCTCGGCGACCTGCGGTGACACCGCCTCTGACAAGACCTCCGGATCGGTCTCATCGAGCGAGTTCAGGTCGGGACCGCTGAGCTCGGAGACGACGTAGGGCTTCATCACCGTGCCGCCGTTGGCGATGCCGGCAGTCACCATGGCCATCTGGAGCGGCGTCGCCGCGACGTCGTACTGACCGATCGCGCTCAACGCTGTCTGCGGCTTGTCGACCTCCTCGGGGAACACGCTGGAAACCCCGCGCAGGTCCGAAAGGTGCGCGGCGCCGAAACCGAACTTCTCCGCCTGCTCCCGCAGCGCCTCGTCGCCGAGCTTGAGCGCGAGGTCGGCGTAGGCGGTGTTGCAGGAGGTCTCGAGCGCACGCTGGAGGCTGATCTCGTCCCCCGAGTCGCACAACCCGTCCTGCCAGTTGGTCATGTTCTTCGTGGTCTGCGGCAGGTCGAGCTCGGCCGGCGCCGGGACATTGGTCTCCGGTGTGTAGCTACCCGAGGACAGTGCCGCCGCCGACGTCACCAGCTTGAACGTCGAACCCGGCGGGTAGCGCCGCTGCGTGGCCCGGTTCTCCAGCGGATCGGTTTGGTCGTCGTTGAGCTCGGCCCACGCGTCGCTGATCTTCCCGGCGTCGTGGGAGGAAAGCCGGTTCGGGTCGTAGCCGGGCCGGCTCACCATGGCGAGGATCTTGCCGGTCGCCGGTTCGATCGCGACGACGGAGCCGGTCTTGCCCTCGAGCCCGTCGAATGCGGCCTGCTGCGCCCGTGGGTCGATGCTGAGCTTGACGCTGCCGCCCTTGGGTTGGCGGTTGGTGACCAGGTCGACGACCCGCCGGACGAAGAACCCGTCGTCCGTGCCGGCGAGGATCGAGTTGTACGCCGACTCGATCGCGTTCGGGCCCAACGTGTAGGAGTAGTAGCCGGTGATGTGGCCGTAGAGCGCGGGTTTGGCGTACTTCCGGAGGTAGACCAGGTCGTCGGTGGTCTCGACGGACCGCGCGACCTCGATCTGGTCCGGCGGCTGGCCGACCAGGATCGGTCCACGCTGCCGGGCGTACTCGTCGAGCAGCACCCGGGTGTTGTCGGTGTTGTCGTTGTAGTCCGGCGCCTGGAACACCTGGATGTAGTTGGCGTTGGCGAGCAGCGCGAAGAAGAGCACCATGAACGCGACGGCGAGCCGCCTGATCGGACGATTCATCGGATCACGACCGTCCCTGCGGCTGCGATCTTCGGGGTCATCGCTGCCACCACCGTCTCCGTCTCCACGGCCGTGATCGTTGGGGGCATCGCTTCCATCATCGGCGACTCACCACCTGTGTCATCGCATCATCGGTCTGCACCGCCACCGGAGCTGGCGGGCGGCGTGCGTAGTCGCTGATGCGCAGCATCAGGGCGACGAGGGCCCAGTTGGCCACCAGGGACGAACCGCCGTAGGACAGGAACGGCGTCGTCAGACCGGTCAGGGGGATCAGCTTGGTCACGCCGCCGATCACGACGAAGACCTGGAGGGCGAAGACGGCCGCGAACCCGGTGGCGAGCAGCTTGCCGAACTGGTCCCGGCACAGCAGGGCCGTCCGCAGGCCGCGTTCGACGATGATGCCGTAGAGGACGAGGACCGCCATCAGCCCAGTGAGTCCGAGTTCCTCACCGATGACGGCGATGATGAAGTCGCTCTTGGCGAGCGGGACGAGGGTGGGATGGCCGTCACCGAGCCCTCGGCCGAGGATGCCGCCGTAGGCGAGTCCGTACAACGACTGGATGATCTGGTACGCACCATCCCGGTCCGCGAACGGGTCGAGCCAGGAGTCGACCCGGTTGGCGATGTGGGAGAACTGAGAGATGTTGAGTGTGGTCGCGGCGAAGTAGGCGAACCACGCGCCGCCGACGAACAACGACCCGCCGAGGAACACCCAGCCGGGGCGTTCGGTGGAGACGTACAACAAGACGACGAACGCACCGAAGAACAGCAGGGCGGTGCCGAGGTCGCGCTGGAACACCAGGATGGCGAGGCTGATCATCCACGCCGCCAGGATCGGCCCGAGGTCGCGGCCACGTGGCAGGTCGATGCCGAGGAACCTGCGCCCGGCGAGGGCGAGTGCGTCCTTCTTCACGACGAGATAACCGGCGAAGAACACGATCAGGCAGACCTTGGCGATCTCGCCCGGCTGGAACGACAGCCCGGCGAAGCGGATCCAGATCTGCGCCCCCTGGAAGCGCACCCCCAGGCCCGGGACCAACGGGAGCAGGAGCAGCCCCACGCCGGCGAACAACGCGGTGTAGGTGGCCCGCTGGAGTCGCCGGTGGTCGCGGATGAGCAGCAGGACCAGGATGAACCCCGCGACGCCGACGGCGGTCCACGTGAGCTGCAGAGGCGCGTCGGCGCGTGGCAGCGACTCGCCGTCGAGGCGGGCGTTCTCGATCTTGGTGAGGTCGAGCCGATGGATCAGGGCGAGTCCGATGCCGTTGAGCAACACGACGCACGGCAGCAGGATCGGGTCGGCATAGGGCGTACGGATCCGGATGATGACGTGGGCGATCCCGACCAGCAGGGTGAGGCCTGCTCCGTAGGAAAAGACCTGGGACGAGAGTTCGCCGGTCAGCGTGATGCCGACGACCGCGTAGGCGCCGACGGCGACCGCCAGGGCGAGCAGTGTCAGCACAAGCTCCGCGGTGCGGCGCTTGCGGACCTCGACGGCGGGTGCCTGGGTCTCGCTCACTTCGAGCCAGACGTGGGTGAGGGGGTGGAGTCCGCGGGATCGCACTCCTGCGGCGCACGGGCGTCGCCTGCGCGGGGAGTCGTCGACGGGCTGGCTGCCCCTTCCGCGGGCTTGGTCGGCTTCGACGTCGCTGTCGGCTTCTTCCCGGCGGTCGGACTGGAGTCGGGCGTCTTGGAGGGGGTGGGCGTCGGGCTCTGGGTCGGCGCGGGAGCGCACTGCTGGGCGAGATTGCGTAGCTTGCCGACGATCTCCCGCGCATGGCTGAGACTGTCGGCGGGGATCGTGTCGGCGACCTGCTGGCGTTGGTACGACGGAAGCTTGCTCAGCGCGAAGGACTGCATCTCGTAGACGTGGGAGAGGGGCACGCCGGGGATCTGCTGGGAGATGCCGCGAAAGATCGCCACCCGGGCCCTGCTGGTGTTCGCCTGCGCGTCGGTGGGGAATGGGCCGACGTAGTACTGGTCCTGCGTCCATCCGTAGGCCCATCGTCCGCCCGTGCCCAGGAGGCCGAGGACGACGACCGCGACGACGATGCGGCTCAGCCAGCGGAATCGGCGCGGAGGCCGCGGTGCGTAGCGAAGCTCCTCCTCCAGGTCCGACTCGCCATGGGGAAGACCGTCGCCCGAGAGGCCGTGCGCCTGCCGGGAAGCGGGATGGACGATGGCGCCGGGACTCAAGGCCGCCGTGTGTTCGAAGGCGGAGTCGTCGAGGGCCTGGTTGTCGGGTTCGGCGGCCGCGCCCACCACAGCCGGTGCCGCCACCGCGGTGCCGATGAGGGTCGGCGCGTCTGCAGCGCCCTGGCTGACATCGACGACGTCGGCGACGACGCAGGTCACGTTGTCCGGGCTG
Organism: Actinopolymorpha sp. B9G3; assembly: GCF_040120725.1. Taxonomy (NCBI): domain Bacteria; kingdom Bacillati; phylum Actinomycetota; class Actinomycetes; order Propionibacteriales; family Actinopolymorphaceae; genus Actinopolymorpha; species Actinopolymorpha sp. B9G3. The sequence goes on along the minus strand of NZ_JBEEAB010000006.1, from coordinate 388,602 downwards.
CCCTGGTCGAGGGCCAGGGCGATGAGGGCGTCCGCGGCCTCCTGCGGGCCGGCGAACCGGCCCAGCACGTCCGCGATCGCGTCGTCCTTCACAGCGGCGTTGTCGAGACCGTCGCTGCACACGAGCAGCCGATCGCCGGGCTCGAGTTCGAGCCGGTCGAGGTCGGGGCGGGCGTCCTGCCGGCCTTCGAGCGCGCGCATGATGAGTGACCGGTGCGGGTGGTGCTCGGCCTCCTCGAGCGTGATCCGGCCCTCGTCGATCAGGCTCTGGACGAACGTGTGGTCGCGGGTGATCATCCGCAGCCGGCCAGCACGGAAGTGGTAGGCCCGGGAGTCTCCGATGTGCGCGACGTTGGCGAGACCGTCCTGGACGAGGATGGCGGTGAGCGTCGTGCCCATCCCCTCGAGGTGCGGGTCGGTGTCGATCCGGGCGGCTATCCGGGAGTTGGCCTCGACCGCGGCCTGGCCGAGTGCGCGCAACGGTTCGTTGTGGCCGGCCTTGTCCAGGGCACGCACGGTCGTGATCGTGATGGCGCTGGCGACGTCGCCACCCACCGTGCCCCCCATGCCGTCAGCGATGGCGAGCAGGTGTGGACCGGCGTAGCCGGAGTCCTCGTTCCGTGTCTTCGGACCGAGGCCGACGTCGGTGTGTGCGGCGTATCGGAGGGCGAGCGTCATCCTGCCTTCTCTTGGCCAGAAACCTCGGAGGTCATCGTTTTGCGCGCCTATTTGTACAGCTCGATGATCGTCTTGCCGATCCGGACCGGGACCCCCGACCCGACCGCTGTGGGGCCGTGGATACGGGACTCACCGACGAACGTGCCGTTGGTGGAACCGAGGTCCTCGACGTACCACGTCGTCCCCTGGGGACGTAGGACCGCATGCCTGGTGGATACGTACTCGTCCTCGATCTGGATCTCACACTCCGATCCACGGCCGATGGCGAGCGGTGAATCACCCAACGGCACCTGCAGGCCCGAGCTCGTGCCCTGGACCACCACGGCGACCGAGGGTTCACCTCGCTTACGCCGCGGTGGCCGGGATGGTTTGGCCGGCTTGGGCTGCCGCTGACTCCTGTTGCTGCCGCTGACTCTGGAGCCGAAAATGTCGGAACGAATCACCGACACCGTCGACAACACAAAGAGCCAGAGCACCGCCAGGAACCCCAGCTTGATGATCGTGAGAGTGAGCTCGGACACTAACGCACACCACCGGGGCGACGTAGGACGAGCAGCGTATTGCCCAGGAGAATCTGGCTGCCGTCATGGAGTGCGGCGTAGTCGACGCGTTGGCCGTTGACCACGATGCCGTTGGTCGAGCCGAGGTCATGGACCGTGACGGTGTAGGAGCCACCGTCCTTGACGACCCGGATCTCGGCGTGCCGGCGGGAGACGCCGGGGTCGGTGATCCGCAGGTCGGCCTCGGTACCGCGGCCGAGGACCACGCCCGGTGGGTCGAGCGGGTGCCGCTGACCGTTGACCTCGAGGTAGGGCACCTGTGGACCCGCGGGCGGGGCCTCTGGTTCCGGACCGCCCGAATCCTGGCTCGGGAGTGGGCCTTGTCCGAGGCTGTGCCCCGGTCCCTGGCCGGGTCCCTGCGGGTGCGGTCCTGGTCCGCCGGGGTAGCCGCCGCCCTGGCCCGGGCCGTGCGGAGGGCCGGCGGGTCCACCCGGTCCTTGACCGGGTGGCGGCCAGGACTGTGGGTTCTGGCCGGGTCCCCGACCTTGGCCGGGTCCGGGTCCTGGACCGCCGGGACCGCCAGGGCCTGCCGGACCTCCTGGTGGCGGACCGTAGCCAGGTTGCTGACCAGGGTAAGGACCCGGGCCAGGTCCTGGCGGGTAGCCGGGGCCCTGGTGTGGCTGGCGCGCGTCAGGATAGCCGGGACGGCCACCCCTCGGCATGACCGCCGCGACCGCGCTCCCCCGGACGCGGAAGCGGCCCGTGGACAGGTCGTCACGGCGTTCGAACCCCACCGTGACCGGGCCGGTAAAGGAGTAGTGCTGTGCGTGCGCGTGCCGATTTACAACGTCGGCGAGTTCCCTGCTGAGCGTCTGGGCGTAGGGGCCGAGGCGTTCGTGGTCGCTGGGTGCCAACTCGATGGTGAAGTCGTTGGGCACCAGACTCGAGTCGCGAGACACCACCTGTGCGGAGTTGTCGAGCTCGCGCTGGAGGGCCGAGGCGATCTCCACCGGCTGGACGGCCGAGCGGAACACGCGCGCAAAAGGCCCGGTGACGAGACCCTCCAGACCTCGTTCAAAGCGACGAAAGACTCCCACGGGTACCTCCCTTCCCGCGCAGGGTGTGCCATGTTCCGGTCGATCGTAACTGCCAAGCCCTGGAGTGGCCGCCTCCTACCACCCCTTGCCGTGGCGCGACCGGGAAGTGACCCGGAGTTGTCCTGGCGCGGTCCGGATCCTGACGGCCGATCATGCCGCGCTCATGCCGTGCTGGCGCCGCCGGGAGCGAACTGCGCGCGCGGCACGCCTGGCTGGACCGTCGGGTCCGGCCGCGGTCATGGTGATCATGAAAATGGCTCCAATGGCTCCTGCTCGCTGTGGCCCGCCTGTCCTGCATGATCACGTCCGGGGTGGCCGGTCGGTTGCGGTGCCGGTGCCGTGGCACCGGACAGCCAAATGCGAGGAGTCGAGTATCGGACGTCCAGGACGAGAGTCGACCATGAGTGGCCGGTGCTGCCGGTCGAGTGCCGCCGCCGGCCGGGCACGGAAGCCGCCGAGTGTCACGCACCCCGCCCGGGAACGCCCCCACGCCGGGGACTGTTAGCATCTAGGCGCTTCCGGTCGTCCCGGACGCAACGCCTCGCGCGCGAGTGGCGGAATAGGCAGACGCGCAGGATTCAGGTTCCTGTGCCCGCAAGGGCGTGGGGGTTCAACTCCCCCCTCGCGCACCACAGTGACTGGCCCTGGGTCTTCGGATCCGGGGCCTCGTCCACTTCGGGAGCGCGTGGGTGCGATGGCTCGGGCCTCCCCATATTCGCTTGTCGCCGTTGCCGCGCCGGGGCCTCCTGGTGTGCCTGGACGTGCTTGGGGCCGTCGGGGCCAAGCAGCTCCGAGCCGCCGTCCACCTCGACCATCGGCAGCCGTCGACGGGCCGCGGCGATCGCGTCGGCTTCACGAGTGTGCGCCTGCTCCCGCTGGCGCAGCCGCTCGATCTCCAGCTCGTAGACTGCCTGGTCGACCACGGGCGGGAGACCGGCGTCCTCGAGGGCCGTTGAGCGCGGCCTCATCACAGGCCCTCTGCGATCTTCTTGATGTCCGCGAGGCGTTGCTCCCAAGCGGTGCCGATGGCGTCGAGCCGTCGGGCGGTAGCGCTGAGTTCCAAGCCCAGCACCTGGTACCGCACCTCACGACCGACCGGTACCGGCTCGACCAGCCCGACCCGATGAAGGATCTCGAGGTGCTTGGCGATCGCCTGGCGGCTGATGGGCAGCCTGGCGGCCAGTGCCGACGCGGACGCCGGGGCCTCGCCCAGTGCGGTCAGGATGCTCCAGCGGGTCTCGTCACCCAGCGCGGCGAACACAGGAACCAGAATCTCCGTCATCACCGTGCCTCCAACATCGCGACCAGCCGGTCCAGCTGCTCGTCCCAGCCCTGACGGTGGCTCTCGATGTTCCGGGCCGGGTCGAGTGTCGTCTCGAATCCCGTCTCGACCACCGTGAGCTGGGTGCCGTCGCGCAACGGCTCAAGAGTGAAGGTGAACACCGTCGAGTGTGCGGCGTCGAGCTCGCTCGGAACGGACTCGACCGCCTCGTCGTTGCACCAGCGGTAGGAGATCATCCTCGGCCGGTCGACCGCCTCGACGCGGATCGGGATGGCGGACTCGTCCGGCCAGGCCACGGTGCCGGGGGCTCCGACGCCGGTCCCTTGGAGCACCGTGCGCCCGAACCAGCGGGAGATGTGCTCAGGCTCGGTGACGGCGTTCCACACCTTCTCCACCGGGGCGGCGATGTGGATCGTGCGGCGCACGGTGAACGTGTCGTGCTCGGCGACTGTCTGCGGGTTGTCTGTCATGTCGTTCGTTCCTTCCTTTCCCGATCGGCGCTCAGGCCCCGATCAGCTCAGCGCTCGGCGGGGTGACCTCGGTCGTCGGGGTGACCTCGGCGGCGGGTGTCGTGGGGCGGAGACGGCTGGTGGCGACGGCGACGGCGACGGCGACGGCGGTGACCACGGCCCCGGCGAGGACAGCGGCGGCCAGACCGGCATGGCTGATCGCGACTCCCCCGAGGAGCGCGCCGACGGAGTCCCCGGCATTGGCGGCGGACGCCGGCAGCGAGGCCGCGAGGGCCGCGCCGGGTCCGGCGAGGCTCATCACCCGGCTCTGCAGGGCCGGCGCCATCCCCATGGCGAACAGTCCCATGCCGACGATGGTGAGGACAGCCACCACCGCGTGCCCGCCGAAGAGGTACATGGTCACGAGCACGGCCGTCAGGCCGACAGTCCCGCCCACCAGGGCGCGCGCGGCGTGGGCATCGGCGAACCGGGCGCCGGCCGCGGATCCAACGGTGGTCGCCACGCCGAAGGCGAACAGCACGCCCACCACCGTCGTGCCCGAGATCCTGGTGACGTCGCCAAGGTACGGCACTAGGTAGGTGAGGGCCGACTGGACGCCCGCGAAGACCAGGCAGCACAGCGCCAAAGCGGCGAGCACGCGCGGTGCGAACGCGAGGCGGAGCTGAGCGCCGGCCGTCCGGCTCGCGCGCGCCGTCGGGACCGAAGGGAGCACCCGGACGCCAGCGATGAGGACCCCGAGCGCGATGCCCACGAGGGCGGCGAACGACGCGCGCCAGCCGAGGACCTGTCCTGCCAGCGTCCCGAGGGGCAGCCCGAGTGCGCTCGAGGTGGCGAATCCGGTGATCACCAGTCCCATCGCGCGGCCGGACCGGTCCTTCGGCACGATGCCCTCCACCGCGGTGAGCGCGGCCGCGATGAACAGGCCTTCGACCGCTCCGGCCCCGGCGCGCGCCAGGAGGAAGAACGTGTAGTCGGCCACCAGCACCGGAACCACGTTGAGCAGCGCGAAAGCCGCCACGGCACCGAGCAGGACGATCCTGCGGTCCAGGTGCGCCGTCAGGAGTGCGAGCACCGGCCCACCGATCGCCATGCTCAGCGCGAAGGCGGTCACCAGTGCGCCGGCCTGCGGGACCGAGACGGCCAGGTCGGCCGAGATCAGGTCGAGCATCCCCACGACGAGCATGTCCGCGCTGCCCATCGCGAACGCCCCGAGAAAGAGCACCACGAGGATCGAGCGGGTCTCGCCTTCGTTGGGCCTTGTGACCGTGTCCATGAAAACCTCCATTGAGTGCAATCAAACGGTTGCACAAGATTCCGCAGAGCGCAACCGTCGGGTTGCAGATAGGCGGCCTCTGCGCGACGCCCTGCGCGACGCTGCCCTCTCGCGATGGTCGGTGGGAGATCAGCTCAGGAAGGCGACGGCGACAGATCCGTCGCGGCGTTGCCGGAACCGGAGGTAACGAGACGCCGGTTTCACGCTCAGGACGGCGGTTTGGGCGTGATCGAGCGTGCTGGTTCTACGGCTCAACTCCCCCCTCGCGCACCCAACACGTTCTCTTCCCCCCGGGCCTCAACAGGCCCCTGTTCTCCCTGGCGTGTTTCAGCCGGGCGACCAGGACATCTGTCCTTGTTTGTCCGGCATGTCGCTCATACAATCCGTTTCACATCGATGGAAAGCGCTCTCCCACACTGTCTCTGCGGGTTCACCGCGGCAGGTTCGGCGGATGGACGTACGCAGAAGAGATGAGGCGTCGTGACCAGCCGCGCGTGGCTCCACAACGAAGTGACACGACGGAACCTGCTCCGTACCAGCGGGGCGGCACTTCTCGTCACGGCATCAGCGGCATCGGTGGCACCGGCGACCGGCTGCTCGTTCCTCTCGACCGACCCCGGATCAGAGCGCAACGGCAACGGCAACGGCGACCAGGGCAGCGGCCCGGGAACGAAGGGAAAGGAGGCGCCGATGTTGGCGGCGCTGGTCAAGGACGGGAAGTTGCCTCCCGTCGCTGAACGGCTTCCCGACGAACCCCTGGTCGTCGAGCCGAACGACCGCATCGGGGTGTACGGCGGCGAGTGGAACAGCGGCACGCTCGGCCCGTCCGACGGCGCTTGGCTCGGCCGTACTGTCGGCTACGAGACGTTCATGCGGTGGGATCCGCAGTTCCAGAAGGTGATCCCCAACGTCGCCAAGGACATCACGGTCGAGGACGGCGGACGGGCGTACGTCGTCACCCTTCGCAAGGGGATGAAGTGGTCGGACGGCAGGCCGTTCACCGCCGACGACCTGGTCTTCGCCTACGACGACGTGCTGCTCAACACCGACCTCTTTCCCGTGCCGCCGCCGATGTACCTCTCCGGTGACGAGCCCGGCGAGATCGAGAAGGTCGACGAGGTCACCGTACGGTTCACGTTCGCGCAACCGAACAGCCTGTTCATCCAGAGCAACGCGACGCCGTACGCCCTGGACATCCTCGAGTTCCCCAAGCACTACATGCAGCGGTTCCACAAGAAGTACAACCCCGACGCCGACCAGCTCGCCGAGGACGAGGATCAGGCAAGCTGGGTCGAGCTGCTGCTTCTCAAGGCCGACACCTGGGCGAACAAGGACGTGCCGCGGCTGCACGGCTGGCTGGCGAGGACGGTGTTCGGCGAGGGCACCCGCTACATCTACGACCGCAATCCGTACTACTGGAAGACCGATCCCGAAGGCAGCCAGCTCCCCTACATCGACCGGCTCGTCTACCGGCACATCGCCGACCCGCAGGTCATGGTTCTGGCCGCCAGCAACGGCGAGATCGACATGCAGGACCGCACCATCAACACCCTGCAGAACAAGCCGGTCCTCGCGCGCGGGCGGGCCAAGGGCAACTACACGTTTTTCGACGAGGTGCCATCGGACTCCAACGCCTGTGTCGTCGCGCTGAACCTCAACCATCCCGATCCGGCGAAGCGGGAGGTCTTCAACAACAAGGACTTCCGGATCGGGCTGTCCTACGCCATCAACCGCCAGGAGATCATCGACTCCGTCTACCAGCGGCAGGGTGAACCCTTCCAGGTGGCGCCGCGTGACAGCTCGCCGTACTACGACGAGGAGATGGCCAAGCAGTACACCGACTACGACGTGGACCTGGCCAACGAACACCTCGACAGGTCCGGGTTCACCGAACGCGACGGCGACGGGTTCCGGCTCGGGCCTGACGGCAAGCGGATCTCGTTCGGTGTCGAGGTGCCGACCGCGTTCCGCGCGGAGTGGCCGGACACGATGCAGCTCGTCCGTTCGCACTGGCGGGAGGTCGGCGTCGACATCCAGGTCAAGAACGAGGACCGCGCGCTGTTCGACGAACGCACCGACGCCGGACAGCACGACGCTGCGGTCTGGCAGGCCGAGGGCGGCGGTTGGATCGAGCCGTTGATGCGGACGGACTGGTACTTCCCGTCGGCCAACGAGTCGACGAACTACGCACCGCAGTGGATGCTGTGGTACCAGACCGGCGGGAAGGACGGCGAGCGACCGCCGGCCCCGGTACGCCGGCAGATGGAGCTCTACCAGCAGGTACGCCAGACGATGGACGAGGCCGAGCGCGACCGGTTGTTGAAGGAGCTGCTCACGATCTCGAAGGAGTTCTTCTACCACATCGGGACGATCCTGATGCCCCAGTCGTACGGCATCGTGAAGAACAACTTCCACAACGTGCCGAAGAGCGTGCCGCAGTCGTTCCTGTATCCCACGCCGGGTCCCACGAACCCGGAGCAGTACTTCATCACCGACGAGTGAGGCGTCGGATCGCCTGGGCAGAGCAGGCGGCGCCGGTCAGGTCGTCTTGCGGTAGACGAGCAGGTAGCGCCAGAAGAGCAGGCGGTGGATCGTACAGCCGGGAAGTTCCTCGGCGGCGGCGGTACGAATCTGCGCAAGAGTCATGCTCGGCGGCATGGTCGGGGCGCTGACCTGCCGCTGGACGTGGTTCTCCCAGGTGGGTTGCAGCTTGTCGGAGATGGCCATCGTCAGCCTCGCCGCCGCGTTCACCGGGACGGCGGCGAGGCTGAGGAGCCAGTCGCTCGCGGTCTCCTCGTTGTAGAGGCCGAGAATCGCGAGGACGCCGTCATGGGTGAGCGCGTCCCGCAACCTGCCGACGGTCTCGAACGGTACGTGGTGGATGCTCGCCAGGCAGCTGATGAAGTCGTAGTGCTTGTCCGGCAGGTCGACCGTCGTGATGTCGGCCTGCTGCCAGTGGATCGTGCCGGCCGCCCAGATCTGTGCCGTCAAGGCGCGCGCTGTCGCAAGCGTCTCCGCCGACTGGTCGATCGCGTCGACGTCGTAGCCGCGCCGGGCCAACCGCCGCGCGAACCTGCCCGTGCCGCAGCCGACGTCGAGTGCCGTACGACCACCAGCGGGCAGCTGACGGATCAGACGTCGTTGGTAGTAGTCGTTGTGGACGAAAGGCACCCCGCAATGTTGCACACCTACCTGGGCGACCGGAATCCGCGTCCCAGCAAGGCGTTCTGGCACCTCGGGCGAATCAGGAGGATGCCGACGGGACGGATGATAACGGCTTTTCGGCAGTTCTACGTATTTCGGAAAACGACGGGATCGGCGCGCCGCTTGTGGGAGCCGACCCGGCCCGGCTGGGAACGCGTCGCCGGGGTGCCCGTGGTTGTGGTCGTTCAGTCGAAGACGGGCCGTAGCCGGTCGCGGGATCCGGTGAGGTGGGCGCGCATGGCCGCCTCGGCAGCCTTGGCTCTGCCCCGCTGGATCGCCTCGAGGATGCACCGGTGCTCGTCGACCGCCTGCGCGCCGATGCCCTTGCCGTAGTAGAGCCGGAAGATGTGCAGATGCGGGTGCAGTCGCTGGAACGTCGGGGCGAGCAGGGTGTTGCCCGAGAGTTCGTGGATCAGCGCGTGGAACCGTTCGTCATGGGCGGTGAGGGCGCGGTAGGCGTCGTAGCTTCCTTCGGCCGGCACGTCGGTCACCAGGGCGAACGTCGCCTCCAGGGCGGCGTGGTCGGCTGGGGTCGCGCGTCTCGCGGCCTGACTGGCAGCCCAGGGTTCGAGGAGGAAGCGGAGCCCGAAGAGGTGCTCGAACTGGTCCTTGTCGAGCAGGGGCGCCACGGTGTAGCCGCGCAAGGGCTGCTTGACAGTGAGGCCGTCGGACTCGAGCCGCGCCAGTGCTTCCCGGACGGGGGTCTGCGAGACCTCGAGGTCGCGGGCGAGTGCGTCGATGTTGAGATGCGCCCCGGGGGCGAGGGCGTGGTCCATCACCAACGCCTTGACGGTTTCGTAGACGTCGTCGGTGAGTATGCGGCGTTGCGGAAGACGACGGGCCGCCAGTGAAGCCTTCACCATGCCTTGCGCACTCGCCACCCACGTCTCCCCACGCTCGGGTCATACCACGTGGTAAGACCGCCGAACATCCTATAGAGACGCTCCGACATCTGCCCGTCAGTTTCGGGGTGGGTGGTGACGCCGTGCCGCACGGACGGTCGCGGCTGGTGCGCGGTTCCATGATCATGACGACTGGGCGGCGCGTGGTGTGGCACGGTGGACGGCATGCGTGGGACAACGGCAGACGCGCGCACGTTGCTGGCCGAGTGGGCAGCCGTACGACGCGGTGACCTCGACCTGGTGAGCTTGGCCGACGAGATCTGCACCCGGATCGAGTCCGTCGACGCGGATCTCCAGGCGTTCGTCGCCGAACCCGACCGCCGGCAGCGGGTGCGCACGGAGGTCAGCGAGCTGGTACGTCGTTGGCCGGATCCGCGCGAGCGCCCGCCGCTGTTCGGCGTACCTCTGGGGGTGAAGGACGTCGTCCACGTCGACGGCCTGCCGACGGGTGCCGGTGCACGGCTCCCGATCGAGGTGCTCGCCGCGTCCGACGCGGTCGAAGCACCCGCGGTGGCGCGCCTGCGTGACGCCGGCGCGCTGGTGGTGGGCAAGACGGTGACGGCGGAGTTCGCGTTCATGGCGCCAGGCCCGACCCGCAACCCGCACGACCTGAGGCACACTCCGGGCGGGTCGAGCAGCGGTTCGGCCGCCGCGGTGGCGGCGGGGCTGGTGGCACTCGCGATCGGTACGCAGACGGTGGGATCGGTGATCCGGCCCGCGGCGTTCTGCGGAGTCGTCGGATTCAAGCCCACCTACGGCCGCATCCGGACGGCAGGCGTGATCGCGAACGCGCCGTCGTTCGACACGGTCGGTCTACTCAGCCACGACGTGGCGACGGCGACGACCGCGGCGGCCGTCGTCTGCGACGGCTGGCGGGCGCGGACGGAGGTGGGGCCGATGCGGCGCCCCGTGCTCGGTGTACCGGAGGGGCCTTACCTCGACCAGGCAACTGCCGAGGCGCGGCAGGCGTTCGCCGACCAGGTCGGGCACCTGGAGGACGCCGGCTTCGCCGTACGCCGGATCTCCACGCTCACCGACCTCGGCGACGTCATCCAGCGCAACGATCTGATCAACCTGGTGGAACTCGCGCGGACCCACGAGACGTGGTTCCGGACGTACGAAGACCGCTACCGCGAGCAGTCGGCCACCGCGATCCGTGAGGGCCGGCGGATTTCGGTGCAGGCGTACGAACGGGCCCTGACCGAACGCAAGGAGTACGCAGCGGCATTGGTCGCGCAGATGGATGCCGAGGGGATCGACATGTGGATCGCCCCCGCCGCGACAGGTCCCGCACCCGAAGGGCTCCACACCACCGGCAGCCCGCTGATGAACCTGCCCTGGACCCAGGCCCGCCTGCCGGTGGTCGGGGTGCCCGCCGGCGCGGCCGCCAACGGCCTTCCGCTCGGTGTGCAGTTCGCCGCGCGCCCGAACGCCGACGAGGACCTGTTGAACTGGGCGGTGGAGCTGGAAGGCGCGCTGGCCACGTCGGCCTGAGGCGGGTGCGTCGGCGCGGCGGGGTGTCCAAGTCCCGCTCGAACCGGAGGGAGCGCTGGCGTGAACGTTTGCTGAGGGAGGAACTGGCGAGATCCTCCCACGCGTCCGGGTAGGTACTGGCGACCGGGCGGGTACCTTCTCGCCGGGAGATCGATGACAGTGGAAGCGTCACCGACGTCGTACACAAGGGAGCGCGCAGTGACGGGATCGCGGGTCATGGCACTCGGGCATTACCAGCCGGCAAAGGTTCTCACCAACGACGATCTCGCGAAGATCGTCGACACGAATGACGAATGGATCCGCACCCGGGTCGGCATCCGTACCAGGCACGTCGCCGAGACGGAGTCCGTGGACGAGATGGCGGCGTACGCGGCGGAGAAGGCGTTGTCGGCCGGTGGTCTCGGCGCCGAGGACATCGACCTCGTCGTGGTCGCGACCTGCACGGCGAGAGACAGGTCACCCAACATGGCCGGGCGGGTGGCGGCGCGGTTGGGTGTGCGCGCCCCCGCGGCGTACGACATCAACACCGCCTGCTCGGGCTTCTGCTACGGCCTCGCGACCGCCGACCATGCGATCCAGGCCGGCGCCGCACGGAACGCCCTCGTCATCGCGTCGGAGAAGCTGACCGAGTTCACCGACTGGACCGACCGTACGACGTGCGTGTTGGTCGGCGACGGCGCCGGAGCGGCGGTGGTGCGTGCCGCCGAGGAGCCTGGCATCGGGCCGGTCGTGTGGGGCTGCGTACCCGAGATGTCCAACGCGGTACGCATCGAGGGTGTACCGGGCGTCTTCTCGCAGGAAGGACTGGCGGTCTTCCGCTGGGCGACGACCGCTGTGGCCGGCCTCGCGCGGCAGGCCTGCGATCGGGCCGGGATCGCGCCGGAGGAGCTTGCGGCGTTCGTCCCCCATCAGGCCAACCTGCGCATCATCGAGCCGATCGCCCGCCAACTCGGGGTGACGGACGCGGTGGTCGCCCGCGACGTCGTGGAGTCGGGCAACACGTCGGCGGCGAGCGTTCCGCTTGCCCTGTCCAAGCTCGTCGAACGCGGCGAGATCCCGTCGGGTGCGCCGGTGCTGCTGTTCGGTTTCGGCGGGGGACTCTCCTATGCCGGCCAGGTGATCCGCTGCCCGTAGCGTCGACGGGCGCTGGCGGACGGGGATGGATCAGCGGCTGAGGTTGCGGCGGATCAGGTCGAGCGCCTCGATCAGCGTCGTGCGTTGCTCGTCGGAGAGCGTCGCGAGGGCGCGGTCGGAGAGGGCGCGCATCTCCTTGTCCAGGACGTGTTGCAGGTCTCGTCCGCGCTCGGTGAGGTGGATCCGGACCAGGCGGCGGTCGGAGAGGTCAGGGGTGCGGGTGACGAGTCCCGCGGCCTCCATCCGGATGGCGGCCCGGGTGACCGTCGGCGTCGCGAGCCCCAGCCGCCGGGCGAGCTCACCTGGCGGCAGGCCGTCCTCCTTCCACAGTGCCATCAGGAGGAACTGCTGCCCGTCGCGTACGCCGTGACGCCGGTACGCCACATCGGCGGCCTCGGCGAGGGCACGCTTGGTCGCCCAGAACACCGCCTGGAACTCGTCGTTCGGCCAACTGGTCGGAGTCTCGCCCATCGCGCCATTCTCCTCGGTCCGCGTCCATCGAGGTCGTCGCCCGGCCGCCGGGTCGGAGCGGCCCGCCTTGGGTGAGGGGCGCCCTCATGGATCGGCGGTTTGTACGAGGGGCGCCCTCATCCAAGCGCCGACCGTCACCGGCCGGCCGGCGTGCGGACGGAAGCATCCGGGCGTACCGCAGCGACCGCGGCGGCGAGCAGGCTCACCGCGGGGTCGACGGCGCCGTCGGGCAGGTTGCCGTAGCCGAGGACGAGGGCGGGTGCGGACGGGTCGGGCCGAACCCGGTACGCGTCGAGGTCGGCGACCCGGACACCGCTGGCGGCCGCACGGGCAACCACCTCCGCGGTCGGGGTCCCCGGCTCGAGTCGGAGGACGAGGTGGAGACCCGCCGCGACACCGGACAGCGTGCACCTGGGCAGGCGCGCGTCGATGGCGGCGACCAGGGCGTCGCGGCGGTGGCGGTATCGCTGGCGGGCGGCCCGGAGGTGCCGGTCGTACCCACCGGACTCGACGAACTCCCCGAACGCCAGTTGGTCGAGTGCCGACGGCATCGACATGCCGCCCTCCCCGGCGCGGAGTTCGGCCGTCCAGCGGGCGGGTGTGACCATCCAGCCGATCCCGATCGCCGGCGACAACGTCTTGGACAACGAACCGAACAGCGCGACGTGCTCCGGATCCGCACCCTGCAGGGTCCCGACCGGTCGCCGGTCGTAACGGAACTCCGCGTCGTAGTCGTCCTCGAGGATCAGCCCGTCGACGTCACGCGCCCAGTCGAGCAGCACTGCGCGGCGTCCCGGCGTGAGGACGACTCCGGTCGGGAACTGGTGGGCCGGCGTGACCAGGACCGCCCGGACGTCCCGGCGTTTCGCGAGTTCGTCAGCGCGGAGTCCGTCGGCGTCGACGGGGATGCCGACGGTACGCAGACCGACGCGTTCGATGGTCTGCCGGAGCCTGGTCCAGCCGGGGTCCTCGACCGCGATCCGCTCGATGCCGGCCGTACGCAGGCATGTCGCGAGTCGGGCCACCCCGTCCGAGACGCTCGAGCAGCAGGTGACATCGCCGGCGTCGGTGAGGGCGCCCCGGACGCGGCGGAGGTAGTCGGCCATCACCGCACGCAGGTGCGGCGCGCCGCCGGGCGTGGGATAGCCGAGATCGTCGTACGGCATGGTGGCCAGCTGCGATCGCACCGCCTCCACCCAACGCCGACGCGGGAACGCCCGCAGGTCCGGGAGTCCGGGCGCGAGGTCGTACCGGGTCGAAAACTGGCCCGATCCCGCCGAGCCAGGATGTGAGGGGGTACGGCCCGGTGCGCTGGTGGCGGAGGGGACCCCCGTGCCAGCCGTCGTGGCGCCGCCGCCCGGACGGTTGGGTGCGGCCCCCCGGTCCTCGGTCGGACCGGTCGCGCGCACGGTGGTCGCCGAGCCGGTGCGCGCGGTGAGATAGCCCTCAGCGACCAGTTGTTCGTACGCCTGCGTCACGACCCAGCGCGAGCAGCCGAGGTCGGTCGCGAGTGCGCGGCTGGGCGGAAGCGCGCTGCTCGGCGGAAGCCGGCCGTCGCGGATCGCCTGCCGGAGCGACCGGGTCAAGCGTTCGTGTAGGGGTCCCGGCCCAGCCGCCTCGACGTCGACGAGGGTGTCCCAGGCGAGTTTGGCACGTGTGGTGGCCACGAGACTGGATGGTACGCCCAGACCAATTCTTCTGGAACGCCCGCCGGCCACCGACCGGAATGGCCTGCCGGCCCGGCGGTCGAGAACCCCGTCCGGAACCCGGTCCGGAACCCCTGCCCTAGACCGTCGCCGGGCAGCCTGACGGTACCCGGATCCACCGAACGGTGGATCTGGGTACTCCGCTCGGTGGAGGTGTCGGCTCAGCCCGAACCACGCAGGAGTGTGGCCGACCAGACGATCCGCGAGTGGCCCCTCCTGGGCGAGGCTCGATCTCGTCACCTGAGCGGAGGAGGACGGGCCGTGCCAGTCATCGAGGTCAACCAGCTCCACAAGCGCTACGGCGCCAAGACCGCCGTCGACGACGTGTCGTTCACGGTCGAACGAGGCGAGATCTTCGGCATCCTCGGACCCAACGGTGCGGGCAAGACCACGACCGTGGAGTGCCTCGCGGGACTGCGTACGCCTGACAGCGGCACCGCCAGCGTGCTCGGACTCCACCCTCGACGCGACCGTGCAGAGCTGCGGCAGCGCCTCGGTGTGCAGCTGCAGGAGAGCGAGGTGCCCGAGCAGCTCAGGGTCTGGGAGGCCCTCGCCCTCTTCAGCTCCTTCTACAGCAACCCCGCCGACAGCGACCAGCTGATCCGGGATCTCGGTCTCGACGAGAAGCGCACCACGGCGTTCAAGCGTCTCTCCGGCGGCCAGAAGCAGCGGCTCTCGGTGGCCCTCGCCCTCGTTGGCAATCCCGAGATCGCGATCCTCGACGAGCTCACCACGGGGCTCGACCCGCAGGCCCGTCGCGACACGTGGAGCCTGATCGAAGGCGTCCGCGACCGGGGGGTCACGATCGTCCTGGTCACTCACTTCATGGAGGAGGCCGAACGCCTCTGCGACCGGCTCGCGGTCATCGACGCCGGCCGGTTGGTCGCGCTCGACACCCCCGCCGGTCTCGTGTCGCGGGTCAACGACGAGCAGCGGATCAGGTTCAGGCCGTCAGCGGCTCTCGACGACGCGGTGCTGGCCGACCTGCCAGAGGTGACCTCGGTGACCCGTTCGGGCCGACAGGTCGTGGTGACGGGGACCGGCAACGTGTTGCATGCCGTCACCTCGGTCCTCGCCCGTCAGCAGATCGTCGCTCACGAACTCCGGGTGGAGCAGGCCAGCCTCGACGACGCGTTCGTCGAGCTCACCGGCCGTTCTCTGGACATCTCAACCGACAACTCAACCGGTAACTGAAACGGCCAACCGAACCGCAGCCGCGCCCGCCCGGCACTCGCATGTCCGCGCCCGTCTGCCCCGCCATCTGCCCCGCCGTCTGCCCCGCCGTCTGCCCCTCCGGCCGGCGCCTGACCATGTAGGAGATTCCCGTGCGCTCACTCGGCAGAGTCACCGCCATCGAGACCAAACTGTTCCTCCGCGACCTGGCCACACCACTGCTCGCCCTGGCCCTGCCGACGACGATCATGGTGGTCATCGGCCTCATCCCGGCCACCCGCGAGCCCTCGGAAACGTTTGGCGGGATGGCGTTCATCGACGTCTTCGCGCCGTCTCTCGTCGTGATCACCCTGGCGACGCTCGGGGTCAACACGCTGCCGATCCGCCTCGCCACCTATCGCGAGAAGGGCGTTCTGCGTCGACTGGCGACCACACCCGTCCACCCGGCGAACCTGCTGATCGCCCAGCTGGTGGTCAACTTCGTGGCGGCCCTCGCGGGCATCGCGCTGCTCGTCCTGGTAGGGCATCTCGCGTTCGACGTACCACTTCCCCAGCATCCCGGCGGCTTCGTGGCGGCTTGTCTGTTCGGTGGGGGCGCCCTGTTCGCGCTGGGGCTCCTCGCGGCCGCCACCGCCAAGACCGCTCGGATGGCCACGGCGATCGCGTTGCCGATCTTCTTCCTGTCGATGTTCTTCGGCGGGGTCTACCTGCCGAGGTTCATGCTGCCCGATCTCGTGGTGCAGCTGGGTGCGTACCTGCCGCCCGGGGTCCAGGCCCTCCAGGACGCCTGGACGGGCACCGGGCCGGAGCCGTTGCACCTGGTCATAATGGCGATGGTCGCGGCGGCGGCGGCTGCCATCGCGGCGAAGCTCTTCCGTTGGGAGTGACCGACGCCCGGAAGGAGGGGTAGACCGTGAAGGTGATCGAGCCGGCAAGCGCGCTGGAGATCTGGGAACGCCGCGAGATGCCGATCTATCGCGGCCTCCCGTACGTCCTGCTGGGGCTCTCGCTGATCGTGACGCTCTTCCACGAGCAGTCCCAGGGACGGACCAACGCCATCCTCGCCGTGACGGCGCTCGCCGTCGCCTGGGTGTACTGCTTCGTGACCCGTCGGCCCACGACCTTCGACCGGCAGCCTCTGAGCACGGTCTACTTCGTCGGCCTGCTGATCCTCGCCGGCATCCTCGTGGCGCTGGCACCCTGGTACGGCATCTTCGCGTGGGTGGGGTACCTCCACTCGATGATCATTCTTCCCGGGCGTTGGCGTTTCGTCGGGATCGCCGGGACGGCGGCCGTCTCCGCCCTGTCGCAGACCGGCGGGATGCAGGAGCCGTCTCCCGCGATGATCGCGAGCTACGTCGCCCTCTTCGCCGTCAACACCGTCATCGCGGGCACGATGTGCTTCTTCGCCGTCATCGCCGGCCGGCAGCACGAGAACCGCAAGGCGACACTCGCCGAACTCGCCGAGGCCAACGCCAAGCTCACCGCGATGATGGAGGAGAACGCCGGGCTCCACACACAGCTGCTGACCCAGGCGCGCGAGGCGGGTGTCCTCGACGAGCGCCAGCGCATGGCACGCGAGATCCACGACACCCTGGCGCAGGGGCTCACCGGCATCATCACGCAGCTTCAGGCGGCCGACCAGGCGAAGGACAACCCGGCCGAATGGCAACGTCACCTTGACACCGCGGCGGTCCTCGCCCGCGAGAGCCTGTCCGAGGCCCGTCGTTCGGTTCATGCCGTCCGCCCCGAAGCGCTCGAGGTCGCGCGGCTTCCCGAGGCACTCGAGGACGTTGTCGAACGCTGGTCGGCCGTCAACGACGTCCCCGCGAGTGTCACCACCACGGGCACGGCTCGCCCCTTGCATCCCGAGGTCGAGGTCACCTTGCTCCGGACGGCCCAGGAGGGCCTCGCCAACGTCGCCAAGCACGCGAACGCAACGAGGGTGGGCCTCACGTTGTCCTACATGGAGGACGTCGTGACGCTGGACGTCCGTGACGACGGTGCCGGGTTCGAGATCGGCAACGTTCCCGAGGCCGCGGGTCAGCAGGGTGGGTTCGGCCTGACGGCGATGCGGCAGCGGGTACGCCGACTGGCCGGTCGGCTCGAGGTCGAGTCCGAGTCGGGAGTCGGAACGGCCATCTCGGCCAGCGTTCCAGCAATCGCGGCGGGGGCGGCCGAGTGAGTGGCGGGGGCGGCCGTGTGAGTAGCGAGGGCGAGGCTGGTCGCCGGAGTGCGCGCGGAGCTGGCCGCGAGGATAGGCGTGATGAGGTGAACCCCGAGGGTGCCAACCACGCCAATCCGATCGGGCTCCTGATCGTCGACGACCATCCGGTGGTCCGTGACGGATTGCGCGGAATGTTCAGCGGTGACACCCGCTTCGAGGTCGTCGGCGAGGCGGCCGACGGAGCGGAGGCGGTCCGCCAGGCACTGGCGCTGCGCCCGGACGTCGTCCTCATGGATCTCCGCATGCCCGGCGTCGACGGAGTCTCGGCGATCGGCCAGCTCGCCGAACGCGGGAGTGCGGCGCGGGTGCTCGTGTTGACGACGTACGACACCGACTCCGACGTCGTCGCCGCGATCGAGGCCGGCGCGACGGGCTACCTGCTCAAGGATGCGCCCCGCGAGGAGCTCTTCCGCGCCGTCGTCGCCGCCGCACGGGGCGAGGCCGTGCTCGCGCCGACCGTGGCGTCGCGGCTGATGGGACAGGTACGCGAGGTACGTCAGGTACGCCAGCCGGCGCCGGAACCGCTGAGCCAGCGGGAGCTGGAGGTGCTTGGCCTGATCGCCAAGGGGTCGACCAACCGGGAGGCGGCGGCGAAGCTGTTCATCAGCGAGGCAACCGTGAAGACGCACGTACTCCACATCTACGCCAAGCTCGGCGTCAACGATCGTGCCGCCGCGGTGGCGACCGCGTTCGACCGTGGGTTGTTCACCCCCGGCGGCGGCACGCCGTGAACCGTCCGCCGGGCTGAGCCGGGAGTGATCACGTTTACGTGATCACTCCCAATGAAGCGCGGCACATTCACCGCGTGTCGTCGGGAGTTGCCATGCATCGTCTCGGGTCGCAGGACGTGCCCTGTCCGCAAGCTACTGGCGGACTGCCGGGTGGTGCGCGGCGAGGACCGCGGGTCCTGGCGCACCGGCTGCGAGGTGAGCGGCTTGGCGGGCGCTCGCCAGGGTGACCTCGGAGAGCAGGCCGGGCGCCGCCACCTGGTCGCCGACCAGATAGACACCGTGGCCGCGGTCGATCGCCGGCCGGTCGCGCCAGCTGGTGCCGGGCAGGTCGAGTGCTCCGGTACGCCCGGCCGCCACGGCTTCGCGCCGCCACGTCGTACGCTCCCGCCATCCCGGTAGCGCGAGGTCCACGAGACCCTCCAGCCGCGCGAGCCCCGAGGCCTTGGATTCACTGACCCGCAACGGCATCTGCGCCTGCACGAGTGAGTGGTCGCGCGGCGCCAGTGTGGGGTCCGGTCCGGTGAAGCGTTCGAAGAATCCTGCCTCGTCGAGGTCGAAGACGACCAACGCGTCACCCTTGTGCCGTCGTACGCCGAGATCGAGCATCGCCGTCCGTCCGCTCTCCCACCGCAGCGTGTCGTCGCCCAGCAGGTGGCGGGCCGCGTCGAGCGAGGTCGCCACGATCACCGGGGTGGATGTCGGCAGGACGTCGACCCGGGCTCCGGTCTCGATGCGTACGCCGAGTTCGCGCGCCCGCGCGGCGAGCCGGTCGACGGCGGCCCGCCAACCACCGACGACGTAGCGCGGGGAGGGATAGCCGGGCCGCGTGACCCGCAGGAACCGCTCCCAGACGAACGCCGCCGACAGCCGGCCAGGGTCACGGTCGAACGTCGCGACGCCCATCATGTTCGCCGTCATCCGCGCGCTCCCGGCGCCGAACCGGGAGGTCGCCCAGCTGCGAAAGTCCTGGTCGAACGGCGCCTCGAGGCGCCGGCGGCTCGCGGGTCGCAGGACGCCGGCCGGGGGCATGGCGCGGCGGCGGCCCTGGTGGCGGAAGCGCAGCCAGCGGCCCTCACGGAGCGGGATCCGCGCCGCGGGCGTGACGATGCGACGCTCGACGAGCCACGGCCAGTGCGGGCCGTCGCTGTAGAAGACGTGCGGACCATCGTTCGCGATGTACGCGCCCTCGGTCGAGCGCGCCCGCCCGCCCAGCGTCTGGTGTGACTCGAAAAGCTCGACTCTCGCGCCGGCTTCGGCAGCTGCGATCGCGGCGACGAGGCCGCCCAGCCCGCCGCCGATCACGGTCACCTGCTTCATGCGGGAACTCCTACCCGTGTACGCAGTCCGCGGGCGGCCGCCGTGGTTCGGGGCCATCGGCCGCGGTCCGTCCACCCACTCGGACGACGGGAAGGAACCGGACGTGACATGGTCCGTTCGGTCGGCTGCGCGGTGAGTTTCAGGCCGTCCTGCCCGTGATCATGATCGTGATCATGAAGACTTTTCGGTGGATAGCTGACTTTTCCTTCACGATCACGATCATGGTCACCGGACGACGGGGGTGCACCCGGCCTGGAATCGCCGCCGCGCGGAATGCCGGGTGTCCAGACCGACGAGCACCCGGCCGTTCCGCGTGCGGCACCAGGTTCCCGGCTCGGCCCCGCAGGTGGGGCAGGGGCGGCACAGCAACCGGGCCAGGATGCCCAGATCGCCCTGCGTGTAGCCGAAGTCCGCGGCCACCGACCCTTCGAACACCCAGTCCACCACGCCGGAGTCGATCGGGTCGGCCATCTCCGCATCCGCGCTCACCGGCCGAACCCCGCCGCCCACACCAGGCCGATAAGGACGAACGCCGCGAACGTCGCCACCTTCCACCGCACAGTCGCCTCCTTCGCTTGACCCCCCGAGCGACGGAAACTGTAACCCTAGCCCGATCTAGACGTCTACATCCAAGTGCAGCTGATGATGACCCGGCGCGGCTATGATTGCCCGCCCTAGCCTGCCCAGCCATGGACTACGGACCTGACGAGCAGGTGCGACACAACGCCCCGGAGCCGCCCTACCGGCAGCTCGCAGGCATCCTTGCCGCCCGGATCGCACGCGGCGACTGGGAGCCCGGCTGGCCGATTCCGTCCGAGTCTCAGCTGATGGGCGAGTACGGACTGGCGCGCGCGACGGTGCGAAGGGCAGTGCGCCTAGTCGTCGAGGAAGGGCTTGCTTTCACCGTCACGGGACGCGGCACCTATGTGAGCGAGGACGAGTCCAAGCATTGACGGGCGTGATCACCAGCTACTGACTGCACGTCCGTACGGCCGACGTGGTTCTGCGATCCTTCGCGGCGCAAGCACACACGGGTCCGGCCGGTCAGCCGAGCGGGATGGGCGTTCCGACTCGTTCGATGTCCCGCAGGCCGCGGAGTTTGTCCGGATTGGCGATCAGCCGCACGGTCGTCACCCTGCCGTCCGCCACCTCGAGCGCGAGAACCGAGTGCGGTACGCCGCGCGAGGTGACGACGAGCGCGACCTGGCCGTTGACCGTGGCGAGGAAGGCCCGCGGCTCCGGTGGTGCGTTGGTGGCCATGCCGAGCAGGAAGCGACCCACCTTGTCGGCGGTGGAGATGACGCGGAGCGGCCCTTTGGCCACGCCGCCGCCATCGCCGTGCAGCGTGACGTCCGGCGCGAGGACCCGCATGAGGGAAGCGAGATCGCCGGACATACTGGCCGCGAGGAACTGCTCCGTCACCCTCCGCTGGGTCGCGTGGTCGGTGTCGAACCTCGGCCGGCGTTCGCGTACGTGGTCGCGCGCGCGGCGGGCGAGCTGGCGAACGGCCTCCTCGGTCCGGTCCAGCACCTCCCCGATCTCGGCGTAGGACAGGGCGAACGCCTCCCGTAGCACGAACACCGCGCGTTCCAGCGGAGACAGGGTTTCGAGGACCACCAGCAGGGCGAACGACACCGTCTCGGCGCGCGCCACCTCGTCCGCGACGTCCGGACTGGTGAGGCCTCCGCCCGTGAGACTGCTGCCGGCGACGCTGGAGCCCGCGACGCTCGTGGCGTGAGGGCCGGAGCCGGGAAGGCCGGTGCGAGTGTGGCCAGTACCGGTGAGGATGGGCTCCGGCAACCAGGGGCCGACGTAGGTCTCACGCCTGCGCTGGGCGCTGCGCAGCCGGTCGATGGCGAGTCTGGTGGTGACCTTCACGAGGTAAGCACGGACGTCCACGACGCGCGCGTGGTCGACGTCCCGCCAGCGCAGCCAGGCGTCCTGGACGACATCCTCGGCGTCCACCGCACGGCCGAGTACGCGGTAGGCGACGCCGAAGAGCAGCTCGCGATGCGGGTTGAACGCCGCAACGCCGTCGGGCCCGGCGTCCTGATCGTCACCGCTGTGCACACTGCAGTCCTACCAGTGCGCGGGAACGGCGGTGGCGCGGGTCCGCTCAGGGCTGCCGCGCGGATGGCATGGGTATTGTCGACGGCGCGTCCCACGCTCAAGGGTGCCGAGAGTTGTCTCGCCGCCCGAACTCCGGAAGGACCACCGTGAGCATTCACGACATCCCACTGCGTACCCTCGCCGGCGACTCCGGTTCACTTGGCGACCTCGCCGGCTCGGCTCTGCTGGTCGTCAACGTCGCCTCCAAATGTGGCCTCACGCCGCAGTACTCCGGCCTGGAACGTCTTCACCAGCGCTTTGCCGACCGTGGCTTCTCGGTCGTCGGTTTCCCGTGCAACCAGTTCGGTGGGCAGGAGCCGGGTACGCACGAGGAGATCCAGGAGTTCTGCTCCACGACGTACGGCGTGACGTTCCCGATGTTCGAGAAGCTCGACGTCAACGGTGCCGACCGGCACCCGGTCTATGTCGAGCTCACCTCCACGGCCGACGCCGACGGCGAGGCGGGAGACGTGCAGTGGAACTTCGAGAAGTTCCTCGTCGACCCGCAGGGCGCTGTCGTCGGCCGGTTCCGGCCGCGCACGGATCCTGAGGACGTGGCCCTCGTCGCCGCAGTGGAGGCGCAGCTCCCCCGCTGAGGACCGTTCGTCCGCCCGTCGGAGGACTGGGTCGGTTTGCCGACGACGTTCGGCGGATGTGGCGTTCCGGCACAGGCTGTCCGCACTGGCCCGTACCTGCGCGGTTTGCCAAGCATGAAACGCGTTCGCCGCACTCGTCACGGCGGGACAGGCCGGGCATCTGGCACCGATCCGCGGAGTCGCGGACGCCTTCCCCACCCCCGGGTTACGTTGGCATTGCCCACGTCCACAGCAGTGTGCGGCCGGCACCGGTACCCAGGGGGAGACAGCGATGGACCTTCCGGGCACACGACCGACGCGTCCACGCCGCCGAACCGCGGTGGCGGTTCTGGTGGCACTCCTTCTCTTCTTCAGTGCCGTGAGCGTCGTGAGCCTCAATCCTCAGTCCAGGCTGTGGTCTGGGCAGTGGTCGGGCCTCACCTGGCCAGCGGGCCGATCGATGCCTGGCGATCCCGTATCGATGACGACCGGCCTCTACGTCGACCCGCGGTCGCAACCTGCCAAGTGGGTGCAGACCAACCCCGGTGACCCGCGGCAGGAGGCGATCAAGACCGGGATCGCCGAGATGCCGATCAGCCGGTGGTTCCTGGGCAACGACAACGATCGCACGGAAGCCAGCATGTACGTACGCGGAGCCGAGGCGGCCGACAAACTGCCGGTGCTGGTGGCGTACAACATCCCGGGCCGTGACTGCGGCCAGTTCAGTGCTGGTGGCGCGGACGGCTCGGTGGCGTACCGGAAGTGGGTCGACGGCCTCGCCAGTGCGGTCGGCCAGCGACCGGCGGTGGTGATCCTCGAGCCGGATGCCCTTGCACAGTTGGACTGCCGCCCCGACACGCAGCGGAACGAGGCGCTCGCGCTGATCTCGTACGCCGTGGACCAGTTCGCCAACCGCGCACCCAACACGTGGGTCTACATCGACGCGGGGCACTCCAACTGGGTCGACTCCGCGACCATGGCCGAGCGCCTCCGCCGGGCCCATGTCGGCAACGCGCGCGGCTTCTCGCTCAACGTCTCCAACTACCAGCCGACCGAGGCCAACGTGGCGTACGGCCAGGAGGTCGTCGAACGGATGGAACCGGACGGTATCCATCCCACGTTCGTCATCGACACCAGCCGCAACGGTCGCCCACCGGCGGGATCGGAGTGGTGCAACCCGGCTGGTCAGCAGGTCGGGGACCGCCCGCGACCCGGTGGTGCGTACGGGCTCGACCTGCAGCTGTGGGTGAAGCCGCCCGGTGAGTACGACGGTGCCTGCGGTGTCGCACCCGAGGGCAACGCGGGTGACTTCCAGCCGTCCGCCGCGTTGGGGCTGCTCACCGGGTCCGACGGCGGACAGTGGCTGCTGGGGTTGCGGAAGAGTACGGGCGTGGTGAGCCGTGACCAGGATCCGTGGCAACGGGACCTGGGACTCAGCCGTGCCGATCCCACCGGCGACTGAGAGTGCCCGTCAACCCAGGCGGCACTGGATGGAGGGGCGTCCTGCTCCCAAAGGTTCGGCTCAAGGTGCCCCTCATCCCAGGCGGCTCTGCGTGAGGGGCGCCCTGGTCCCATAGCTTCGCCTCAGCGGTGGTCGGGCGGGGCTACTCCGTCCGATGCGGCAGACCTGCCGCTCGCCAGTCCACGAATCCGCCGTCGACGTCGGTCGCCCGGTGCAGCCCCAACTCCTGCAGGGTCGCGGCCGCCAGACTGGAGGCATAACCCTGCGAGCACAGGACGATGACCGCCACGTCGTAGCCGGTCGCTTCGGGGGCGCGAGCGACGGATGCCGGGTCGAGCCGCCATTCGAGGACGTTGCGTTCGATGACGAGCACATTCGGGACGGCGCCTTCGACGTGGCCCTCACGTCGCCGTTGCTCGCTCGGGCGGATGTCGACGAGCAGCGCGCCGGCCTTCACCTGTTCGTACGCCTCAGCCGGACTCACGCGGTCGAGGTGGCTGCGGGCGCGGGCGAGCAGGTCGTCGATGCCCTGTGGGGGCTGAGGGGATTGCGGGGTCTGAGGGGACTGCGGGGTCTGAGGGGTCTGAGGGGACTGAGGGGACTGAGGGGACTGCGGGGTCTGCTGGCCATGGAGGGTCTGCGTCGTGCTGGTCACCAGTCCACTCCCGCGCGATCCGACGAGACGACGCGAAGTCGTTGGCCTTCGAGGACGTACTGCGTCATGGCGGTGAGCTCCGGTGCGTAGGCGTGCAGACTGATGGCGGGGACGGTACCCAGGTTGGCGACGTCGTGGATGTGCTCATACCCGAAGCCACGAACCGAACCCGCCGCGAACGCACGACGGGCGGTACGAACGGGGCCGCCGACCTGGCTCGCCGGCTGGACGGTTGCCTCGGACAGCGTGCCCTCGATCACGATGAACGCGCCCAGAGCCTCACCATGGTCGTGGAGTCCGGTGTTCTGTCCTGGCAGCCAGCTGATCAGCCAGATCTCGTGACCCGGGTCCCGGTCATGGGATCACCGCCGCTTCCGGCTGGGCCCACGACGGACGGGGCCGCGGGTCCGGTGTCGGGGCCCACGCACCGCTGCTGTCGGAGTACGACCAGCAGGTTCCCGACGAGACCAGCGCGCTCACGGCATCGGCGAGTCGGTCGACGTCGGCCACCGTGCTCCCGACGCCGAAGCTCGCCCGAAGCGCACCCTCCGGCGCACCCAGCCGGGACACCAGCGGGTGAGCGCAGAACCGTCCATGCCGGATGCCGATGCCGTGCTCGGCCGAGACGTACGCCGCGACGAGACCCGGGTGGAACTCGCCCACCGAGAACGCCACCACACCGATCGAGCTCGGGCTGTCCCGCCAGATCCGATGCAGGCGTACGCCGGGAATGCTGGCCAGCCGCTCGGTCAGGCGTTCCCGAAGGGTCTCCTCGTGGGTTTCGAGCGCACCGTCGGGGAGGCCGGCCAGGGCGTCGCACGCAAAGCCGAGCGCCACCGCGCCGAGCACGTTGGGCGTACCACCCTCGTGCCGGGCGGGCGCGGGCGCCCAATCGGTGTGGGTGAGGCCGACCTCGCGCGCCGCGCCGCCACCGGGAAGGTAGGCCGGGGCAGCGTCGAGCCAGTCGCGACGTCCGACGAGGACACCCGCTCCGAACGGTGCGTAGAGCTTGTGACCCGACAGCGCGAGGTAGTCCACACCGCTGGCCGCCAGGTCGATCCGGCGGTGCGGGGCGAGTTGGGCCGCGTCCACGACGACCCGCGCCCCGGCAGCGTGCGCGATGTCCACGATGTCGGCGATCGGCAGCAGCTCGCCGGTGACGTTGGACGCGCCGGTGACCGCGACCAGTGCGGCCGGGCGGGCGGCGAGTTCGGCGCGCAGGCTGACGAGCGTGGCGCGCTGCGTGGTGCCGGCGAGGACGCAGCGGGTCTTTCCACTCGCGCGATGCCGCCACGGGAGCAGGTTGGCGTGATGTTCGATGTCGAGGTGGACGACCGCTTCGCCCGTGGGTACGCAGTGTGCGAGCAGGGTGAGCGCATCGGTCGTGTTGCGGGTGAAGACCACCACGTCGTCCGGGCGGGCACCCACGAACGCGGCGACCTTGGCCCGCGCGGTCTCGTAGAGCGTCGTACTCACCTGCGAGGCGTATCCCGCCCCTCGGTGCACGCTCGCGTAGAACGGGAGAACGCCGTTCAGGTGGGCCGCGACGGCGGACAGGCAGGGCGCGCTTGCTGCATAGTCGAGTTGGGCGTACGGCACCTGCTGGCCGCTGACGACCGGCACCTGCAGGTCGGCACCGACCACCGGGAGGAGCGGCTGGAGGCCGGCTTCTGAGCCACGTGGAACGGTGTTCGGCGAGGGTGGAGCGGTGTTCGGCGGCGGCGAGGTGGCGGTGAACGACAGTGGGGTGGGGCTCAGCGGCAGTGTGGTGGCGCTGGGGGCGAACGGCGCACAGGGCGCAGGCGCGGTGTCGACTGGTGTCATGGCGTACCTCACAAGGTCTCGGGGACCCTGTGGGCTGCGGGTCCCGCGCTTGTGGTGCCGGGCGGCACCACCTGGTCCTCACCCGGGGCACCCCACCGCGGTTGGAGGGTTGCCGGCCAGCAAGCCGGGGCTCTCAGGGCTTGGCGCCCTTGCTGGCACTCATGACCGCGACACACGTTAACCGGTGGCAGTAGCAACTCGCCTCGATGTATCAAATAATGGACGCGCGTACCAATATGTGGGCAGCCTGCAGCTCGACCTCCGGCAGCCCATAGTCGTACGTCCTCTTTGCCGAAGGTCGTGACCAGCCGTCGGAGGCCCACATCCGCAGCCTGGCAGGCGATCGACCGATCGGGGTCGTCGAACTGACCGCCGCGGGCTCGCTCGGGCGGGTCCGCATCCTGACCGTCCGGTGAACCGACCGGGCGTACCCACGGCTTCGGGGTTCCGCCCATCGACGCGGCCCGGCTACCGTGACCGGCATGCCTGCACCGACGAAGATTGTTCTCGACGAGTCCGAGCTGCCACGAGCCTGGTACAACGTGCTCGCTGACCTGCCGAGCCCACCGCCGCCGGTCCTGCACCCGGGCACCCACCAGCCGGTTGGCCCGGACGACCTCGCCCCGCTCTTCCCGATGGACCTCATCCTGCAGGAGGTGACGACCGAGCGGTACGTCGAGATTCCCGAGGAGGTCCTCGACGTCTACCGGCTGTGGCGGCCGTCGCCGCTCTACCGCGCCCATCGCCTGGAGAAGGCGCTCGGCACGCCGGCCAAGATCTTCTACAAGTACGAAGGCGGCTCACCCGCCGGGTCCCACAAGCCCAACACCGCCGTGCCACAGGCGTACTACAACGCCAAGGCGGGCGTACGCAGGTTGACGACCGAGACAGGCGCAGGCCAGTGGGGCACGGCGCTGGCGTTCGCCTGCTCGCAGTACGACCTGGCCTGCGAGGTCTGGCAGGTGCGCGCGTCGTACGACCAGAAGCCGTACCGCAAGATCATGATCGAGACGTTCGGCGGCACCATCCACCCGTCGCCGTCGGACCTGACCGCGGCCGGGCGCGCCGTGCTGGAGAAGGATCCCGACTCGCCCGGGTCGCTCGGCATCGCGATCTCGGAGGCGGTCGAGGTCGCGGCGACGAACGCCGACACCAACTACTCCCTCGGCAGCGTCCTCAACCACGTGCTGCTGCACCAGACGATCATCGGCGAGGAGGCGGTCGCGCAGTTCGGCAAGGTGGGGTTGACACCGGACGTCCTCATCGGCTGCACCGGCGGCGGCTCGAACTTCGGCGGGCTCGCGTTCCCCTTCCTCCGCGAGAAGCTGGCGGGTCGGCTCGACGTCACGATCCGCGCCGTGGAGCCGGCGAGCTGCCCGTCGCTGACGAAGGGGGTCTATGCGTACGACTTCGGTGACACGGCAGGCATGACGCCCTTGATGAAGATGCACACGCTGGGCCACGACTTCATCCCCGACCCGATCCACGCCGGTGGGCTGCGCTACCACGGCATGTCGCCGCTGCTCTCCCATATCTACGAGCTGGGTTTGATCGAGGCGGTGGCGAAGACGCAGCGGGAGTGCTTCGAGGCGGGTGTGCAGTTCGCGCGTACGGAAGGGATCGTGCCGGCGCCGGAGCCCACCCACGCCCTCGCCGCGTGCATCGACGAAGCCCTGCGCTGCAAGGAGTCTGGCGAGGAGAAGGTCATTCTCACCGCACTGTGCGGGCACGGTCACCTGGATCTCGCGGCCTACGGTACGTATCTCGCCGGTGAGCTTGTCGACCACGAACTCGCCTCGGACCAGGTGGCAGCCGCCGTCGCGGGCCTGCCCACCGTCCCCGCATAGCGCGCCGGTCTTCCCGCATGGCGAGCAGGTCGTCCAGGACAGGGCGCCGGTCGTCCCGCATGCCGCAGGCGTTCCGGGGGAGGCAGGCGTTTCGGGGCAGCCCGCGAATGACCACGCTGAGCAGGCGTACGGACGCCCAGCCAGGCATCGACACCGGTCCAGGTCACACCTGCATGCTCAACGTGGTCATTTGCCAGCGGCCCCGCCCAGTCGATAGACCTTCGTACGACGGGAGTTCGGGCGGGACGAATCCTTGGGAGACAGGACATGGGTGAGGCGGGTCGGCGATTCGTCATCTACGGTGCCGGGGCGATCGGCGGCGTGTTGGGAGCTCGACTGCACAGAGCGGGCCACGAGGTCGTACTGATCGCGCGTGGAGCGCACCTCGACGCGATCCGGGACGACGGGCTGCGGGTGGAGTCGCCGTACGACACGGAGACGCTGCCGCTGCCCGCGGTGGGGGACCCGAGCGAGATCGAGTGGCGGCGCGGCGACATCGTGCTGCTGACGATGAAGAGTACGGACACGGCGGACGCGGTCCGGGCCCTCGCTGGAGCGGCCGACGCGCAGACGCCGGTCTTCTGCGTGCAGAACGGCGTCGCGAACGAGCCTATGGTCCTGCGGCAGTTCGCCAACGTCTACGGCGTCCACGTGATGTTCCCCGCGACGTACCTCACGCCGGGGGTCGTCCAGGCACCGTCCACGCCGGTCACCGGGATCCTCGACCTCGGCAGGTACCCGAGCGGTGTCGACGACACCGCCCGTGAGGTCGCGGAGGCGTTCCGGTCCGCGACGTTCGCCTCCGAACCGCGTCCCGACATCATGCGGCGGAAGTACACCAAGCTGCTCGGCAACCTCGGCAACGCCGTCGACGCCGTGTGCACGCGAGGCGACGGCCGCGACGAGGTGATCGACCGACTGCGCGCGGAGGGTCTCGCGGCGCTGGACGCGGCCGGCATCGAGTACCAGTCGTTCGAGGAGGACCGGGCCCGCCGCGGCGACCTGCTGCAGGTCAAACCGGTCAACGGCCAGGACCGCACCGGCAGCTCCTCGTGGCAGAGCCTCGCGAGGGGCACCCGCACGATCGAGGCCGACTATCTCAACGGCGAGATCGTCCTTCTCGGACGGCTCCACGGCGTACCCACCCCCGCCAACGAACTCGCCCGCCAGCTCGCCAACCAGGCCGCCCGCGCGGGCAGTCCGCCAGGGCTGATGTCACCCGAGGTGTTCCTCGCCCGCCTCGACGCGGCGCCCGACGCCAGCGGCCAGGGACCGGCGCCCACCGGCCGCGACGCAGGACATTCCGACCGGGACGGGTCAGACGGTACGAACGACGCGGTTGGCACAGGCACGAACGACGCGGTTGGCGAGGGTACGAACGATGCCGTTGCCGAAGGCGTACTCCCCACGCGGTAGGAACGGCTGTGGTGGACCGGCATCGCCGGCGCACCCGTCGGCGTCCCGCTGGTCATCGCCTGGTCCAGATCGCACGGGGGACCTTCAGCGCCGCCCAAAACCAGCCCGAACAGCGTCCGATCGACGTCCTGGCGATCCTCCTGCTGCTCGCTGGAGCGGCGGCCCTTCGAGCGGGGTGCGGTCAGATCGGGTACGCGACGTCGCACACGTGGTCGGTCGGCGCGGCCGCGGCGACGTCGACGCCGGGAAGGTAGACCTCGCGCGGCGACCCGGCGCAGGTCCGCTTCCGCGCGGTCATCCAGCGTTCAACGGCGTCGTAGGCGGACAGGATCTGCGGCATGTCGAACTGCGCCTTGGTCACCCGGACGTACGCCTCGCGGTGGGCCGGCTCCTCCCGCGCGGTAGGACCATCAGCGGGTAACGCTCCGTCACGTCCGAGGGTCCCCCGCACGGGTACGCAGACCTCGACCGGTCCGTCGCTGTCGTCGTTGACCGCGCCGTGGAAGATGACGA
This sequence comes from Actinopolymorpha sp. B9G3, assembly GCF_040120725.1. Taxonomy (NCBI): domain Bacteria; kingdom Bacillati; phylum Actinomycetota; class Actinomycetes; order Propionibacteriales; family Actinopolymorphaceae; genus Actinopolymorpha; species Actinopolymorpha sp. B9G3. Next base: position 358,543 of record NZ_JBEEAB010000006.1, on the reverse strand, counting down.
AGAGCGGCCCGGTCATCCCGCCGTTGTCCTGGGCGACCGCCGACAGCCGGACCTTCGTCGCGGTAAGCCAGGACTCGAGCTCCTCCAGGCGCAGGTGCCGGCACTCGGTGAGCACCAGCTGATCGGGGACCTCCCGCTCGCGCACGTCGTACCCGTCGAACCGGGCGTCCCCGCCGAGCAGGCTGGTGCGGAGAAGTGCGGCCAGTTCCCGTTGACCGGCGAGCCGGCGTTCGATGGCCTCCCAGTACGCGGTGAGGACGTCGGCCCCCGTTGCGCCGGGCGCCGCGAGGATGTCCCGCACCGTCGACAGCGGCATGTCGAGCTGCCGCAACAGCACGATCAGCCGGGCCGCGAACAGCTGGCTCTCCCGGTACCGCCGGTATCCGTTGCCCGGATCGACATCGGCAGGGGTGAGCAGGCCGAGCCGGTCGTAGAGCCGGAGTGCCTTCAGCGACAGCCGCGACCGCCGGGCGAACACGCCGATGCTCAGCAACTGGTCCGTCGCCTCCGCGGCGTCTCCGGCCTGGATGTCGGTGGTGCTTGGGGGCGTGGGGTCGGTGGTGCTTGGGGGCGTGGGGTCGGCGATGTCTGCGGGCGCCGCGTCGACGGTACGTCCGCCCAGGGTGTCAGCGGTGGACGCGGCGGGGGCCTCAACGGTGGACGTGGGCCGGGTGCCTGTGGCGGGGGTCGCAGCGGTCCCTCTGCCCGGACCGTCGGCAGCCGACGTCCCCGAGGCGTCGGCGTTGCGTCGGGCAGGGGCGGGGGTGGTGCCTTCGGTGAGGCCCTCGGTTGGGGTCACGCCGGCAGCGTACGACGTGGGTGGTGACCCGACAGATGAAGCCCGAGAGCGGCCGTCTGGCCCGTGATCATGAAGAGAAAGTCGGCCATAGCCCTTCGAAACGTTCATGATCACGATCATGATCACTGGAGGAGCGGACGCGAGTCGAGGTCCGCGGGGGACGAGGAGAGGGCCCGGGAGGACCGGTGCCGGACCTCCCGGGCGATGATCAGTCGGAGAGCTTGAAGACGAGGTCGGTCTCCCACTTGTTCATGTCGGGCTCCTCGTCCGGATCGGTTTGGTACAACTCCAGGCGGGCGGCCCACCGCTCACCATCCGGTGTATCCGATACGTCCCAGGTGAGACTCTCACCGTCGGCCCACTTGAGCAGAGCGGCGGTGGCGTCGATCAGCTCGTCGGGATGGCCCACGTGGTGGAGCGTGGCGTAGCGGCCCGCGGGCAGGACGCCCCCCTGTACGCGGTCGTCACCGGTGACCTCGCTGGCCACGGGTACGCCGACCTCGACCTCGAGCTCGCCCTCCATGTCGATGATGTTGTACTTCCAGAACGGCGAGCCGGCCGGGGCGATGTCGTGCGCTCCGAGCCAGCCGAACACCTCGCCGATCAGCGGCGGAAGGTTGCTGCCGAGTTGGTTCATCGGGACGGACGACGTGATCGCGACGTAGGGCTGCGCCGCCCGGTCGATGATCGTGGGTTGGCTGATGTTCATGGGTGGAGCACCTCCGAGCGTGCGGTACCTGTTCAGCGTGGCGGCCGCGCCCCGGCGGCCGTGGTCCACGGTCGGGTCTACCCCAAGGGCAGGGTCAAGCCCGGCTCCACGGCTCCTCGGCCCGGTCGGCCGCATCCGAGGAGTCAAGCCGATCACGCCGCGCAGACGGAGTGGACGCCGACGGCTCGGACTCGGACGGCTCGGACCCGGACAGCTCGGACTCGGACTCGGACGGCTCGGACCCGGATAGATCGGACTGGAATAGATCGGACGCGGATGGATCGAACTCGGACGGCTCGACAAGCGGGTCGTACGGCGTGGCGGACACCCGATGTCGGACCGGAACCCATCCAGGTGCTCTCGTTCGGGCCGACGTGCGTCGCTCCGTCTGCTCCGCCCCAGGGCCCTCAGCCGGCGCATCCCGGTGCGGTCGTACGCCGGCGACAACAAGCCGGGCGACGTCCGTCACTGCGGCGAGGACTGCGTGGGATACCTGGTCGAGCCGGCTGAGCCCGTACGCCCGGATGGCCGGGTCGTACGGGACCGGCACGACCGCCGCCACCCCGCGCTGGTCGGCCCCGCCGAGGCCCGCGATCCCCGTACGCACGTGGCGCGGCACGTCCGGCCCGGCAACATCGACGACAGCGAGGACGATCCGTGCAGGGGACAGTCCGTCGCGGTCGAGCAGAGCCAGCAGGCGTCGCGTGGCCCGGAGGCCGTCACCGCTGGACGGCAGCACCACCACCGGCACGGCGTCGGTCCTCCGCCACCACAGGTCGAGCACCGACGCGTGCCCGGCGTTCCGGGCCTGGACATGGGCTGCCGGCACTGGCGCGCGGAGGTCGAGCACGCCAGCGAACCAACTGCCGGACTCCAGCACGTCGACGTACCACCTCGGGTCCTCAGGAACCACGACGGGCGGAGCGGTGAGCGGACGGCAGTCGGTGAGTACGTCGTAGCCGGGACCGCCGGGTCCTCCCGGGCCGACATCGAGAGGGTCCTCCCGACCCCGGCCCGGACCCCTGCCTTGCCCACCGAGCGGCACCGGCCGACCGACGACCGACGCCAGCCCGGCGACGGGTCCGTGGCTGAGGACGGCCGGAAGCCCGGGATGCGGCCACTCGCCGGCATCGATGCCGAGCCAGCCCGGCCAGGGTGAGGACGACGGCGGTGCCGAATCGACGACGAGGGTGCGTGTGGTGGGCGCGAGCACTTGGGCGAGCAGTCCGGACACGGTCGACCGTCCGGCGCCCCCGATCGGCGCGAACACCGGAACCAACGCCCGCACGGCATGCGGCAGGAGCAGGGCCGGAGCCGCACGCTTCTTCCGCATGCTCGCAGAGTAACCGCAAGGTGAGGGCACCCGAGGAGACGCGCAAATGACCACGCTGAGCACGGTGCCTCGTCAGGCGAGCTGCAAATGACCACGCTGAGCAGGCAGCCTCGTCAGGTGAGCCGCAAATGACCACGCTGAGCAGGCAACTGCCCGGACGCCAGGCGTCGATGCCTGGCTCAGGTCCGAAGCGCGTGCTCAGCGTGGTCATTTACCGCCGCCGGCCGGCTGGCTGGCTGGCTGGCTGGACCCAACCACCCGGCCAGGCCGCGGCCTACTGCTTGAGCGCTCCCGCCGCGAGGTCGGACAGGAACTGCCGGGCGCCGAGGAAGAACACGATGATCAACGGGATCACCGCGAGCAGCGCGCCGGCCATCACCATGCTGTAGTCGGTCTGGTAGAGCCCGAACAGCTGCGACAGCGCCACCTGCAGCGTGATGCGTTCGGGGTCGATCAGCACGATCAACGGCCAGAAGTAGTCGTTCCAGGCGTTGATGAACGTGAAGATCCCGAGGAAGGCCATCGCCGGCCGCAGCAGGGGCACCGCCACATGCCAGTACTGACGGAGGAAACTGCACCCGTCGATCCGTGCCGCGTCGAGCAGATCGGACGGAATGGCGCCCTGCGCATACTGCCGCAACAAGAAGATGCCGAACGCGTTCACCGCCCCTGGCACGATCAACGCCTGCAGTGTCCCGACCCAGCCGAGGTTCGCCATGATGACGAACGACGGCACCGTCGACAGCTGCGACGGGATCATGAACGTCGCCAGCAGGAAGACGAACAGCACGTTCTTGGCCGGAAACTCGAACTTCGCGAAGGCGAACGCCGCGAGCGAGTCGAAGAACAACACCAGGATCGTCGTCGCCACCGCGACGATGAGGGTGTTGAGCGTTGACCCCCAGATGTCGATGCTGTCGAGCAGGTTGCGGATGTTCTCCAGCAGGTTTCCGCCGGGCAGGAGCTTCGGCGGATAGCTGAAGATCTCCGTCGTCGTCCGGCTCGCCATCACGAACATCCAGTAGAACGGGAAGATCGAGATGGCGACGCCCAGGATCAGCAGCACATGCGTGACGACGGACTTGAACCATTGCGAGGTCTGCGCGTTCATGCGCGTGCCCCTCTCCGCAGGCTGCGGGTGCCGGCACCCTGGACGAGCCGCCAGTTGATGAGCGAGAAGATGATCATGATGACGAACAACGCCCACCCGATCGCTGCGCCGTAGCCGAACTGGTTGAGGATGAACGCCTGCTGGTACAGGTAGAGCACCATCGTCTGGCCCTCGTTACCGACGCCACCCTCGTTGCCGACCAGCACCTGCGGTTCGGTGAAGAGCTGCATACCGCCGATGGTCGAGGTGATGACGGTGAAGAGGATGATCGGCCGCAGCAGCGGGATGGTGATCCGGAAGAACACCTGGAACCAGCTGGCGCCGTCGACCCGTGCGGCTTCGTACAACTCGGTCGGAATCGCCTGCAGGCCGGCGAGATAGATGATCGCGTTGTAACCGGTCCAGCGCCAGATCACCATCGCGGCGATGGCGAACTTGATGCCCCACGGGGTGTTCAGCCACTCGACGGTGCCGAGACCGACACTCTGCAGGAACGCGTTGATGAGGCCGAACTCGTTGGAGAAGATCGACCCGAAGATGATGGCGATGGCGACGATCGACGTGACGTTCGGAATGAAGTACGCGATGCGGTAGCCGCTACGCCCGCGGATCTGCTGGTTCAGCATGAAGGCGATGACCAACGCCAACGCCAGCATCGGAATCGTCGAGATGATCCAGATCTGGAACGTGTTGACGATCGACTTCCAGAAGATCGGGTCCGACAGCATGAACTCGTACTGCGCGAGCCCGACGAAGCGCATGTCACCGATGCCGTCCCAGTTCTGGAACGACAGGTAGAACGAGAAGATGATCGGGAAGAGTCCGAAGATCGCGAAGAGGATGTAGAACGGCGAGATCGCGAGATACAGCGAGAGGTATTCGCTGCGCTTGCGGCCGGCTGCCGCACGGAGGGCGGATCCTGGCGCCGACTCCGGCGGTGCGGCAAGAGGTGTCGTCGTCATGTCAGATCAACCCCAGGTGCGAAAGTTGCCGGTCGACCTCGTTGAGTGCGTCCCGCCACGCCCGGTCGGGGTCCTTGCCCGCGCTCCAGACAAGCGCGAGCTCGTCGGTGAACGCCGGGTTGATGACGTTGTCGTACGGGCTGAGGTAGACCGGTTTGACTTCCTTGGCCGCGGTGGCGAAGACGTCATTGATGATCTGCCCGCCGTAGAACTCGTCCTTCTGCTGGGCCCGCTCGTCCTCGAGCGCGGACGCCGCGGCCGGATACAGCTGCATCTCGTTGAGGCCGTAGACCAGTTGGTTCTCCGGTGACTGGAGCCAGGAGATGACCTCCCACGCGGCCTCGGGATCGCGGCACGAACTCGTGATGCCCAGGAAGGACCCGCCGTGGTTGCCAGCCCCGCCGGGCGCGCGGCAGACCCGCCACTTGCCTGACGTGTCGCCGGCCGAGTCCTTGAGGACCTGGGCCATCCACACGGCGCCGACGAACGTCGCGATCCGGCCGGTGGTCATGCCGGCGTTCCAGTCCGGCGTCCAGTCGTCGGCGTTGGCCGCGAGCTTCCGTTGGTAGGCGTCGACGGCGAGGTCCCAGGGGCCCTTGATCTGGGGGCCGTCTCCGATGAAGTTGTTCTTCTCGTCGAGGTAGCGGGTTGCCTGCTGGGCCACGGCCTGGAAGTAGACCCGGTCGACGATGTTCGGAACCATCTTGGTCTTCGGCAGAGCCTCGGTCAGTGTCGTACCGGCCTCGAGGTAGGCCTCCCACGTGTCGAGCTCCGCCGCCACGTCGTCAGGCTCGGTGGGCAGGCCCGCCTGTTCGAAGATGTCGGGTCGGTAGAAGAGGGCCGTCGGGCCGGTGTCCATCGGGAAGCCGATCAGCCTGCCGTCCGGCGTCACACCGCGCTGCCACTTCCAGTCGAGGTACTGCGACTCGACGTCCTTGGCGCCGAGTTCGTACAGGTCGATGAACTGGTCGGCGTCCGGGAAGTACGTCGCAACGTCCTCGTTGAGCCCGGTGATGTCGGGGATGTACGCCTGGCCGGCGAGGCTGGTGAGCAGCTTCGCCTTGAAGTCGCCGCCGATCTTCTGCTGGGTGAGCGGGACCCCGGTCTCGTCGGGCGCCATGTCGAGCAGCTTGTCGCTGATCGACCGGTCCCAGTACCACAGACTCAGCGTGCCCTCAGGCGTCAGATAGTTGCCTCGACCGCAACCGGAGGTGCCGAGCAGGGCGGTGCCGACGAGTCCAGAGGCCGCCGCAAGGAACGCGCGCCGGCTGTGCGTCATGGGTTCACCTCGTTTCAGTCGCGCTTCGAGTGGTTGAAGAAGCAGTGGGAGCCGGCACGGGGGCACGAACGGGCCTCAGCGCACACGGCTGTCCCGCCTCGCAGACCGGATTGCGGTCATCGAAGCGTTTCCGCAGCGTAGAGCGTGCGTCAGAGACGCGGAAGAATGCTTGCCACTTCCGGACTCGTCCATGGAGCCGGAAGGTCGCGGTCGTGGCTCAGGACGTCGACGGTGTCACGCACCGTGCGCCATTCGGGGCGCCGGCTGGCTGGAATGGCTGTCAGTGGGATGCGGTAGGGCGTTCTCCGGAACGCCGCGGAGGCAGTTCGCGCTGTGCATAACGGCCGACACGGTACGTCGCAACCCCGTCGACGACCGCGCCCACGCCCCCGCCGACGAGCGGGACCCGACGGGTCACGCTGAGCCCGAGGCGTTTGCCGCCGATCTGCGCTGTGAGAGCCGTACCCAGTTCCGCGGCCACCCGGGCATCAAGCCCGGGATCGGGGACCGGCGCCGTGGCGATACCCAATGGAGTCGTCGGCAGGGTGCCCTTGCGGAGAAGCTCCTCCGCCGCTTCCTCGCCGAGCATGCAGGCGATGACGGCGGTGCGTACACGGGAATCGGACAGGTCATAGCCCCGCACGTGGGCGATCGCGGCGACCATGCGGGCCTGCAGGATGGCGAGGCCGGTGATGTTGGCGGGAAGCGTGAGCGCCATGACGACGAAGCCGCCGAGGCTCGTCACGAAGCCCTGCGCGCCGGCGAGGCGTACGTGCTGTTCGACGATCGCGTTGGCCGCGCGCGTGGCGTCGCCGTCAGCCTTGGTCAGCTGGCGGTCGCCGACCGCGACCGCGCCGGGGAATCCGCTTCGTCCGTCGATCGCGGCGTCCAGGATCGTACGAAAGAAGCCGGTGGCCGCACGCGGGGTCATCTGCCGGGCGACGGGCGCGAGGCTCCGGGCCACCATCTTGCTGACGCTCATGGTGTGCCTGCGTTCATGGTCCACCTGTCCCATCCCGTGGCCGCTGCGGTCGTGCCGGCCGGGCCGGTGGCGCAGAGCCGCGAACCCGCATCTGATGCGGGGATCTGTCGCGAACTCTACGTCCTCCCGCCCCGATCCGGGCCCCCTCGCTCCCGTGATCATGAGTGTGATCATGAAGCTTCTTCGGCGAATACGGCCCCATTTCCTTCAGGATCATGGCGGCCCTGGAGCGCACTGGCCGGCTCCTGGACTGAGAGATTGCCAGGCCGATGGTTCGTAGGTACATTACTCAAGTAATGAACCCCTGAACCTCTGATTGTGAGAGGCGGAGACGGTGCCGGAGGTGAATGTGCTCGACGAGGGAAGCCCGCTGTTCGTGCAGATCGCCGAGCAGATCGCCGACGACATCGCCGAGGGAAACCTGGCTGAGGGGGAACGTGTGCCATCGACCAACGAGCTTGCGGCCTACTACCGGATCAACCCCGCCACCGCGGCCAAGGGCATCAACGTCCTGATCGACGACGGACTGCTGGAGAAGCGCCGCGGCATCGGAATGTTCGTCGCCCCCGGCGCCCGTGAGCGGCTCGTCACCGAGCGCCGGAAGAGGTTCGCCGAGCTGTACATCGACCGGATGCTCATCGAAGCCAGGCGCCTCGGCATCGACGACGACACCCTGGTCTCGATGGTCCGGGACGCGAGCAACAGCCGCGGCGCCAGCACGGGCACCGGCGCCAGCACGACCACGGGCGCCAGCAGTAGCCACAGCGCCAGCCGCAGCGACAGCGCCAGCCACACCACCGGAGGCGGCACAGCATGACACCGACGATCTCCGCGATTGGCCTGACCCGCAGGTACCGCGACCAGACCGCGCTCGACGACGTCACCGTCGATGTCGAAGCAGGCGCGATCACCGGACTACTCGGTCGCAACGGCGCCGGCAAGAGCACGTTCATGCGCCTCGTCACCGGCCAGGAGTTCGCCACCGGTGGATCCGTGCGCGTCTTCGGCGAGGATCCGATGGAGAACGACCGGGTGCTGCGCCGGATGGTCTTCGTCCGCGAGGACCAGGTGTTCCCCGACCTCAAGGTGCGCCAGGCCGTCCAGGCAGCTTCGTGGTTCTACCCGAACTGGGACGCTGAGTTCGCCGAGACGCTGCTGCGCGACTTCGACCTGCCTCCCAACCGGGGGGTCTGCAAGCTCTCCCGCGGCATGCGTTCGGCTCTGTCCATCGTGATCGGGCTCGCCGCGCGCGCGGAGCTGACCCTTCTCGACGAGCCGTACGCCGGACTCGACGCGGTGGCACGCCAGCTGTTCTACGACCGTCTACTCGCCGATTACGCGCAACATCCCCGGACGATCCTGCTGTCCACCCACCTGATCGACGAGGTGGCGGACCTCCTGGAGCACGTCGTCATGATCGACAAGGGCCGGATCGTGCTGGCCGCCGCAACCGACGACGTACGCGGCAGCGCGGTCACGGTCAGTGGCCCAGGCACCGCCGTCGAGCACTTCGTCGCCGGCAGGCGCGTCCTGCACCGCAGGGGCATCGGGTCGCGGGTCTCGGTCACGGTCGCCGATCCACTCGACGCGGCCGACCGGGCGCGGGCGAGCACCCTGCACCTGAAGCTGGAACCGCTCTCACTGCAACAGCTGATGGTGCACACGACAGGCGACGAGTCGGCTGAGGAGCCAAGAAAGAGGGCAACGGCATGAGCACGCTGACCAAGGTCGCCCGCTACCACCTGATGGACCGGCTGCAGTACGTCATCCTGCCTTGTGGTGTGACCGCATTCGCGTTCCTGGTGAACCTCGTCATCTTCACGATGGTCCCGACGCCTGCAGGCGGTGCGTTCACCGGCGGACTGTCGACCCTGCTGGCCCTGCTGTTCTTTCCCGGTGCGCGGAGTGTCACGCGGCTGCTGCCGTTCGGCTTCGCGTTGGGGCTGAGCCGCCGCTCCTACTATCTGGGCACCCTTGCGTTCTTCGGCGCGCTCGCCGCCGTCTACGCGCTGGGTGTCACGGTCCTGCAGGGGGTCGAAGGCGCCACCGGAGGCTGGGGTGTGTCCATGCACTTCTTCCGGATCCCGTGGATTCTCGACGGACCGTGGTACCTGACCTGGCTGACGTCGTACGTCGTGCTGACGCTGGTGTTCGTCTACGGCATGTGGTTCGGGCTGATCTACCGGCGCTGGAACCAGGCCGGCGTGGTGATCTTCACCGCTGCGCAGGTTGCCGTGCTGGTTGTCGCCGCGCTTGCCATCACGTGGCTTGATGGCTGGTCCGGAGTCGGCGGCTTCTTCGCGACCTCGAGTGCCCTCGGTCTGACGGGAGTGCTGGTCCTCGCCACGGCTGCACTTGCGTTCGGCGGGTTCACCACCATGCGGCGGGTCACGGTCTGAGGCCAGCGCGCCGCGCATCCAGCACCATCGCATCCCAGCACCATGCGGCGGGTCACGGTCTGACGCCGCCGCCGCGCACGTCCACCACCAACAGGAAGCATCACCACCACCCCAAGCCGCCACTGGTGGCTGCCCTGGAGCGGAATCCGGGCCGAGGAGAGGAACGTAGGACATGGCAACCACCACCCGCCCCGCCACCGAACGCACCATCGGCGGCCGCGCCAAGAGCATCACGCTCTGGGTTCTCCAGGTCGTCACAGCACTCTGGTTCCTGATGGCCGCCCTCGGGAAGTTCACCGGTGACGAGCTGGTCGTGGCGACGTTCGACGCCATCGGCTTCGGCGACTGGTTCCGCTACCTGATCGGCGTCCTCGAGGTTGCGGGCGCGGTGGCGATGTTCATCCCGCGGCTCGTCGGCCTTGCCGCGCTGGGATTCGTCGGGCTGATGGCGGGCGCGGTTCTCATCCAGCTGCTCGTCGTGGGTAGCGGTGCCTTCCGGCCGGTCCCTCTGCTCGTCGTCTCCGCGCTGATCGCCTGGGGACGGTGGAGCAGTGCGCGTCAGCTGTGGGCGCTGGTCACCTCCCGGTGATCATGATCCTGACATGAGGGTTTTCGGGGCGTATAGACCGATTTTCTTCATGATCACCGCCCGGCGCACCGAGCGCCGACGGGTGGGACAGCTGACGTCGGGCCGCCATCCTCCGGGCGGGAGGTGGCGGCAGGATGGTCCCGTGCCGACCGAGCTACCGCCCACCCGCTGGGAGTTTCCGTCGCCTGAGGTCGCGGGCACCGGGGACCTCATCGGTCAGGGCGCCGACCTCGAGCCTGCGACCATCCTCGCTGCATACCGCCAGGGCATCTTCCCGATGCCGGTCCGGCGGTCTGGTGCGATGACCTGGTGGTCGCCGGCGCAGCGGGGGATCCTTCCGCTGGACGGTCTTGCGGTGTCGCGGTCGCTGCGGCGTTCGTGCCGGCGGTACGTGATCCGGATCAACACAGTCTTCGACGAGGTGGTCGCGGCGTGCGCGGATCCGGGCCGGCCCGGCGGGTGGATCTCGCCGGAGATCATCCGGGCGTACGAACGACTGCACCAGCTCGGCTGGGCTCATTCCGTGGAGGCGTGGACGCCGGAGGGGCAGCTGGCGGGCGGACTGTACGGGCTCGCGATCGGCGGCTTCTTCGGCGGGGAGTCGATGTTCCACCGGCAGACGGACGCGTCGAAGGTCGCCCTCGTGGGCCTGGTGGAGCTCCTGGCCGCGGGCGGGGATGCAGAACGGCGGCTGCTCGACCTGCAGTGGCGTACGCCCCACCTCGCGTCCTTGGGGGCCGTCGAGGTACCCAGGGCGACCTACCTCGAGTTGCTCGACCAGTCGCTCAAGCTTCCCCCGCCGCCGGCGTTCGGCGGGCCAAGAGACCGTGATCATGACCGTGATCATGAGGGTCTTCGGGGCGTGTAGGGGCCTTGGCCGTGATCAAGTACGGGAAACCGGTCGTCTTACCCCGGCCAGATCCCCGGTTTCCCACGCATGATCACGAGACGTCGGCCCCGACGACTGCAAGCAGGCCATTTCGCCGCGTACGTCGGGTCGGTCTTCGTCAGCACCGAGGAGCCGGGCGGGGCGGCCGGTCGCGTCCGTCCTACGCGTTGTCCGCCGACCCGGCCTGCTCCGGCACCTGAGGGCGCGCCGCCGAGGAGGGAAACAGGTCCGAGGCCCTGGCGAGAGCCTCGATCAGGATCGGCACCTCGCGACCCTCGAGCCGGAACGAGACCACGCATATCGCCTCGCGCCAGATCGACAGTACGACGGTGCCGTCATGGCTGGACTGCTCGTACCAGCTGACCCGCAGCGAGCGTTCGTCACCCCTGGCATCGAGGAAGACCTCGCCGTTGACCGGCGGTGCGGTGACGTCGGACATGCTTCGATCCTCCCTCGCGGGCAAGGGAGTTGCGGCGGCGTACGACCGGCTATGCGCGGCCTGTCCGGATATCGCCGGACCTCTGCGTGGGTCGGGTCAGGACTTCTGAGCGAGCGCCCCATCCCCCAGGGACGGGGTCGCTTCGAGCGCCGGAGTAGGACTGCGCCGCGCCTGGACAGGTACGGGCCGCGTATTTGCTGACCTGGAGCCCCTCCGGGCCGGCCGCGGCGGAGGAAGGAGTGGTCGGTCAGCGCCCAGGTCGCCCAGGCGCGTCGCATCTCGACCCGCGAATACCGCGAATACCTCCCGCAATACCTACCGCGAATACCGACAAAACGGGATCACCGCATCTGTTCCGCCGCCCGGGTCGGCAACCGCTCTATCCACGAGGTGTCGGAGACCCGCGCCCGCGCGGCATGCGTACGAACGGACTCGTTCATCCAGACCACTTGTGCGACAGGGGAAGATGGGCACATGCCTGAGCTGCCAGAGGTGGAGGCGCTCGCCGAATTCCTCCGCGAGGAGGCGGTCGGCCGAGCCGTGACGCGCGTGGACGTCGTGGCGATCAGCGCGCTCAAGACGTTCCAGCCGCCGATCGACGCGCTTGTCGGGCGGACGATCGCGAGCGTGGGTCGGCACGGGAAGTTCCTCGACCTGACGATGCGCCAGGACGGCGCCGAGGACCTGCACTTCGTCACGCACCTGGCTCGCGCGGGCTGGCTGCGGTGGAGCACATCGTTGTCGGAGATGCCCGTCCGGCCGCGTGGGCGTAACAACCCGCTCGCACTGCGGGTGCATCTGGGCGACGGCGTGGGCTTCACCCTCACCGAGGCCGGCACGCAGAAGCGCCTCGCCTGCTACGTCGTCGCGAGGTCCGCCGACGTGCCCGGCGTCGCCAAGCTCGGACCCGATCCGCTCGGCGACGACTTCACCCCTGAGCGGCTCGGCGAGATCCTGGCCGCCGCGGGTCGATCGCAGCTCAAGGGCGTCCTCACCGAACAGGGCCGGATCGCGGGGATCGGCAACGCCTACTCCGACGAGATCCTGCACGCGGCGCGGTTCTCGCCGTTCAAGCCGGCGAGTGGGTTGACCGACGCCGAACGCAGGACGCTGTACGACGCGATCCAGTCGGTGCTCACCGACGCCGCCGAACGCTCCCGTGGCCTCGCCGCGAAGGAGCTCAAGTCGGAGAAGAAGACCAACCTCGCCGTGCACGGGCGCACCGGCGAGGCGTGCCCCGTGTGCGGCGACACCGTACGCGAGGTGTCGTTCGCGGACTCGAGCCTGCAGTACTGCCCCACGTGCCAGACCGGCGGCAAGCCACTCGCCGACCGTCGCCTCTCCCGCCTGCTCAAGTAGCGCCGCAACCCCCCGGCACCCGCGTGCCAATGACCACGTTGAGCATGCCTGGAAGCCCGACGAGGCACCGACGCATGGCCGGGGTTCCACGGGCATGCTTAGCGTGGTCGTTTACGGCAAGCCCCCACATGTGTCAGGAGAGCCTCATTCCCAGGCGCGGCACCTCGCGGAGCGCCGGGCGAACAGCGACTAAAGGGTCGCTCGGCTCGGCGATGGTCGCGCTCACAGCCGCCCGCCTGCTGTCGGTCGCCGCGGTGTTCCTCGCCGGGGTGGTCGCGGCCCGGCTGCTCGACCCGTCCGCGCTCGGTGTCGCCGGCGTCGGCCTGACGGTCGGGTGGGCGGTCGCGATCGTCGCCAACGGTGGTCTCAACATCGCGGCCATCTACTTCCTCGGGCGGCGGCCGGACTCACGCGGAGCGGTGGTGGCGTACGTCCTCGCGCTCACGTTGGGCGCCGTGCTCGCCGCGGTGCTGCTGACGGGGGCCGCGGCACCCGTCGTGGGCGCGGTCGTCCTGGAGCGGCAGGCACCGCTGCTGTTCGTCGCGGCCGCACTCCTGGCGGTGGCCACCCTCGGGTACGAAGTCGCGGGCGCCTTGCTGCTCGGGCTCGAACGCCGCCGGTCCTACGTCTTCGCGGATGCCCTCCGCAGCGCCGCGACGCTCGGCATCACGGTCCTGCTGCTGGTCCTGTTCGTGCGTACCGCCGAGGGTTACCTTCTCGCGACCGTGCTCGGTGCGGCGGTGGCGGCGGCGGTCGCGTTGTGGGGCGTACGCCGGGCGGTGGGTTCGCTGCGGCCCCGGTTCGACGCGGCGTTCTCCCGGGAGGCGATGCGGCTGGGACTGGCGGGCCAGCTGGGCAATGTGTTGACGTTCCTCAACCTGCGCCTTGACCTGCTGCTCGTGCCCGCACTGCTGCGGCTCGATCTGGCCGGCATCTACTTCGTGGCCACGCGGGTCGCCGATGTGGTCGGCCAGGCGTCCACGGCCGCCGCCTCGATGCTCTTCCCCCACGTCGCCGGCCAGCCGGACCGGCGCGCCACCGCGGTCACCGAACGGACGAGCCGGTTGACGTTGCTGGCGACGGTCGCCGCTGCGCTCGTCCTGGCGGGTGGGGCGTCGCTGCTGCTCGGGTGGGTATTCGGTCCGGCGTACCGGCAAGGAACCTCCGCGCTGCTCATCCTGCTGGTCGGCATGGTGCCGCTGGCCATGGCGCGGGTGCTCGCGGCGGACCTGAAGGGACGCGGCCGGCCGGGCCTGGTGTCGGTCGGCAGCGGTGTGGGGGCGGCGTTGACAGTCATCACGGACCTGCTGCTGATCCCGGTGTGGGGGATCGAGGGAGCAGCCGTCGCGTCGGTCGTGGCGTACGGCGGAACCGCTGTCGTCCTGCTCGCCTGCTACCGGAGAGTGACAGGTGGGCGGCTGCTGATGCTGGTACCTCGGCCGGGTGATCTCGGCGACCTGGTGCGACTGCTGCGACTGGTGCGCGCACGGGTGCCGCATCGCCGGGTCGGCGGCGCAGGAGCGACGCGATGAGGGCGCGGTTTGCGCTCGCGTGCCTGCTCGCCGTCGCGCTGGCCGTACCGGCGCTCGTGGTCCGGGTAGCGGCCGAACAGCGGTCCGGCAGCGTGGCGATCGCCGTCACCGACTCGACCGTGGCGGGCGCGGGAACGGCAGAGTCGGTCGTACGACGGTTGCGAAGCGCGGGCGTCACGCACGTCGTCGTCGGGATGCGGCCGTTGCGCGACTACCGGGGGGACGGGTCCGTCATCCCCGTCGCACGGGGTGCCTCTTCGATCCCGGCGCCCCTCACCGGCGACGGTCCCGCGGTGGTGTTTCGCGGTCGTGTGGGCGATCCGGACGGTGCCTTCGGGCGGGTCGTCACCGCGCTGCGTGCACAGTTCGGCTCCCGGGTCACGACAGCCGAAGCCACCCCCAGTCCAGGGCGGTCGGGCAATGGCGGGCCGGGCAATGGCGGGCCGGGCACTGGCGAGTCCGGTACTGGCGGGTCAAGCGTTGACGGGGCGGCGAACGAGGAGGGCTCGCCGAGCGAGGGTGCCGCGGTGCCGTTCGTACGTATCGACGGCGTAGCGAAGCTGGCGGACCTCGACGAGGTACCGGTGGGTTACGACCTTGCCCGCGTCCGGGCTCTGGACGCGGCCGGGATCGGGATCGTGCTCGCTCTCCCTGCCCGGATCGCGCGCGGTCGCGGCTGGCTGGAACGCGAGATCGACCGCGCCCGGACGGTGGCGGACATCGAGCCGGATGAGGCGACCGACACCTGGACGGCGCTGGTGCTCAGCTCGCCGCCGTTCCCGTCGTTGGCTGGTGAGCGGGCGGCGTTCAGCGCGTTCCTCACGAGGCGCGGGTTCACGTTGGCGTTCCCCGACTTCGGGGAGTTGCCTGGCGCGCCGTCGTACGCGGGGCAGCTGTCCGGACGGATCGTCCGCGGCCACGTCGTCGATGTGCGGCCAGGAGACGATCCCCGTGCCCTGGTGGCGCGTGGGAGTCGTGCGGTGAAGGAGCGGACGGTACGCCTGCTCGTGCTGCGCTCGGCTCTCGCCGAGCCTGACGCTGGAAGGCGGACGGATGCGGTGACCGCACTCGCGGCGAACCTCCGCCGGGACCTGCCGGATTGGACTCGGCCGAGTTCGACGTCGTCGGGTTCGGTGCCGTCGGGTTCGAATCCGTCGGGTTCGGTGCCGTCGGGACCGCCGACCGCAATGCCGGCGGTCGATCCCGGTCCTGTGGTCTCCGTGGCGTCCCTGCTGGCCGCACTGGTGATCCTGGCGGCAGCGGGCGGATGGATCGTCCGTACGCCGATGCGTTTGCCGGCGGGGCGTCTCGGGCAGCGGGTGCGGCGCGGCGTGGAGGGAGGCTGGCCGGTCACCGCCGTCGGAGTCGGCCTGGCCGGCGGGGTGGGAGTGGCGGCGTTGATCGTGGACTCCCTGCCGCTGTGGCAGCTGGTGACGCTGGCGGTAGCAATCGCCGGAGCATCGCTCGCGGTCCTCGTTGTCGTGGGATCGCCGGTCGCGGAGCTTGTGGGATCGCCGGTCGCGGAACCCGCGCGGGAATCATCGAGCGGCCTGATCGTCCGGTCGTACCTGCTCGGGCTGGGGATCGCACTCGCGACCGGTCTGGTCGTGGCCGCGCTCGGGAGCCGCACGGAGTTCCTGACCGGCCTCGTCCCCTTCCTGGGTGTCAAGGCTCTGCTGATCGCCCCGCCCGTCGTCGTCGGGCTGGTCACCCTCGTATCGACCTGGACTCCGGGAAGCCTTGGGTGGAGGCGGTGGGTGGGTGGGGTGCGGCCGCTGCAGCTCGTCGGCGGCGCGGTGGTCCTCGTCGGTGTGGCCTACTACCTCGTCCGTTCCGGCAACTCCGGGCTCGCGTCGGCGGCGGAACTGTGGCTTCGGGACGCCCTGGACGAGACGTTGTACGTACGACCCCGTTTCAAGGAAGCTCTGCTCGGCTTCCCGGCGATGGTGCTCGCAGTCGCCTGGTCGTGCGGCGGCCTCGGCGGCAGGCGTACCGGCTGGGTCGTGTGCTGGTCGGTCGTCGCCGGGATCGGTACGGCGTCGATGGTCGACACGTTCGCCCACTTCCACACGCCGCTGGCGTTGTCGCTCCTGCGCTCCGCGTACTCCCTCGTGATCGGCCTCGCCCTCGGACTCGTGGCCACCTGGCTGGTACGTCGCGTGACGCGTCGGTCGCCGGTGAGGGAGAAGCTGCGATGAGACTGCTGCTCCTCGGGTACTTCGGTTTCGGCAACGCTGGCGACGAGGCCATCCTGGAGGCCGAGGTGGCGGCTTTGCGGGACACGCTCGGCGCCGACACGGAGTTCGTCGTCGTGTCGGGCGATCCGGCGTACACCGTCTCCACCCACGGGTTGCCGGCGATCTCCCGGACGGATGCCACCGGCGTGGTCCGCGCCCTGCGCACCTGCGATGCCCTCGTAGCCGGTGGTGGCAGTCTCCTGCAGGACGTCACGAGCGCTCGCCCGGTACCGTTCTACGCCGGCCTGATGCTGATGGCGCGGGCGCTGCGCAAACCGGTCTTCGTGTACGCACAGGGGCTGGGACCGCTCCACCTTCCTGTCAACCGGCTCTTGACAGCGGCGGCGTTGAAGTCCGCGACCTATGTGGCACTGCGCGACCACGACTCCCTGATCCTTGCCGAACGGTTGGGCGTACGCGGAGCCGAGCCCGCCGCCGACCCCGTCCTCGGCCTGGACCATTCCGCACCCGGCGCTGACCCGTCCGGTCTCGCGGTTTCGCTCCGCCCGTGGAGAGGGTCCGCGACCTGGCTACCGGTCATCCGGTCGGCCCTGGCCACGCTGGCCCGCGACGTCCACGTCGCCCTGGTGCCGTATCACGCGCGTCAGGATGTGGTGCTGGCCCGCGAGCTCTCCGCCGACCTCGGTGGCCTGCGAGTGGTCGAACCTGACCAGGGTCACCGGGCCGCCGTGGAGGCGGTCGCGGGTGCGCGTGCCGTCCTCGGGATGCGGCTGCACGCATTACTCGTCGCCGCGGCCGCGGGCCGTCCGTTCGTCGCGTTGTCGTACGACCCGAAGGTCACCGCGTTCGCCGCCCAGGTGGGTCAACCCGTCGCGGCCACCCTGCCAGGCCCGATCGACCAGGCCGCCCTGGTGACGTCCGTACGCAAGGCACTCGAGGACAGTCCTGACCGGCTCTACCTCGACCACATAGCAGCCCTTCGTACCACCGCGACCCGACCATCCGACGCGATCGCCCGCCACTTCCGGGAGAGATAGATGTGGCGCGGCACGGCGGGCAGGTGTCGAAAGCATCCATGGTCCGCGGCGATGACGGCGTAACCGACACCTGCCCGCGCACGCGCCGGCTGACCGCTCGTCGTAGGGCTGGGGCGGTTCGTCCACCTTGTCCCCGTACGCTCTGCACCGGCGCGGACCACGCGGAGGCCGACGGGCCACCACATCCGTGGACCTTCGGCGCACACAGGTTGCGTTCGCGCTTATCGTGACTACAACGGGCAAGCAGCCGAGAACAGTAGGGTCATGACAGAGCCGAACGAACCTCCCACACCGCTGACCCGGATGCGCTTCTCCTGGCAGCGAGGTTCCGGGCGTCCGAGCGACTCGGACGAGCGGTCGACCGCGCCGCCCGTTCCCGGCTCCCTCGCAGGTCAGGACGACGACGCGCAGGACGACGACGGGCCACGGTACGACGAGGGGGCGCAGTACGAAGGGCAGGAGCACCCTCCCGGCGACGTTCCTGCGTACTGGGAAGACGACCCCGCTCCACCCGCATCCGGATCCGCTGCTCCGTCGTCCCCGGCACCGGCACCGGCACCGGCACCGGCCACCAGGATTCCGCCATCCTCACATCCAGCTCCGGGAACCGGCGGTCAGCCGTCGACGATCCCGCCAGCACCCCAGACCACGCCCGGGCCCCGGCCCGCATTCACCCCGCCACCGATGGTCCAGGGGGCCGTTCCGAGTGCGACGGCGACGTCCACATCCTCCACGCGGACCCGACGGCAGACGCGGACCCAGGCGCGGACCCAGACGCAGACCCAGACGCAGACCACGAGCGCGACCAGCCGGTCGGAGACCACCAGGCCGCCGACCCGGGCCGCCACCAGCGCAACGACGCGGACGCGCACCGGGCGCGCGGGTGGCGGCAGTGCCGGCAGAGCGCGCGGCGGGTTCGACGTCCCGCCTCCGGGTGGTCGGTTCTCCGGCGGTCGTGGCGCGCACTCCGCTGTCAAGGTGACGGTCATCCTGTGCGCCTGCCTGGTCGCGACCGGCATCGTCGGCTACATGGCGTTCTCTCTGGGCGTTTCCACCATGCGGGCGAACACCTACCGGCTCAGCGAGGCCGACATCGCCCGCTACCGGCTGACCGACTTCCCGCTCGAGCAGGCCGGCCGCTTCGCCGCCGACTACGCCCGCATCTGCCTCACCCACGACGCGACCCCCGGCGCAGCGGACCAGCGCGAGGCACAGCTCGCCCGCTACGTGTCGGCCGGCACCGACCCGACGTGCGGCTGGAACGGCGAAGGCACCCAGACCGTCTCCGACGCCAGCTGGACCGGTGAGTCCGAGCCCATCGACATCGGGGGGTACGCCGGCAAGGCACGCATGATGACGGTCAGGGTCCTCACCACCACCGGCAGCCGGGTCGTCACGGTGCCGGTCTACGTCGCGGACCTCCAGTCCGGTGACGGGATGCGCATCGTCGGCGACGTCGGCGAGATGCCGCAGCCGACGCTGGCCGACGCACCCGAGCCCGACGAACCCGCCGACGTCGACGCCGGCCTCGGCGACGCCCTGGTGCAGGGCGAGTTCTTCCAGCAGTTCTTCGCCGCGTGGGGCGACTCCAACGGCCCGGCGCTGCAGCGGTTCATGACACCGGACGCCACCAGCCGGACCTCCAGCGGCCTCGGGGGCACCTCGACCCAACCGTCGATCCAGGAGGCGCGCGTCTTCCTGCCCGAGGGCGCCGACCAGTCCGACGGGACGTACGCCTGGAAGACCGGCGAAGTCGCCGAGGCCTGGATCTGGGTCAGCTGGCGTACTCCCGGCGCCGGAGAGAGCGCCCTCGAGACCCGTGCGTACCGTCTCCAGCTCGTCAAGACCACCCAGGCGACGAGCCCGAGCCAGGAATGGGCCGTGCGGGACATCCGCGGCGGCGTTCCGGACGTGAAGGGCGGCTGACCTGTGCCGACACCACATTCGTACGCGCGGCGACTGTCCCGTGCCGCCGCTGGCCGTCAGGAGCGACCCGCGCGGGACATCGGTTTCAGCCACGAACCGGCGGCCGGTTTCACTACAGTGCAGGCGCTCCGTGCTGGCGGCACCTCCGGCGGACCAGCGTGGAGAAGCGGGCGTGGAGAACACCGAGTTGCACGAAGCAGGGTCCCAAGGAACAGGGGAGGTAGACCGTGACGGGCGAGCAACAGATCGTCGCATCGGGCGGGTCGCAACTCGACGCGCTCTTCCAGCGGATCGAGGGCCTGCTTGCCGGCGTTGCCGTGGGCGCGCTCACGGTGGCGATCATCATCATCGGATTCAAGATCATGTTCGCGATCCGCAACGGCGACAATGTACGGATGGCGATCCAGAACATGGGTGTCGTGGCATTCGCCGCACTCCTCATCGGGGGTGCGTCGGGGATCGCCGCGCTGCTCAATGCCGTCGGCAGGCAGATCGGCGGTTGAGACGCTGTACCGGTACGAGCTGTACGGATCCGTGCTCGAGGCCGAGCAGTTCCGGTCCGGCGCGGCCGACCGTCGACCTGTGGGAGGTTCGTCGCCTTCTAGACCGACGAACCTCCAACAAGTCGTCCACCGGCCGAAGTCCGGCCCAACGGGGCACGTGAGGGGGCGGTAGCAAGGTGGCCGAGTCCCCCGGGCAGTACGTCGCGTTCGACCACACCGACCTCGAACGCCGGCGCAAGAAGCTGTGGAACCTTGCTGACGGCGTACCTCTCACGCTGATCGGCGGCATCGACCTGCGTGCGCTCGTCGTCGCCGGCGTGCTGTTCCTCGCGCTTCTCGGCGGTGTGATGGCACTGGCGCCCGTCGTCCCGGTTCTTGCGTTCGACGTCTGGTCGATTCTCGGCAGCCTCTCGATCGCGGCACTCGTCTACGTCCTGTGGCCGCGACGCTGGCGCAACGGCCTGACGACCGAGCAGAACCTCCTGGTGGCGGCCGACTACCTGTTCCTGCAGCCACGGCGGATCCACGGGCTCGCCGAGGACGTGGAGCCGGACGTGGTGCACTGGCGGGTGATCCTCTGGCATCCGCTCCACCCACGTTGGTACGGGAAGCTGGCAGAAGCGCGACGCGCGCGGTGGTCCCGGCTGATTCGTCCGTACGCCTCTGCCGGCGACCTTGCGGCCGCTGGCTCCCGCACCGCGGCTGGCGGCCATGGGTCTGCGGCCGACCGTACCGACGGGAGGACGCTCGCATGAACCCCCTCTACCTTCTTCCCCTGCTCGCGCTCGTCGTCATCGGCATCGGCGCGGTCCTCATCTTCGTCTTCAACGTCGGCGGCAGCGACGACAAGCCCGCGAAGCAGCAGAAGGCCCGCGAGCCCCGAACCGAGCGTGAACGCCTGCCATACCGGTACGGCGACGACGTCATCTTCTGCTGGGGCAGATCGGTCTGGACCGGCTTCTTCGTCACGACGACGACGGACGAGCACATCACCACCGACGAGTTGGTGCCCGAGGCGCTGAAGCTGCCCAACCTGCTGCACCAGATCGCCCGTGAGTTCCACCGACCGCAGTTCCAGGTCATGCTGGTGCCGCGCCACCCGGATCTCACCGGCTGGGTCGCCGACGTGAGCGAGCGCGCGTGGCATCCCACACACAACTACGTGAAGCTCATCGACCGTGAGGCCGAGCGGGCGTTGACCCAGGGCCGGATCGGCGCGCAGTACGACGTCCTCTTCCTGATGCGGGTCGGTCAGCTCGGCGACAGCCGCGGCCCCGGTTCGGCAGCGGTGACCGCGATCGCGGACCAGGCGACCGGCGTGCACGACGAGTACCTCGATCCGGCCGTGGTCGCCGAATGGCATGAACGTGCTGACGAGGTGTACGCCGTCGCCGTCGACTCCGGCGTCGAGGTCCAGCCGATGCTTCGGCGCGATCTTGTCCGGGTCATTCGTACCTGCCTGTTCGGGCATCTCGCCCTTCCGGACGACGGCACCGCGGTCGACCGGCGGCCGTGGGGCGCCCACGAGTTCGAGCTGGCCGCTGACTTCCGGGCGCCCAACCACAAGAGCCGGCTCGAGGTCAGCGTCATCGACGACGACACCGGCGAGGACCAGACCACCTATCTGACCACGCTGGTGGCGACCGGGTGGCCGGACGCGATCCGGTTCGCGAAGACGCGGGCGTGGGGGCGGATCCTCAAGCGGCTGGAGTTTCCGGTCGTCGTGTCGTGGCGCGGTTTGTTGCTGCCGCCGGAGGAGTTCCGGGGACGCGGCAAGAAGATCCGCGACAACCTCGAGGACGAAGCCCGCGACATGGACCGGGCGAGCGCGCGGATCGACTCGCTCCTCGTCGACCAGGTCGAGCGCGCCAACACACTGGTCGACGAGCAGGACAGCAAGCCGTTCCCCGGCATGGAGTCCCAGCTGCTGCTCACGCTGTCGGCACCGACACCGGAGGAGCTGGAGAACCGCCGCAAGCGGCTCGAGCGCCTCTTCGCGAAGACGCTGGACGCCACGGTGCTCAGGCCGAAACGGTTGCAGTACCGGCTGCTGTACAACGTGCTTCCCGGTGACGGGGACAAGTCGCCGATCGGGCGGATCGCGCCGTTCCGGCGGCTGCAGGAGTTGGACCAGCTGGGTGTGGCGTTGCTGACGACGGCGACGCAGGTGGGCGACCGCGCGGTGGTCGGGCGGGACGGGATCGCCAAGGGCTGGCAGGGGATGCTGGTCGGTCGTACGCGCGACGGCCACTACCCCGTCCACTACTCCGCGCATTCGGCGATCGCCCGCGAGAACGGCGCCGGGGTGGTCGTCGTGGGCGCGTCGGGCGGCGGCAAGACAACGCTTGCGCTCAAGGTGTTCCACTACGAGTCCGAGGCCGGCGTCCGGTGCGTGTTCATCGACCCGAAGATCGACGCGGCCCGGATGGCGTACTACCTCGCCTTCGGGTCGCAGGTGCTCGACGCGGAGTTCATGCGGCACGCGGCGGAAGGGTGCCTCGGCGAGGGCGGTTGTCCGTTCCAGCCGGTCAATCCGTCGTACTGGCGAGACACGGAGATCATCGACCCGCTGCGTGGGCGGGCCGGCAACCTCGACCCACTGCTCACCTCGGCCACCGTGACCGAGGGACGCATGCACGCGCAGGCGATGCTGGAGATCTTCCTCGGCGACCAGGCGTGGAACCGGATCAGCGGCTACGTCGTGGAGGCGTTCTCCCATGTCGTGAACGAGTACGACCGGCAGGTGGCGGCCTTTCGTACCGCCCATCCGGACGCCACTCGCGACGACGTCGAGCGGGCGGTCGCGCGGCCGACCACGTGGCACACGTTGCAGCTCGTGGTGGACGAGTTCGAACGGGTGAAGGGCGCCGGCGTCGCCGACACCGAGGTGCGGGACCTGCGCTTCGCGGCGGCCGTGCTGGAGGACCTGCGGAAGAATCCGTACGCCCGGGTGGCGTTCGCGCGTGAGCCCACGGTCGCCGTCGACGACAGCGGCAAGCGACGCACGATCATCACGCTGCGCGGCCTTCCACGCGCGCACGGCACCAGCTCGTCGGCCAACATCGCGCGCGGCATCATCTACCTCGTCACCAGGCTCGGTTTCCAGATGCTGGAGGAGACCACCGAACGCGATCCGGTCAAGGGGTGGCGGCCGCAGATGCTGTTCGTCGACGAGGCCTACAGCGTGGCGAGCACCGGCGAAGGACGGGACCTGATCAGCTTCGTGCTCAAGCAGGGCAGGGCCTTCAACATCGGCGTCGTCCTCATCACCCAGCAGGCTGGCGACCTGGCGCGGATCGAGTCCGAGGACGTCGACGCGAAGGCGGCCGGCACCAACCAGATCCACACGGTGTTCGCGTTCCGGCACCACTCCGACGCCGACGCCGCCCAGACACTGCCGCTGTTGAACCGGGCGACCAACGACCGGCCGATGATCGAGACGCTGAAATCCCTGCGGGACGGCGAATGCGTGATGCGCGACGTCGACTCCGAACTCGCGAGTGTCGAGGTCGACCGGGCGTTCTTCGAGTTCGCGGCGGCGATCCAGTCCAACCCGCACCTCGAGTCGCGGTTCAAGGCCGTGGACCCGTCGCCGGATGTCGACGACTGGCGGGTGGTCGAGGAAGCGGCGCAGCTCATCGGCGTCGGAGGTCTGGGCGCGGCGGGAGGCGGCGCGCCGCCGGTCGCCGCCGGGCCGGACATCGACGGTCCTGCTGCGTACGACGACAACGGTGGTGACGGCGAGAGCCGACCGGTCCGCGCGGACGAAGGGATCTCCGTGTGAGGCGCCCCCTGCTCCCGCGCCGCCCGCAAATGACCACGCTGAGCATGCGTGCCGAACCGGGGCAAGGCATCGACGCCCGGCCCGGCGACCGTAGGCATGCTCAGCGTGGTCATTTGCCGCTCGCGGTGCCGGCCCGCGCCATCCCCGAGCGTCGGGGATGGCGCGGGCTCCGGCGCGGGTTTCCTCGCGGGTTGCGGTGCGGGTTCGGGTCGCTGGGGCGACGGGTGGTGCGAGTGTGCGCGGCGTTCGGCGTTGTGGCCGGGACGCTGGCTGGAGTCGCGCTCGCCATGCAGCCGGCCCAGGCCGCGCCGTGGGACTGCGCGTTCGGCAGCGGCGAGATCTCGAACGCCGGACCGGAGCACGGCGGCGCAGGTATGACCGCCTGGATCCCGGTGATCGCCAAGGAGGACGTGCCACCGGCCGCTGATCCCGACCGGGCCAAGCGGGGCCGGCAGGCCAACCCGTCCGACCACACTCTGCTGGAGGTCGCAGGCCCGCGGGGGCTGTTGTGGTCGTACACGCCGCAACGGGTGAAAGAGGACCTCGACGAGTTCGACACCGGTGACCCGGAAGACAACTTCGAGACGAAGTGCTCGATCATGGACGCGTCAGCGACGGGCCTGGCGCAGATGATGTTCTCCGTCGGCGGCTTCTTCGGCGGCCTCACCATCGGTGTGAAACAGCTGGCCAGCAACGAAGCACCGTTCGAGTCGTTCTACACCGCGCAGGAAAGCCTGCTGAACAACCTGAACGACAAGATCGGTGTGCCCGCTGTCGCCCTCGCCGTCGCGGTGACCGGGTTCTGGGTGCTGACCCGCATGCAACGCCGTTCGGATGCGCGGGAAACCTACAGCGGTGTGATCGCGTCGGGAGTCATCGTCGTGATCGTGGCGGCCATCCTGGCCGGGAACAACTATGTCCACATCACCAGAGCTGTCGACACCTATACGTCCGAATTCAACTCCGCGGTGATGGATCTCGCCATCATCAACAAGAACAAGGACGCATCGAGCGCGTGTTATCTTCCGAGCTCCTCCACCCGATCGGCCGGTAACCAGGCGCGGCCGGTGCCCGACAACCCGCAGGGTTCGCTGACCTACAATCTCGGCAAGCGCGTGTCGTCGTGCATGCTCTACGAAGTGCTGCTCTTCCAGCCGTGGGTCAACGGCCAGTTCGGTACCGAGCGCCAACTCAAGGCCGACGATCTTGTCTTCGACGGCAAGGACCACTGTCCTGACGGCCAGCCGCCGGCGTACGAACGGCCCGGAAACGTCGAGAGCATCGAGTACCGGTGCGCGACCAGGCCGAGGAACCCGGGCCAGCAGCAGGGCCGGATCAACCTCGCCGTCCAGCAGGTGATCGCCCAGGCGATGAGTCGCAACGAGACCATCGACGAGAGCGACGGCCGGGTGGTCGACACCGACCAGCACCTGTCGCTGTGGAAGGGTGTGCAGTACAAGGTCGCGCAGGAGTACGAACCGAACTACGAATTCTGGCGTGGCACCCAGCCGACCGGGCGGATGGCAACGGCGATCGCGGCGCTCTTCGTCAACCTGATCGCGTTCATCTTCGTCGGGCTGCTGGCCGTGCTGACGATCTTCTGGCACGCGGTGTTCCTGATGGCGTGGATATTCCTGCCACTCATCGGCGCGATCGCGGCGTTCCCGCCGGCACGTCGCATCGTGCGTACGGTCGCGGGCATCATGGTGCAGGCCGTGTTCCTGCGCTGCGTCTTCGGGCTCGTGCTCGCGCTTCTCCTTGCCGTGTTGAACATTCTGCAGGTCGCGAGCGGAGGTACGGTCATCAAGATCTTCCTCATGCTCGTCGCGACCGCGGCCATCTGGAAGTTGTTGAGTGCCTTGCGCACCGGCGCGATCGCCCCGCAGATCGTCCAGGAGGCAGGGCAGAGCGGCATGATGCCGTCCGACGGAGCACTGCTCGGCCGGGCTGGACAGGCGACCGGTGGTGCCTACCGCTTCCAGCGCAATATGCGTGCAGGCGCGCGTGCGGGCGGTCGCTCGGCCGGTGCCGCGGCGGACGGACTCGGCTATGCGCGCGGCTCGCGGGAGTGGCGCGCGGAAGTACGCCGCGGCCGGCTGCAGGGCGCGGTCACCGGAGGCAGGATGACCACCCCCGGCGGGCGCGAACTCGTCCACGCCGAGGAACATGCCGGCGCCCGTGCGGCCGGGGAGACCTACCGGAGTGCGGCTCGGCAGCGGATCTCCGAGGCCGACGAACGCCGGCGTTCGGACGGGTCCGAGTCGTCCGACGAGCGTCACGGGAAGGTCGTGGAGGAGGCCCGCCGCTCGCGTGGTGAAGCGATGCGCGCAGCCCGCGGTTCGCGGCCGCCTGGTTCGGGTTCGTCGGGTTCCTCGGGATCCGGTTCGGGTGCCTCCGGCGGCGTCCGCTCGGGCCCACGTTCTGAGTGACGAACGTGATGCGGGGCATCAAGGTTGTCGCGCTCGGTGCGCTCGTCGTCTTCGTCGTCCTTGTCGCTGCACTGCAAGGCGATGCCGCCACGACGCTGGTGGTCGGCGTCCTTGCCGCCGTCGCGCTCGTCGCGTGGTGGCGCCGGAGTCCTTCCGCGGCAGGCTCGGTGCTGTCGCTGGCGGTGACATTGCTGGGTACGTCGATGACGACCGCGTGGGCCGGTGACCAGACGCCGCTGGTGTCGCCTTTGCAAGCGGGGCTGGTGTTCTGGCTGTTCGCTTTCGTGGTGGCGGTCGTCGTCTGGCTTGTGCCGCAGCCTGACCTGCACAACCGGGCGTTGACAACTGCGATGGCGCACGCGGTGCTCTTGGCGGCAAGCCCGTTCGTGGTGCTGGCGCCTTCGGCCGCGCCGATCGCGGGCCTGTGCGCGGCAATGGCGGTGGTGGCTTGGCGTTGCCGCGGATCCGTACGTACGCAACCGTCCACGTCTGCGCCGCACACCCAGAGACACGTCGGCCGTGCGGCGGAGTTGCGCGGAGCGGGCAGGACAGCCGAGGTGTTGGCGGCTGCCTGCTCATCGGGCTGGCAGGTGCTCGGGTCCCGGGTATTGCCTGACAACGGTGCCGGACCCCGACCGGTGGAACAGGTGCTGGTCGGTCCGCCAGGTGTCTACGTCGTCGAAACCCGAAGTTGGCAAGGCGACGTGGCGCTGGTAGACGCTCCTGGCGACGAGGCTGGCGTTCAGGTGGCGACTCAGGCGTACGCCCTCGACGGCGACACCACGGAGCTGGCGGCACGCCTCGCTCCGGTGGCGCGGAACGTTCGCCAGCTGGCCGACCTGCTCGGCATCGATCCGGTTCATGCGTACGGTCTCGTCGTCTTCTGGGACGGCACCTTCCTGCCAGAGGGTGCGGTAGAGCTCACGGTGCTCGCCGAGAATTCTCACGCCGAACTTGTTCTGCTGAACGGCGACCAGTTGGACCACTGGCTTCGCCAACAACCCATGCGCATGCGCAAGCGAAACCTCACCAGACTGGCAAACGACGTAGAGACCAATCTCCCGCCAGTGCCATAGCAGTGGTGAACATCCGCTCCGACACGCAAACACCAAGTGGTCGCCTGCCGGACGGTAACGACCTCCAGACTGTGTGTAAGTGCCGACCACCAGCCTGTGGAGCACCCGCCGACAGCATGCTGCCGCAGTGACGCCAGCCAGCTTCGCTCGTCCGATCGGGCGGGATTCGGCTGCTAGTCTTGCTCTCCGCATCTGGGAGGGTCTGGGGGTTATGGGGCAACATCGTCGCGCCATCGGGGCAGCCGCACTCCTCGCCAGCTGTGGCCTTCTGGTCTCCGGATGCCCGTCCGGAGCACCGGAACCAACGCCGCTGAAGACGTCATCGCGGCCTGCGACGGACAGTCCCACGACGACCGCCAAGCCCAGTCCGACCGGGTTGGACGCATCAGATCCAGAGGCCGCGGCCCGGCAGTACTTCGATCTGATCAACGAGGCGCAGGAGACCGGCGACGTATCGGCAGTGCTCCAGGCGAGCGCACCGGAATGCGAGGGCTGCAAGGGGGTCGCCGACTACATCGGTGGAATCTACAAGCGCGGTGGCCGCTACCAGGGTGACTACAAGGTTCGGATCAACAGGGTGCTGCGCGTTCCCGCATCGGATCCGCCGGCCGTCGTCGTCTTCTTGGACAAGCAGTCCTACGAGTTGGTCCCCGAAGCCGGCGCGAAGCCAACACCACAGCAGTTTCAGCAAACCACGTGGGGCGTAACGGTCGAGGAAAGGGATGGCCGATGGCTGGTCACGAAGTTCGACAACGAGGACTGATCAGCGCACTGGCGCGCTCTACGGTCGCGGCCCTCGTGGCGGCCGGTGTCCTCTTCGTCGGCGCGATCCCCAACCCGTTGGCGCCCAACGCGCACGCCGACTCCCACGGTGGCCCAGGATGTCAGTGGGGCTCATGCGAAGGCGGTCCCGAGAATCCGGAGCCAGATGACCCGGGCCCGGACAACCCTGCGCCGGACTGGCCGCAGCCCGGCGATCCTCGCACCGACGAATACCTCACTCCCGCCTGCTCCAGCAACGGGCCTCCTCCGGGCGACGGCGGCGCCTTGTGCGGCGCGGCTACCCAGTCGTGTCAAGCGGAGGGCGAGCTTCGCTTCTTTGTCTACACCCGGACCGAACGCTGGAACGGATCGGCGTGGGTACCCGAGGGCTCATGGGAGTTCCAGGGTTCGGAATGCCGTGGATCCGACGAGGAGGAGGGACCACAGGTCACGCCGGAGCTGGTGATGGGTTGGCTGGAGGAGTACGGCCTGCCTTCGGCGAGCGCGGAGGTCAACCCCGGCAACGGTCGTACTCTCGTCGACTTCGACAATGTCTTCTACACCGAGCTCTCCGGCGAGCAGACCGTGCAGGTCGGCCCCGGCGGCATCGTCACGGTGCACGCCAATCCGGTGTCCTACCGCTGGTACTGGGGTGACGGCACCTCCGACGTCACGAGCCAACCCGGCGGGCCATACCCCAACATGGACGTCACCCATACCTACAGCAGTACGGGCGACTACGAGGTCCGGGTCGACGTCACCTACAGCGGTTGGTACGAGTTCGGCGGGAATCGAGTCGACCTCCCGGGCACCTACACCCAGCCAGGCGAGGCGTCCACACCCGTGACCGTCCTGTCCAAGCGCGACGTCCTCAGCCGTTGACCTCTCCAGCGGAGAAGATTTGTTCTGTACCGGCTACACCACGGCGCCCGGTGAGCCTACGTCCGCCGCGACGCGTTCGAGTCGTTGGAGGTTGGTCGACTTCTACCCCGACAAGCCTCCAACAACTCGGCAGAACACATCTCGGTGCGCATGACCCGTTATGCAGGTCGTCGATGACGACTGCGTGGGCCGGTGACCAGACGCCGCTGGTGTCGCCTTTGCAAGCAGGGCTGGTGTTCTGGCTGTACGCGTTCGTGGTGGCGGTCGTCGTCTGGCTCGCACCGTCGACAACAGGGCCCGTCGACACCGCTGACCGTTCTCGAGAACGACCCAGCGCTCAGCCGGAGCCGATAGGACGAGGCGTTGAGTGGTGGGAGGTTTCCCGCTTCTAGCCGGGCATGCCTTCAACAACTCGACGAGACACCGGATCGCCGTCGGCACCGCTAGGAAACCAGGTCGTCGATCATGATGGCTGCCAGTCGGCGCACCGCGTCGCGGGTCTGCGGACGTAACAGCTTGTTGATCGCATTCGGGTCGCGGAACGGAATCTTGCCGCCGCCGTCGAGGGCCGGATCGTAGGGGACCACGACGAGATCGCGTACGTGATCGGAGAAGGCGCGTTCGATCGCGCGGACCTTGACCGGACTAGCGGTCTCCTTCGCCACGACGGCCAGCACCACGCGGCGGCGTATCTCCGGGTAACCGTTGTCGGTCAGGAACTGCAGCGTCTTCCGCGCAAGATTGGCGCCATCTTTGGTGTTGTCGGTGACGAGCACCATGCCGTGCGCGACGCGCAGCGTGCCGAGCATCGCTTCGTGCGTGATGTGGGTGCCGTTGTCGAGGATCGCGAACGAGAAGAACGGTGCGAAGAGCTCGGCCAACAGTTCGACATCGGACACGTTGAGCTGGTGCCGGATCTTCCGGTCCGTCGATGCCGCGAGCACCCGGACATTCATCTCGGGCACCTTCTCCATGAAGTCGTGGACGTGATAACGCCACGGGACTTCCTCGACATGTGCGAGAAGGTCACGAATCGAATGGTGGGGGCGTACGCCAAACCGGTCCGGCAGGGTTCCGAGGTCAGGGTTGAGGTCAGCCACACCGACAGACTCCCGACGGCCTTCGGCGAGTTCGGCCGCGAGCAGTGCCGCCAACGTCGTCTTGCCCACCCCGCCCTTCTCCGAGGCGATGCCGACGTAGCCGCAGTAGCCGCGAGTACGCCGAAGCTGGCGGTTCAGGCGCTGCCGGACGTCCCACTCGTCACGGTCGCGCTTGCTCATGCCGACATTGAGCCGGCTGAGTCGGTAGAGCGCACCCTGCCAGCCATGACGCGGAATCGGCCGGCGCCGTTGCGTGGTGAGTTCGTCGACGAACGAGTCCTCCTCGACGTCGTTCGCCGGCGGGCCCGACTCGGCGGGCCGCCATCCACCCGGTGATCCGGCCGACGCCGAACCCCCCGCATACCCGGAACCAGAAGCCTCGATGCCAGTGGCTGGCGGGCGTGCCTGTGGTCGCTGGCGCTCCGGCGGCGACGTTTGGCCGTACGTCGATGTCGAGCGTCCCGCTTCCGGGTGCGGCTGAGGCTGCGCCGGCTGAGCGGGTGGCGGAGGCTGGGACTGGGCAGCGGGGATTTCGCGCGCTGGAGGCGTGTGGGAGTACGACTGTGCAGTGCTGCCCGCGCGAGGTGGTGAGCTCGGCTGGTTCGGCGCGCCGGAGGCCGTGCCCGAGGAGGCTGGTGTGCTTGGCTCCGGTGGTGTGGTGGAGGCCGGTGGTGTGGTGGAGGCGGGCGGCGTGCGTGGGGGCCGCGGCATGCCCGGTTGCCCTGCCGACGTTGGCTGCCCTGTCGAGCTCGGCCGGTTCGGGGTGCCCGGCCTGGAACCCGCATGACGAGGAGACGGCCTTCCGACCCCAACCCCGGTGCGGTACGTCGAGGAGTCCTCGAATCCCCGTCTCGTCAGCGAGGGGGTGGGCGCGTCGGCGTCCTCGGTGCTCGGGCGGGGCGTCCAGTACGGCGGAGCCTCGAACCCCTCTCCCGTCGTACCCGACGTTCCGGATGCGGCGGGAGCAGATGGGCGTGCTGTCTCCGGTGCATCCGGTTCAGCGGCGTGGTCCCCGGCAGCGTGCTGCGGGCTACCTGAGGAGGCGGCGCCGGAGGCCGGCGTAGGAGCAGCAGGGGCTGCCGCCGTTGATGAGGCCGATCCGGGCGCGGTGGCCCCGGAGGCCGTGGAGCCAGCAGAGGCTGATCCGGGAACGGTCGGGCCGGGCGTTGCTGATTCCGACGTTCCCGGGTCTGGCGTCGTCGGGGTCGGTGCTTCCGGCGTTGACTCCGACGGTGTAACCGAGTCGAACCCCTTGTCCTCCCTGGCCGGTGGCGCCTCGGGGTGTGCGGTGGGCTCGGGGTGTGCGGTGGGCTCGGGGTGTGCGGTGGGCTCGGGGTGTGCGGTGTCCTCGGGGTACGGGGTGTCAGAGTCGCCCGGCACGGCGACCGGGTCGTGACGCGCGGACGGATCGGCTTCGCTGTCACCAACACCAGGACCAGAACCAACAGAACCGGCCTCCGGGCGAGACGGCGCGTCACTTCGTCCTGGCGGGGCGGAGGCGTCGGAGGTACCGGTACCGAAGATGCCCGGCGGCGCGGGCTTGGACTCGCCTGGCCAGGACGCTCCGGGTAGCTGCGAATGTGGATAGGGCCGGCCGACGCCGACGTGGACCTCGTAGGAGCGACCGCCGCTGCGCGAGCCGGCTCCCGATCTCCCCGGCGCCCCCGACCTCGACGTCGCATCCGTCGGTCCCGAGACCCCCGTTGGTCCCGAGGCACCCGCGGCTCCTGATGCGTCCGACGTGCTGGCAACGCCGGAAGCGTCCGTGCTCCGGACCGACGTCACGACGCTCTCTCGTTCCCGGTCCGCTTCCCGTTCCGGGTGCTGCTCCTGTTCGCCGTCCGGCCCTCGTTCACGGCCCGGCCGATCCTGGTCCGACCCCTCCTGGTCCGGCTGTTCGCGGTCCGGCTGCTTGCGGTCCTGTTCCCCCTCCGGCCCACGTTCGTGCTCACGGGACCGCTGTGACGCGCCCGACGCGGCATCGTCCGAGCGCTCGGTCTCGTGGGGTTCCTGGTCACTCACAACTCACTCCCTGGCCGTGGGGTTCGAACGTTACCGAGCGAACAGGGAGGCGATGATCCCGAGGGCGACAAACAATCCGGCACCTCCGATGATGATCAACCGGCCTCTCGTCGACGTCTGCCAGAGTTGCGACACTGGCGCGCTTCCGGTGGCGAGTTGGGCGGCGTGAGCGACCTGCCGGAACGCTCCAGGCCGTGCTTGTTGAACCACGTCACCCTCGTCGCCCGAGGCAGACATACCCAGCGCGAGGCGCTGCGCCTCACGTACCTCCCCGAGACTTCCCACGAGATGGTCGAGGCTCTTCGGCGTCAGGGGCAGCAGCGTCACGGATCGGTCGCTCTCGACACAGAGCACCGCGTTCCACGGATCGTCTGGGTCAAAACCTTCGACGCCGTACGCCGTCGCTTCGTCCCAGGGCAGGTCCGCTCCCGGTTCGTCCTGCGTGGCGTCGTCCTGGACCGTTCGTACGTCGGTGTCGTCAGCAGGCGCAGGCCGCTCCGGTGGCAGTCCGGCGATGCCCGGCGGTGGGTTGGCGGTTGACCGACCAGCAGGCTGACCAGCGGGCATGCCGACGGCAGAGGACCCGGAGTCCGGGTTCGTCGTCACGTCGCCTCGCCCCTTCCGACACCGTTGACGGTCGTACGAGAGGCAACCGCAAACGCGGCCACCACCTCATCGCGAACAGTAGTTGCTCGGCCGGGATGTGCAACCGGCCGCGCTCATGCCGTGCTGGCCGCGCTCGTGCCCCCGTGCCCGCCCGCTCGTGCTCGTGCCTGCGGCACGCATGCCCACCGCGCTCGCCGCGCTCATACGCCGCCGTGCCGGCCTCACGGTTCGACGCCATGACCGGACAGCCACAGCTCCGGGTCCTCGGGCCGTCCCGCGACGCGTACCTCGAAGTGCAGGTGAGGACCGGTGGAGTTGCCGGTCGTCCCCACCTCCCCGATCATCTCGCCGGGTATCACCGACGCTCCCTTGACGCCCGGTGCGAAGGTCCGCAGATGGGCGTACGAGGTCATGACGCCGTTGCCGTGGTCGACAGTGACCATGTTGCCGTAGGCGCCTGCCCACCCCGCGAAGACCACGGTCCCCGCCGCCGCTGCCCGCGCGGGCGTTCCCTGGCTGGCGGCGAAGTCCAGCCCCGTGTGGCACGCCTCCCAGCGGCTGCTGCAGTCGCCGAACCGCGCGGTCAGGTGGTAGCTGCCGGGCGCCACCGGGGTGACCCAGTCGCCGGTGTCCGGGAGCCGGCCGGCGTTGCCGTAGACCGACACATGGACGTGGTCGTAGTGCAGGCAGGTGTCGCTCGTGCAGCCCTGGTAGTGCCGGTAGTCGCGCCAGCCTTCGCTCTGCCGCGCGACCGACCAGATCTTCTTGTCGAAGATGATGTACTTCACGCCGAGGGCCGAACGGTTGGCGACGACCCAGCGGGCGACCTTCCAGCCGTACGCCTTGGCATCGGCGCTCCGATAGTCGTCGAACGGCAACATCGCATCGACCGCCCGCCCACCGGCGTGGTCGCCGTCACCGCCGGCGGGGCGGTCGCCGACGCCGAAGTACTGCTCGATCTCCGGGAATCGCTCGTGCGTACACCGCAGGACCGAGCCGGCGTCAGGCGTCAGCCCTTCCTCGACCTGTGGCCACGGGGTCGGCGGGCACTGCAGGCCGGGCGGGAAGCCACAGTCCTCGGCTTCGCCCGCGGATCCGGTGGCTTCGGCGACGATCGCCCGGGCAAGGGGTTCGTCGTCGGCGTACGCATTGGGATAGGCCGACCGCTGGACAGCCTGGGCGGCGTCGGTGACCGTCATGGATTCCCAGCCGCCGATGTCGGCGAGCCCGGGCTGGCCACCACGCCCGCCGGTGTAGAACATCGTGGCCGAGATCTCGGGATCCATGCGTTCGGTCAGCGATCCCCAACCGGCCCGCTGCTGGAAGAGGCCCACGGAGTCGCGGTCACCGTAGGGGATGTTGTGCAGCGTCGACTCCTGCATGGCGGTGGCGAGCGCGACGACCCAGCCGTACTCGGGGATGTTGGCGCGGCGGCCCATGTCGATGATGGTCTGGGCGTTGCGGGCCTGTTCGGCGTCAAGCTGGTTAGTCTCGGCCGAGTTGCTGGCCGTGATCGCCATCGGACCGCACTGGGCCGCGGTGCTCGCACCATCGGAGCCGAGTGGCGCGAACAACGCCATCGACATCGACCCGATGAGCGCCACCATCATGAGCGGGATCACGGTCACCGCGACACCCAGCGCGATGAACAGCGTCCGCCGGTGAGGGGCGTGGCGGACGCGCCCGCCGGTGCCTCGGCGTACGGCGGTGTCGACGGCGCGGCGACCGGCCCGGCGGGCGGCTGCCTTGGCGAGGCGCTGTCCGACGACCTTGGCGGCCGCGAGGATCGGCGCCGCCATCAGGCCGCCCCGGCGTCAGGCTTCGGTGTCGGTTGCGGCGTGTCGGTGTCGGGCAGGACCTCGGCGACCCGCCAGCCGGTCGTGTCGAGGACGAGGTTGCAGCGCACCTCGAGGCCGTCGCTGAACGTCGTCGTGGTGCCGGCGGAGTAGGGCGTGGCCGCGACGACTCGCGGCCTTCCGTCGACGCGGGACGTTGGTAGCTCGGCCGGGTCGACGTCGGCGAGGCGGCTGGTGAGCCATTCGGTGGCGTACGGCCGGATCCGCTCGGTGCGCTCGGTCGGGGTGCCGGGACGTTTCCACTCGGCGAGGAACCGCTCGGTGACGTCCGCGAGGGCCGCCTTGGTCTTGGCGTCGGGAACGTATGCCCGGTCGTCGTCGTGTCCGGTGCCTCGGCTCGTCGTCGGGTCCGGGCTGACCGGACCGGCCGGTGCCGGCGTACCACCCGCGGGTGGTGGCGTCTCCTCCGTCGCGGAGGTCTGCGAGCCGGCCGCATCGCGGTAGGTGGTGACGAGGAGCGCAACGACGGCAACGACGGCGGCAACTGCCACCGTCACCGCGGTGATCCGGACGCTCCGGTTGTCCATCGGTCGCTCCCCCGACGGGCAGGCCCGGGGCGCTGCGCCGCGGGCATGTCGGCAACCACTGTGTCTCGAATACCGTACGCGACGTAACCGCAACTCCGCAGCGCGGCCAAACCTCACACCAGCCGTCGTACGAACGGAACCCGGCGGGCCGCGAGGGTCACGAGCCCGCAGTCGTGCACCCAACGCGACGAGGACGCCCAGGTGAGACGCCATCTCGACGTACGCCGAGGCGAAGGTCGGCTGCGGGCGGCGGGTGGCCGCTGCCGACGTGCGGGCGAGTGTGAATGCCGTGCCGCGCACGCAGCGCGTTCAACGCACCTACTCGGTCGGCGGACGGCGAGACGTCACCGCCTCGCGAGCGACCAGGAAGACGAACTCGACGTTTCCGAGGACGTAGCGTCCCAGCAGCCGACGCGGCTCCTGCACCATCCGGTGCAGCCACTCGAGACCGGACTTCTGCATCCACAGCGGCGCTCGGCTCACCACCCCGGCCACGACGTCGAACGACCCGCCTACTCCCACGGCCAGCCCGACTCGAAGCTCGCCGAGATGCCGGTGGAGGAACTCCTCCTTGCGTGGCGTGGGCAGGCCGACGAAGAGCAGGTCAGGGCGGGCCGCGGCCACCTCGGCGACGACCGAGGCCTCCCCCTCCGGTGTCCAGAAGCCGTCTCGGGCACCGACGATGTCCACGCCCTGCGCCCGCGCGACGTCCGCTGTCCTGCGTACGGTCTCAGGCTTCGAGCCGAGCAGGTAGACCCGGAATCCGCGCTCTGCGGCGACCTCCCACATCCGGAGCATGAAGTCGATACCCGTCACGCGTTCAGGCACTGGGGAACCGAGAAGTCGGCTCGCCCACACGACCGACTGGCCGTCAGCATTGGCAATGGCGCATGACTCGAGGACCTGCCGCAGGTGGGGATCGTGCCGTGCGGCGATCACCTTGGCGGCGTTGATGGCGACGTGCTGGTGAGGTTGTCCGGTACGGATGAGCGCGCAGGCGGCCTTGACCGACTCTTCCATCGTGAGCGCGTCGACCGGGACGCCGCAGATGTGGGTACGCCTGGACGAGGGGGCGTCGGTCGCGATGCCGTCGTCGTCGGCGTCCGCCCTCCGCGGTGCCGTCACGTTCCCTCCCGCGAAGCCCGGATCACGCGAACGACGGCCCGGGTCAGAGTCACATCGCACAGTGCAGGGTTATACAGCCAAATGACGAACCTCGAACGTCGCTGCGCCGGCCTGACCACAACGACTCGGCCGCACATCTTCACGTCGTCGCGTGCTCCGACCGAGGGTGCCTGTCCAGCATGCCAGTGCAGGAACGAGGGGGCGACCGAGGATCATCAGCCGTTGCCCGATCGCTACGCGGTGTCCGTGGTCTGTGTCGGTACGGAGTCTTCGTTGTTGCTTGTGACGGTGGGCGTGACCGCGAGCCGGCGGACCGCGCGCACCGTGCCCGCGACCTCGCGTCCCTGCAGCACCGCGAACACCGCGCCGAACGCGACAACGCATCCTGTCGTCACGCCGATGCGTGGAACGGCGACGGCCAACCCGGCGAGCGCGATCCCGGCGGCGCCGGTGGCTGCGTACCGCGCGATCCTGCGAACGCGGACAAGGCCGAGCCGCCGGAACGCGACCACCACCGGGATGCCGGCCTGGACGACCATGGCGGCGAGGTAACCGACCGCGATGCCGACCGCGCCGAGGCGGGGCGTCACCACGAGCCAGGTCAACGCGCCCAGGACCACGCCGACCGTGGAGGCCAGCGGCGGAATCCGCGCGAGCGAGAGGTCGTACGCCGACAGGACGTTGACCGACGGTACGGCGATCACGTAGAGCAGGACCGCCAGGACCAGGATCGCGAAGACGGCGCCGCCGCCGGCGTACGACGGGCCGAAGACCAGCCCGAGCGCGGGTCCACCCAGCATGGCGGCGAGCGTGAACGCCGGCAGCATGCTGACGGCCAGTACCCGGGTCACCGTGGCCGTGTGCCGGGCGAGTGCCGCGCCGTCGCCACGGCCGACGGCCTCCGCGGCCGCGGGAAAGAACGCGAGTGCCAGCGCGCGCGGCAGGAAGAAGGCGGGACCCACCAGGGCCATCGCGGCGGCGTAGACACCGGCTTCGGCCCCTGCGGTCGTGTGGCCCGCCACGACCATCGACACCTGGAAGAAGCCCTGGCCGGCGGCGATGCCGAGCGCGGTGAACGCGACGAATCCGCCGAGCTCGGTGCCGAGCGGCGGCATCGGTTCGCGTTGCGGTCGGGACTGCCGTGGTTGCCGACCTGGCTCGCGTGGTTGGTCTGACTGGCGTTGTTGCCGTAGTTGTTGACGCGAGGGCCGCCCTTCGCTCGACTCGCCTGGCCAGCGTGGTGTGGAGGCGGCCGCGGCGAGCGCGAACCCGGCGTACCCGATGACCAGGGGGAGCACCAGCAGAGCGCGCCACTGCGGCGGCGCCCAGGCGACCGCCGCCACCGTGAGGGCGAGGATCGCGAGGTCCGCGCCCACCTCGAGGACCGCGTACCTCCTCGCAAGGTCGTGGCCGTAGAGAACCGATTTGGCGAACGTGTACGCCGAGTAGGCCGCGGTGAGCGCACACGCCGTCGCCACATCGAGCCACCCGGCGCCGGGAAGGACCCAGCGCCCGGCGACGCCGAGCAACCCGACGACAAGGCCCGTGCCGGCGAGGGTCCAGAGGCTGAGCTTCCGGCGTACGCCCACCGCCGCGGCCGGACCCCATCGGGCCGTCGCGACCGGGAGGAACTTCGCCGCGCCGGCACCGGTCGCGGCGGCCGTCGCGAACGTCGCGAAGAACGCGAGCGACACCTGCGCGTTGATCTCGGCGAGCCGGGCAGGATCGCCGGTACGACCGAGGAGGGCGGTATAGACCAGCCGCGTGAGACCCAGCGCGGCGATTCCGAGCATCGACCAGAGCATGCCGCGTACCAGCCGGGCGGCCAGCCGGCGCCGTGCCGAAGCCAGCGTCGCCGCGCCAGTCGTGGTGTCGCCCGGGGTGTCGGCCGAGGCGTCGGTTGAGCCGGGCAGGGTATCGTTCGGCACGGTTACGTCCCCAGAGGGTGAAGTTTCGCGCTCACGGTACTCAACCGGCCGCGACACCCCCGGACTCAGGACACCCAGGATTTCCGAACAGTTCCGATTTCCGAACAGCTCCGTAGGAGACTCGGCTGCGCGTCGTCGTCGTCACCAACCTGTGGCCGAGCGAACTGCGTCCGGCCTGGGGTTCGTTCGTCGCCAGCCGGGTCGAGGCGCTGAGGCGGCTGGGGCACCAGGTCGATCTCGTCGCGGTGCGTGACCATCCTTCTTCCGTACGCCGCTACGCGAGCCTGCTCACCGCGGTCCTGCGCGAGATGCGGGGCCCACGGCGAGCACCGGGCCGCCCACGGCGAGCGGTGGAGCGACGGCGAGCCCGAGGCCCATGGCGAACCCAGGTGGCACAGCCGGGTGAGGGCGTGGTGGAGACCGTCGTGGAGGCCCACATCGCGTATCCGACGGGTCTGTTCGCCTGGCCGCTCGCCGCTCGGCTGGGGGTGCCACTCGTGTTGTTCGCCCACGGCAGTGACGTGTTACGGCTGCCGGGCAGGTCGGGTCTCGACCGGGCGCTGTGCCGGGCGGTGTTCCGCCGGGCGGCACTGGTGGTCGCCAACAGTACGTATCTCGCCGGCGAGGTCGAGGCGCGTCTGGGTGTGGACCCGGAGCGGATCGTCTGCGTGTCACCCGGCATCCGGTACGCCGACCTGGCCGCCGCGGCAGCTTCGCAAGGCTCGGCGAACACCGTGCCCGCTGCAGGACTCGCGACCCGCACGCCTGCCGCAGGTCCAGCGACTCCCGCACCGGTGTTAGCAGCGGCGGCCGCGGGCCGGCAGGGTGACGGCCGAAGACCCCACGAGCTGTTGTTCGTCGCCAACCTCATCCACCGCAAGGGCCTCGACATCCTGCTCGACGCCCTGGCGGAACTGACCAAGCGTGGTGACGACGTACCCGCCCTCCGGGTCGTCGGCGACGGTCCGGAACGACCCGCGCTGACCCAACGCGCGCAGCAGGCGGGACTTCCGGTCTACTTCGCCGGTGAGCTGCCGCACGACGCCGTGATCGCGGAGATGGCCTCGGCCGACCTGCTGGTCGTACCCTCCCGCGAGGAGGCGCTCGGGCTCGCGCCGCTGGAGGCGATGGCCGCCGGGTGCGTAGCCGTCGTGGCTGCCGTCGGTGGCCTCACCGAGTCGGTGACCGACGGGGTCACCGGGTTCACCTGCCCGCCCGAGGACCCGGGAGCGCTCGCCACCACCCTGGTCAAGGCGGTCGCCGCCGTTCGCGATCCGGCCCGCAGGGCGGCGCTGCGGGAGGCCGGCGACACGCTCGCCCGGCGGCACGACGTCGACGCCGCCGCCGTACGCACGATCGAGCACTACGCCGGCCTCGGTCGTACCGCGCGTCGATCGTCAGTCCGCCCATGCTGACGGGCCTCCGTGCGCGCACGCGGACCGCCATGCGTACGCCGCTGCGGACCCGGGGACGGCGGCTCGCTCTCGCGGTCGGCGCGGTCGGTGCGGCTGCCGTCCTCGCGGCCAGCTTCGTGGCCGATGCTCTCCTCCCGCCGGCCAGCGCCCGGATGCCGCTCACGTTCTATGTCGATGCCCGGATCGGCAACGACGCGGCGGTCGGGCGGACGCCGGAGGAGCCGCTCGCGACTTTCGGGGAAGCGGTCCGTCGTGCCGAACCCGGTGCCGAGATCCTGCTGACCGGCTACGGCGACCGGTTGACCTACACCGGCACCGGGACGCGCTGCGTCACCCTCGCAGGCAAGCCCGACCGGCCGATCGTGATCCGCCGCAACGTCTACACCAACACCCTCTCTCCGGCGGTGTTGACGACCGACCACCTGGTGCACGGCGGGTGGAAGCGTCGCCACGGAAGCGAGGGCGGCTCACGCACCTGGTCAAGGCCGTGGCCGCGCAAGATCCGGCTGACGGGTGACCCCGACGTCGGGTTCGTCAAGATCGGCGGCATCGCCCTCACGGGTTATCCGCGCAGGCCGCCGGCATCGGTCGACGAAGCGGCGTGGTGGGAGGGTGGGGAGGTCTACGCCCGCACCAGTCGGGCCGACCCGAACCGGTACCCCGTGATCGTGAAGGACGGCGACGCGCTCTGCCTGTCGGGGAAGTCCCGCCACGTGCGCATCAAGGACCTGATGGTCGTCGGCGCCATTCACGCGGTACGCATCGAACCCGGTGCGGCTGACATCCGGATCGAGCACATCGTCCGTGAGAACGTCCTCGATGCCGATCAGCGCTCTGGCCAGCCTTCCGACCAGCCTTCTGGCCTGCGTTCCGACCAGCCTTCTGGCCTGCGCTCCGACGAGCCCTCTGGCCTGCGTTCCGACCAGCCTTCTGGCCAGCCGTCCGTTCGGCGTTCCGACCAGCCCCCTGGCCTGCGTTCCGACCAGTCCTCTGGCCTGCGTTCCGACCAGCCTTCTGGCCAGCCGTCCGATGGGCGTTCCGATCACCTGGACCTGGAGACGGACGTGCCGGGGCTCCTGGAACACGGCGGAGACAAGCAGTGACCTCGGTCGGTTTCGGTGTCGCCGCGGTGGCCGTCGCGCTCGTCGTGTGGTGGCGGGTTCCCTGGCTGCGTTCCTGGCCACCGGCGCTCGGCCTGCTCATCGCCACCTTCACGGTCGTACCACCGCACCAGACCATCGTCCTCGGAGTCGGCGCCGACGATGCCCTGTTCGTGCTGGGCCTCGGCATGCTGCTGCCGTACGCCCTGCGCTCCCGCGTCGGGGTCGGGTCGGCGGCAGGGCGGCTTCCGTACGTCTGGCCGCTCGCCATCGGCGCCGGACTGCTCGTTGCAGGCACGACGATCTCCGCGTTCGTCAATGCCGACGGGCTCCCTGACACGGCCGCGTTGCTGCTGCGCGGCCCGATCCGACTGCTGCTGTACGTCGTGATGGTCGTGGTCATCGTGGCGCAGCTGCCGCGGGAGCGGACCCGGACCGTGGTGGCCCGCGGCCTCGCCGCAGTCGGAACGTTCGAGGCGGCGTTCGGTGTGCTGGCGTATACGATCGGACTGCCGGGCGGATTCGGTCTGCAGGCGGCGCAGGGGAACACCAGTCTGGTCGGGGAGATCCCCGGCCGGGTCACCGGCACCCTCGGCCTCTCCCCGAACTTCCTCGGCGCCCTGCTGGTCCTCTCGATCCCGGTCACGCTCGGGATCGCGCTGGACGCCGCGACGCGGTGGCATACGTACGTCCGATCCCTGCTCAGCCGGTTGCTTGGTCGCACTGCCACGACGGTCAACACCGGGGCCGGGGGCTGGGGGCAGCTGGGGTGGGCGCTCGCAGTCGTCGTCCAGACCTGGGCGCTCGTGCTCACCTACACCCGCAGCTCGCTCGCCGTGACACTCCTCGCCTGCGCGGTCCTGGTCGCTCTCCGGGGGCGGCTACGGTGGCTGGCGGTCGGTGCGGTGGCCCTCGTCGCACTGCTCTTCCTGACACCCGCGTTCGACCGGATCATCCACGACCGAACGGATCGGCTGGCGTTGTACACCTCGGCCGTCCGGGTGTTCCTGGACTATCCGATCGCTGGTGTCGGCCCAGGCGAGCAGGCTCGGTTCACGGCGGCGGCACCGGAGCTCTACCGTGCGACACCGTACGGCGTGGCAGGCAACAACGCCCACAACACGGTGCTGCTCGCCGCCGCCGAGAACGGCGTCCTCGGACTCCTCGGGGCGCTGGTGCTCAACCTCGCCCTCGTCGCGGTCGCGGTCGCGGTCATCCGGCGGGCGCGGGCGATGAGCCGGTCGGCCAACTCCCTCCGCACCGAACCGTTGGCCATCGGTGTGGCGATGCTGGCCTTCCTGTTGCAGGGGATGGCGAACAACCTGTTCACGGTGACGCTGACGGCGAGCGCGCTGGTGATGCTGCTCGGCGGTTGCGCTCTGCCCTGGCTCGACCGGACGGCAGACGAGGACGTGGCGGGTGCTGGTTCGCTCGCTTCGCGTGACCTCGCCAAAATGGCGGGAAACCCTGAAACCTAGGCGGATCTAAAGGAATCTACCGTCTACGCTAGACGAACGTAGATCGCGCGAGAGCCCGCAGGGTTGAGTCCGGGCTGCCCCGGCCCGACACACCCGCGGGACGGGGGCCGGATACGACTCATCCCCGCAGCTCGCCGAACCCACCGAAGGTCGCCGCACCCGGCGAGGTCTTCCGTAGTGTCTGTGCCTATCGCCCGGGGACACGGGCGAGTGTTCTACTTCAGTCCGGGCGACGAGGAGTACCCCGTCTACCACCACCCGGACGTCCTCAAGGTGATCGCCAACGCTGTGGCGTGTGCCGCGCCGACGGAGCCGGAGCGCCGGACGCCGAGCGTGTCGCGGCGCCCGACCGGGTGGTACGAGACCGGGGAGACGCTCTCCACGGCTGACCCGCGCCTGGCCCAGTCCTGACCTCCCGTGCTGGTCGGTAAATGACCACGCTGAGCAGGCGTACCGCACGCGGAACGGGTGTCGACGCCTCTTTGGCGAACACGGGCATGCTCAGCGTGGTCATTCAACCGCCGCGGGCATGCTCAGCGTGGTGCGGCCAGTCGGCCACCGGGGCGCGGCCAGGTGCCGTCGACCACACCTGCCGCACCATCGAACGTCAGCAGGCGCGTGTGCAGGCGTCGCAAGCTCGCCCGGGAGTCCCGCCGGAACTCGACGTACGTCCCAGTCGCCTCCATCGCGAACTCGGCGAACGTCCGCACCGCGGTGAGAACGGCCCGCGTCGGCGCCGTTCCCAGCAGGGCAGCACGGGAGACCTGGCCCGGGCCAGCGGACACCGTCGCCGCGAGGATCGCGGCCACCGCAGAGACAGCCGCCTGCCGGAGGCCGGTCCTGAACGACTCGATGGCGTCCGCCGACGTACGCAGGTGGCCGGCGATCTGGTGGCAGGTCTCCCGTAGAGACTCGAAACAGGTGCTCAACACGTCCTGGTGATAGGTCTGCAGCGCGTCGGCGGCTGGACCCTCCCAGGAGTCGAGAAGCCTCG
This sequence comes from Actinopolymorpha sp. B9G3, assembly GCF_040120725.1. Lineage (NCBI taxonomy): Bacteria > Bacillati > Actinomycetota > Actinomycetes > Propionibacteriales > Actinopolymorphaceae > Actinopolymorpha > Actinopolymorpha sp. B9G3. Next base: position 315,413 of record NZ_JBEEAB010000006.1, on the reverse strand, counting down.
TCACCGCTCCCGCGATCTCCGTCCGGCCTGTCGTCACCCGGGTGCCGAGCGATGCGCGCGCGGCTCCTTCGTACGAAGGAGCATCGGAGGCTCCGGAACCACCGTCCCAGTCCTGTGCCGCCGCGCGCAGGAGCCGAGCGTCCCCAGGCGTTACCACCATGTCCCGGGTCTTCGGCCACGCGGCCTGGACGGGATGTGGCAGCAGCTCGAGGTGCCGGTCGACCATCCACGCCATGAATCGCACGGGGTCGCCGTGCGGGTCGATCGCCTCGCCACGCCCGCGGCCGGCTGCCGGCATCGCGCCTTGCTCGCTCAACACCCCTCCCCTAATCGTCGAGCTGGCGGCCGATGGTGTGCAGTTCGTCGCTTGCCTGGTCTTCCTGGTCCTGCCAGCGCCGGGCCGCGACATGAATCGTCGCCCCGATGTCATCGAGTACGACGCCACCGTCACGCAGCAGGTCCGACGCCGAACGCCGAAGCGCGTCATAGGCGTGGGCGAGGTCGTCCTCGCCATCGTCGGGGTGTCCCCACGCCTCGACGGGAAGGTGCAGCGGTGCCTCGTCCAGGGACACGGCGAAGCGTCCCACCGTGCCGCCAACGTCGGCAAACGTCGACGCGGCACGCTTGAACGCGGCCAGGTCGACCGAGGTCTTGGCCACCGGTTCACCTCCGAGCTTTCCGAAGTAGGTTAGGCGATTCGACGATCACCGCGGGGTGGTCATCCACAGGAGCCGGGCGCGGACAAGCCGCTCGCTAGACGGCGCCCCCTTGGAATTGGTCAGCTAGGGCAGCCGCTTGCGGAGTTCGTCCATGCGGTGCCGCAACTGCGCGAGCTGTTCCTGCGCCACCTCCTCGATCGGCCGGTCCCCGGTGATTTCCGCGGCGAGTTCGCCGCGCCGCCGGGCCGCGGCCTCCTCGCCCTCGCGGAGCGCCGCGACGAGCTCCTGGGCGAGCTGCCCCTCGGCGGTCTCAGTGGCATGGCGCGAGCGCATCTCGATGTCGATCAGCTCCCCCTCGCAGGTGAACTCGACGGCGACACCGGTACGGACGTCACCGGTGCGGACGGTTTCGGCCGCGAGCTTCGCCATTACGTGCCGCAACGCGGGCACCGCCTCGGCGACCCACGGAAAGTCGACGAGCCTGCCGATCTCGGAAGCAGCGGGTAGTCCACCCATGGCGGCGGCGTGCATGCCGGCGTCGTGCAGATCGGCGTCTCCCGGGTTGGCGTCGTGCGATCCGGTGTCGTACGGGGCCTCGTCGGTCGGGTCGGCGAGGTACCGGTCGGCGTACCCCAGGCCAGCGGTCGCCAGGTCGAGGAAGTCCTGGTCGGTGAGGTCCATGCCGAGGTCGGGCAGATCTGGCTCTTCGCCGTAAGGATCCTCGCCGAGATCCATGAGGCGGGCATCGGCCGCCGCACTCGCATCCCTCCCACTCGCATCCCTCGCGGCCGCATCGCTCGGACCTGCATCGGGTACGCCAGGAGCGACCGGCACGTCGGCCCCGGCAGTTGTCGACTGCGCAGACGGGTCCAGTGAACCCGCTCGAGGGGTGTACAGGGACTCGGCAGCGGCGACGGCGTCCCGGCTCGCGCTCCGGTAGAGCCGCGCGACCTCGGTGTCGAGGGCCCGCGCCTGGATCGCCCGGGTCCAGTTCGGGTCGAGCGTGATGGCGTGGATCCGGGCGTGGCCGTCGACTGCGACGCGGACGGCGCCCCGGCTACCCTCCGCGGTGAACACCCGCGCGGCAAGGTGAGTTTCGAGGGCACGGAGCTGCTCACCGAACGCCGTGACGGCCGAAGCCGACGGCTGCGACCCGGCAGCGCCATGGTCGCTCCGGTCCGCACCCATGACGTGTCCCCCGATCACGGCCCTGCCCGTGGCAACGGCGAGCAAAATACCTGGCCAGGCGGGTCCGGTGTCAAGATCGTCCGTCCACCGATACGACTTTGACATTCTCGTGCGGTGGCGCGCCGCCCCGTTCGGTGGCCGGCGAGAACGCCGGGCACCCCGTCCCATCCGGGAACGCGACCGCGACACGCGCTAGCCGCATCTAAGGAAATCTACGGGTTTTGCTAGATGTGGACATACAGTCCGATCGTGGATCCCGTACGGAACCCCTACGCGCCGGGTGCGGGCCAGCGCCCGCCGGAGCTTGCCGGCCGCGACCGGGAGGTACGCCAGTTCGAGGTCGTCCTCGAACGCGTCGCCGCCGGCCGCCCCGAACGCAGCATGGTGCTCTCGGGCCTGCGCGGCGTCGGCAAGACGGTGCTCCTCAACGCACTGCGTTCCCTCGCGCTGTCCCGCGCCTGGGGCACCGGCAAGGTCGAGGCCCGCCCCGACCGGTCCATCCGGTTGCCGATCGCGCAGGCACTCCACGCCGCCAGCCGCGAGCTCGCGCCCCGGCACCGCGACCCCGAACGTGTCGACGAGTTCCTCGGCGTCCTCAAGGCGTTCGCGCTCGAGACGACGGCGAAGGACCGCAAGGGGGTGCGGTGGCGACCGCCCTATGAGGTGCCGGCCCTCCGTGGCCGCGCCGACTCCGGCGACCTCGAACTGGACCTGACCGAACTCTTCACCGCTGCCGGCGAACTCGCCCGTGACCTCGGCGTGGGTGCCGCCGTCTTCATCGACGAGATGCAGGACATCGCGCCGGACGAGCTGTCGGCCTTGTGTGGTGCCTGCCACGAGATCAGTCAACGCGCGGCGTCGTTCATCGTCGTGGGTGCCGGCCTGCCGCACCTCCCGGCAGCGCTGTCGGCGAGCAAGTCCTACGCCGAACGCCTCTTCCGCTACGTCTCGGTCGACCGGCTCGAGCGGACCGCGGCCGACCGCGCGTTGACCGTTCCGGCGGCGACGGAGGATGTGGAGTACGAACCGGAGGCGCTGAACGCCCTGCACGACGTCACCGACGGCTATCCGTACTTCGTCCAGGCGTTCGGCAAGGCCACCTGGGATGTCGCGCCGAGAAGCCCGATCAGCGTCGACGACGTGAAGGTCGCCGCACCGGAGGCGGAGGCGGAGCTGGCGGTCGGGTTCTTCGGATCCCGGTACGAACGTGCGACACCCGCCGAGCGGGAGTACATGCGGGCGATGGCCGAGCTGGGCGCCGAGGTCGCGGACCATCCGGTGCCGACCGGCGACGTCGCCAGCATGCTCGGCCGCAAGCCGCAGAGCCTGTCGCCCGCGCGGGACTCCCTGATCAAGAAGGGCCTCGTCTACGCCGCCGAACGCGGAACGGTCGCCTTCACCGTCCCTCACTTCGGCGCCTTCCTGCGTTCGCAACACGCGTAGCCCTTCTGTCGTACGCCTCGACTGTCCGTCGTTCGGCGATCCCGCCATGGGTGCCTGCGGACGCCAGGTAGGCTCGCGCACGTCCCCGATCATTCGCACCGATGGCGAGGCCCAGGTACATGCGCTGTCCACGTTGTGGCTCTGACAACTCGGACGGCCCTCGCACCTGTTCTCGCTGCGGCATGACGTTGACGCCTCACCAGCAGAGCGGTGGGCAGCCCGGAAACTTTGGGCAGGCAGGGATGCCAGGGCAAGCCGGCCCGGCGCAGGGCGGTCAGGGTGCGTGGGTGCCGCCCGCGTCGGCGCAAGCCGGTGGCGACCCGCGCGGCCATCCCCAGAAGGATGGTGGCCAGCCGAACGAACGGCAGCCCGGGGAGCAGCCCCGTTCTGTCGGACCGTCCTGGACCCGGCCTCCCGCCCAACCGAACGAGTCGCCACCCTGGTCGGAGTCAGCTGACGCCGCCCCCTGGCAGACGCCACCCCAGCACGCCGCCTCACAGCGATGGACGACGCCGCGGCCTGGCCCGGATCAGCAGCCATCGGCGGCGCCGGCCGAACCGCCCCGACCCGCGTCGCGCTATCCCTGGGCGCTGTGGCGCATCCTCATCGTGGCGCTCCCTGTCGAGGCGGTGCTTGCGGCGGTCTACGGCATCTTCGCGCTCGCGCCGAGGCGGGGAATCTTTGCCCAGTTGGCGGACGATCCAGCCGAGGTGACACGGGATGCGGCCACACAGAGCGACAGCATCAACCTCGTCCTGTTCCTGCTCGCCGGCATCGGTGCCCTCGTCGTGATCGGGCTGATGGTGGCGTGGCTGCTCCGGTCACGACGTACGACAGAAGCGCCGTCGGCGTCGTTCAGCCCGGCGTGGTGGGCGGTCACCGCGCTCGGTTTCGCGGCGGTGGTGGTAGCGCTCGCGCTCCATGCGAACTCCGACCCCGGCCCGATCGCGGTCGGGTACGGGTTCATGGGCATCGGTGCGCTGCTGATCGCGGGCGCCTCCGTCTGGGCCATGCCCGTCGTACGCAAGGCAGGGCGGCAGGCCGCACAGGCGGCGGCCGATGCCGCCGCGTCCTCGACGACATCCTCGCCCTCGCCCTCCTAGGGGCGGGTCTCGCCAGGAGGGCTGCCCCCTTCGCCTCTTGCCGCCACACCTACACAGCTTTGTTGGATGAACGGTTTCCCCATCCCATGGGTGGCTGGTGTGAGGCGCCCCATCCCATGGGTGCTGGCGTGGCGAGATCTCGCGTGCGAATATGTTGGACTCAGTCCAACAACTCGGGGCTACGGAGGCCTCAGGTGTCCGCTTCCTCCACGTCCACGGAACCGCAGTCAACGACCCAGGCAGCGGCAGTCCCTACCGAACGGACCAATGCTGTCCGGGCGTTCAACCGCTTCTACACCGGTCTGATCGGTGCGCTCGGGGGACGCCACCTTCATTCGCCGTACTCGCTGACCGAGGTCCGGATCCTCTACGAACTCGCCCGTGGCGGTCTCACCACCACCGCCGGTACCGCGACCCCTGACGCAGCTGGCACCCCTGACGCAGCTGGCACCCCTGACGCAGCTGGCACCACTGACGCCGCTGGCACCACTGACGCCGCCGGCACCACTGACGCCGCCGGCACCACTGACGTGCTCACCCTTCGGCGCGACCTCGACCTGGACGCGAGCTACCTCAGCCGGATCCTGGCGAGGTTCGAAGCCGACGGCCTGGTGCGCCGCGACCGCTCCGAAGCCGACGCCAGACGCCAGGTCGTCGCACTCACAGCCAAGGGACGGGCCGAGTTCGCGTCACTCGACGCCCGCGCCGCCGACGACGTACAACGGCTGCTGTCCGGCCTCGCCGAAGGTGACCAGGCGCGACTGGCCACGGCCATGGGCGTCATCCGGGAGGTGCTCGGTCATGCGCCACGGCCGCCGGCGTACGTCCTTCGTTCGCTGCGTCCCGGTGACCTCGGATGGGTGGTGCATCGCAACGCGGTGCTCTACGCCGAGGAGTACGGATGGGACGCCACCTACGAGGCCTTGGTCGCCCGCATCGTCGCCGACTACATCGACCATCACGATCCGGCCCGCGAGACCGGATGGATCGCGGAGATGGACGGCAACCCGGTCGGAGCGGTGTTCTGCGTACGCAAGGACGACGAGACCGCACAGCTCCGGCTGCTGCTGGTCGAGCCGGCGGCCAGGGGACTCGGAGTCGGCGGACGGCTGGTCGAGGAGTGCGTGGGTTTCGCGGGACGGGTCGGCTATCGACGGTTGGTGTTGTGGACCAACGACGTGCTCACCCAGGCGCGGCGGATCTATGAGCGGGTCGGGTTCCGGCTGGAGAAGGCTGAGGCCCACCACAGTTTCGGCAAGGATCTCGTCGGCCAGTGGTGGGGCCTGGACCTTCCTTCGGCGAAGTCCGCGAAGTCGCCCACCCGCTCCACCGAGGCGACGTGACCGCCCGCACCGCCAACCCGGACAGCAAGAGATCCCGGCCACCGAGGTAACCGGGATCTCTGGTGATGCTGTAGCTCGACCGAGGCACGTGACCTGTCGTAGATCGGCCTACTGGAAGATGGTCTGGTTGGACCGCTCGGTCTCGCTGTAGTTCACCTTGATGTTCTCGACGGCGGCGCCGAGCTGACCAAGCACATCGTTGAGTTCGCTGATCGCCTTTTCCCACTGGGCCTTGGCGTCGGTGTATGCGTCCCTGGCGCCGCCGTGCCAGTTGGCCAGCTTGGCTTCCAGCGCCTTCTCGAGGTCGTTGGTCTCGTCCTGGATCCCGCGGTAGGCCAGGCGCAGGTTGGCCTGCAGCTGGTCCAGCGCCGCTGGATCGAATCTGGTGAAGTCACTCATGAGGGTGAAACCTTCCGTGCAAGTTTGGGTGTGCAGGACACGTGCTCAAGGGGTCAGGTGGTGCCGCCGAGCAGCTCTTCGATCTTGTTGACGCCTTCCTGCTGCTGCTCTTCCGTCGCCTCGTAGCTCATCCGCGCGGCGCCCATCTTCTCGCGCAGGTCGTTGAGTGCGTCGCCGACGACTTGGAGCTTCTGGTCGAAGGTGTCCATCACGCGGCCGAACGCCCTCGAGGCGTTGCCCTCCCACGTGCCGGCTGCCTCCGCCTTGTACTCCTGCAGCTTGCCCTTGATGCCGATGATGACGTCGAACGAATCGCCCACACGCTGGGCGGCTTCGGCCATCTCGGCTCTGTCTTGCTGACCTCCCACACCTACCTCCTCCGGTTAGCCCGACGGTGCCGGGCGCTGTCGTCGAGCGCGGAGCACTCGCATCGCTGCTGAGGGTGCCGGGGTTCCGCCGACCCGGATCCCCCCGTGCGGAACCACGGTTGGAGGTCGTTGTGCGGGTTTGGCACCCAACGCTGGACAACGCTAACGCGAAATGGGGTCTTTGCGTCAGCAGGTACCTCCGAGGTTGTGGATAACTCTCGTGAAGATCGTCCAGGGGCTCCGGGAAGCATCGCGAGCTGCGCCCACCGAGCCACTGTCGCCACGCCCGCGGGCTCACCAACCAGCGCTGGCTCACCCACTCGGACCAGCTCACGGCTTGGTCCTTCACCCGCCTGCGCCACCCGCGGTTCCGGCGTCGTTCTGGTTGGCTGACGGGTCGAACGACGCCACCCGGAATGCGGCCTGCTGCGAGAGCGCGGGCCCCTCCGGGACCAGTCGGAGCAGCGACGACGGCACCTTCTCGGGTTCGATCCCGTCGAAGCCGAGCGCGTCCAGCGAAGCCTGGTCTGGCACCGGGAACTTCACGCCCTCGTCGGTGATGAGGAAGAAGCTCTCCGGCTCGACGTCAGGTCCTGGCTGAAGGCCGACGATCGCCACGCGGCCGGGCGGTACGACAACCCGGTCGATGGAGTTGCCCTGCGAGCCCTCGCCCTCACCTTCGACCGGTGCGGCAGGCAGTTCGCCTCCCATGGTGATGTGAACGCCTTCCCGCGAACCGCCGTACCACAGGCACACCGGTTCGTCCGTGGCCGTGCCGACCTCGGCGAGTCGTGGTGTCGTTGCCGGAAGGTCGGGCACCGCGATGCTCGGTGTCTCTGAGGCGGCGTTGTTGACCTCACTGATGGTGACATCGGTGGCCTCGTCCTGGTCCACGCCGTTGATCTCCGCCGCGCCTTCCCCGAACAACAGGTCGGCCTGCACCGCGGTGATCTCGGTCAGGCCGTCCGCGAGCATCACGTAGTAGGTGTCGGGGCTGTCCGAGTGGAAGACCTGGCCGATCCAGGTGGTCTCACCATTGACGAGAACGGTGCTCTGCTCGCGGCGACCGGGTACGACCGGGGCCGCGAGTGGCTGGCCCTCCTCGAGGGCGTCGAGCCAGGCCGCACCGACGGTGAGGGGGGTGCCCTGGTTCAGGTCCAGGCTCCGCAGGGCGTCGTCGTCGGTGGCGAGTCGCTTGCCGCGGTAGATGAGGAAGAGCGATCCGTCAGGCGATCGCACCACCAGAGCCTGGTCACCGATGGGCCGGGCGCCGAGGTCGCTCTCGGTCGCGCCGATCAGCATGTCGACCTCGAGCTGTTGCGCGTCGTTCACCGTCCGCGCGGTGGAACAGGTCGTGAGTGGCTTCGAGGTGACATTGTCCTTGCGGGGAACGGAGTTGGGCGCCAGCGGGATCCCGATCCGGGGTCCGCGGGGGACGTCGTCGAGCGATGCGCTCGCCACTCGGACCACTTTGGGTTCCTTGCCCAGGATCAGCCGCGCGGACGTGTGGTTGAGCACCTCCACGAGCACCATGTCCTTCTCGTCGATCTCGCCGGTCGGGTTGGCCGGATCCGGCGCCTGCTGTTCACCACCCTGCTGTCCCGTTTGCTGGCCGCCGGAGGCGAGCGCGTCCTTGTGGAGGTAGAGGTAGATGCTGTTGGTGTCCTTGTCCACGATGAGGGTGTCGGCGGCCTCCTGCTTCCACTGGTCGGTGCGGGTGTCGGCGATCCAGCCGTAAAGAGCGACACCGGCACAGGCGAGGACGCCGATCATGATGCCCGCGAACGTTGATGTCGAGACCCGCCGCATGGGCTGCTCGAGGGCTTCTGGCTCGCTGCCGAGCATGGCGGCCAGAACCCGCCGAAGAAGGTAGCGATACGCCTGCAGCTGGTCCCGTCGGGTCTGCATCGTGGTCCCTCGTGATCGCGATCTGGAAGCGATGATGCCGTCACCGGCACGTACGCGACGACTACTGCCGGTGCCGGTGAGTGCCGGACTGCCGTGCACCCAACGAAACCCCGGTGCGAGGTGCCGCAGCGACCGGGAGCGTTTCCGTGGCGTGCGAGAGCGACACTACGATATGCCGGCGAGCCGGTGCCGGGTGCAGCGAGCGCCGCCGGCTGTCGGGGACGATGACCACGACACCCGCCTGGGTGTGCCGCGCCGCCGCGGGGCACGATTCGGAACCGCGGGACGTCGACGGGAGGAGGGCCACGTGTCCGCCGTGCGTGAGCAGCCAACAACCGGGCCGAGAAACTCGGCCCCCGCGCGTCCACGTCCCCCCGAGCGCCCACCGCGGCGTTCCGTCGTCCACATGAACCGGACCTACCCCGGCCGCCACATCGGCCCTCTGCCGCTCGCCCCCGTCATTGCCTGGCAGGTCGCCATCGGCGTCGGGCTGACCGCGTTCGCCGCGGGCGGGCCCTGGATCCTCGCCGGTGCGATCGCCGTCCTCGTGGTCGCCGTGTTCACCGTCGTGTGGTGGAACGGCAGGCCGCTGTGGCGGTGGATCCGTGTCTGGGCCGCGTACCGCCGCAGGAACTTCCGGGCCGAAGCCGGTCCGCCGAGCGACCCCGCGATGGCACCGCTGCGCGAGTGGCTGCCCAGGTTCGAACTCGCCTCTGTCGCTGGCCGGCGCGGTGGTCGTTCCGTTGGCGTGGCCCATGACGGTTCGGGCTATGTCGTGCTGCTCGGGCCGGACCGCGAGGACCTCATCGCGTCCGCCGACCCCGTCAACATCCCGCTCCGCGCGCTCGCCAACCTCGGCGAGGCGGAGGGGATCCGGTTGGCCTCGGCGCAGCTCGTCATCCGTACGCTGCCGGCGCCGGCCCCGACACTCGGGCCCTACGGCGCCCAGCTGGGCGCCTCGTACGCCGAGATCAGCCCCGGCGACACCCCGTCGGTGATGTCGTGGTGGGTGGCGCTGCGGCTGGAACCCGCCACCGGCGGCACGTCGGCGACCCTGGACGGCACCGACCACGACGCTGTTCGCCGGGCTCTCCGCGCCAGCGTCGGCTGGGCGACCAAGGTGCTGTCGTCGTCCGGTCTGCCGTGCCGGCCGCTGGAGGAGAGCGAGGTGCGGGAGGTGCTGACGCTCTCGATGAGCGTCGACCCGCACCATGTGCCGAGCGCACGCCGCGACCGGCGTACGAAGGAGACCTGGCGCGGCTGGACCTGTGATGGTGTATCCCACGTGACGGGCTGGCTGCGCCACTGGCCGCGGTCCGGGCCGCCTACGCTCGCGAGCGTCCTGGCCGCCATGGCCGGGCTTCCCGTCCTGTCGGCCACCGCTTCGTTGTCCTTCACGTGGCCGTCGGACCACAGCGTCCGGTGCTCTTCGTTCGTCCGGGTGTGTTCCACCGACGCCAAGGCCGCGCGGACGGCGTTCCGGCAGCTGTCGAGGTCGGCAGGGCAGTCGAAGATCTCCGTCACACGCCTCGACGGCGAACAAGTGCCCGGACTTCTCGCGACCATCCCGATGGGAGGCGGTGCCCGGTGACCCTCACGCCTTCGGTGCAGGCGCACGAGACGAGTATCGACGCGCTCGGTGACCTCACCCTCACGCTTCCCCCGGCAGGTCTGGTGCTCGGGTCCGGCAACGCCGGGTCCCTCGTCGTCCGCCTGTTCCGTAGCGACCCTGTCCGCATCTGCGTCGTCTCGGTCGGCCAGCTGGCCCAGCTGATCGCCTACCGCGCCCTCGCCGTCGGGGCACACGTCACCGTCGTCACCGACGCGGTGGCGGCCTGGGGACGCCTCGTGTCGGCCGTGCCGCGCGGACCGTCCTGGCTGACGGTCCTGCCCACCGGTGCCCGGGTGACGGCGTCGGGAAGTCTCGCCCGGCCGTCGCTCGTCGTCGACGCGACCCGCGACCATCAGGCGTTGCCGCGATGGGAGCAGGGCGACTGGCAGACGTTCGTGTCGGTCCAGGCCAATCTCGAGGTCTCTGACGAGGCCCGGTTGCGGTCCTACGACCTGCTCATCAGCCAGCGACTCGAACCCGCCGCGGCCGAGCTGGCCAGGCGAGGATTCGGCCTCGCCAAGGACCGGGCGAGCTGGCTCACCCAGATGCCACCAGGTGTGGTGGCCGTGGCCGCGGCGGGCCAGCTGTCCTTCGGCCAGTTGAGCCTCAGCACCATGGAGCAGCGACTCTTCGTCTCCTGAGCCAGACAGGCCGAGATCCGGGCGAGGCTCAGCCGAAGAGGCTGAGAATGCCGGAGTAGACCCCGACCGCGCCCATCGCCAGCGGAACGACCGTCAACAAGACGACGACCTCGAACAGGTCGGCGGCCCGCGCCCAGTACGGCGACAGCCGCCGGCCCGGGACGCTCACCGCCCACGCACCGAGCCCGCCCGCGAGCAGCAGGCCGGGCAGTCCGCCGGCGAGAAGCACCAGCAGGGCGTCGCCGTCGGACGCCAGCCGGAAGGCCACCAGCGCCGCACACAGGACGCCGCCGGCCAGGAGCCACCGGCGGTGCGTACGGCCGCGGAAGTGTCGCGACCTCAGGAACATCGCGAGGCCGGCCACTCCGGTGAGGGCGGGACCGAACACCCCTTCGGCCTGGCTGAGGAAGACACCGCCCGCGACGCAGATGAACGTGGACGCCGCCACCATGGCGGCGACCAGCTTGTCGGCGGTGATGGCCTGCTGGAGGACGGTCGGTCCGGGAAGGACATCGGTCTGCCGCCGGAGCTCCTCCGCGCTCGTCGGGAGCTGGGGCAGCGGCAGCTGGGCCAGCCGCGCACACAGGGTGGGCAGGAAGGGGACTGCGCCAAGCGCGAACGTCACGGCGATGCCCGCGGCGGGGACCGCCGCGGCGTCGGAGATGAGGACCGCCGCACTGGTGAGTACGCCGACGAGGGCCACGGTGGCGGCCCCGAAGAAACCGTCCCAGCTGGCGACGATGCCGATCCCGGCGATGGTGGACATGAGCAGGACGAGTCCCGAGGCGAGCAGCATCTGCGCCGCGCCGAACGCATCGATGCCGACCTGTCCGCCGAGTGCGACGAAGCCGCCGACACCGGCGTAGCCGACGCCGAACGCACCGACCAGTGCGCCGACGGTGGCCTGTCCGAACGCCCGGGACATTGCCGCGCCGGTGCCCACCATGATCACCGAAGCGACGAGGGTGACGATGCTGGGCAGGATCCAGGGTGGGCCGCTCTGCAGCACCACGACGGCGCCGAGGAGGAAGAACGCGGCGGCCACCGCGAGCGCGGAGGACCGGGCGTCGGACGGCTGCCACGCCGCCCGCCGCTCGCGGGTGGCCACGGCGATGGCGTCGGCCACATCGTCGAAGGCGAACTCGGGGATGGCCATCTCGCGGTGCCGCAGGTGCAGCACGTCACCGTCGCGCACACCGAGGCCGGACAGCCGTAGCGACGGATCGAACGCCGACTCACCGAGCCGCTGCAGCACCCATCCGCCGCGCAGGAACGCCGGATCGTCCGGGTTCTCGCCGGCGTACTTCAGCAGGGTCGGCAGCAGATCCGAGAGCGGGGTGTCGGTCGGCAGTGCGAGGTCCATCCGCGTTCGCGGTGCGACGACGGTGACCCGGCAGAGTTCGACGCCGCTGTTCGCCTCCACTGTTGATCTCCTCACCCGTGTCGAGCACTCTGGAACAGACGATCCGCGAGATTACCCACATCGGGGTGAAGCGGGCGCGTCTGGTGCATCGTTAGCATTCTCCAAGAGACGGTGCGGAGCGGGGACGCCGGTCGGTCTGGCCGGGCGACCGCCCCTCCCGCGCGAACTCACAGGTACGTCAGGGCGTGCCTGACAACCCGACAGATGGCAAGCCGTATCGCCGGTAGCCGGCCGGACTCACCTCGGCCGAGCGCACCGGCACGTCGGATCACCGACAGGGCCGAAGCGAGGTCGCGCAATGAGCACAGTGCTCCACCGCCGCACCGGGCGCAAGCCGCCGCCGGCGATGCCCAAGGGCGAGGTGCTCTTCGAGTCACCGCCAGAGCTGCCGGAGGTCACGCCCGGCGGCGCCATGCAGAAGATGTTCGGCATCCTGCCGATGCTCGGCGGCGGCGCCGTCATGGCGTTCATGATGACCAGCAACGTCGGTGGCGGCGGCAACAGCATGCGGATCATGATGAGCGGCGTCATGGCCGTCTCCATGGTCGGCATGTACATCGGCCAGCTCGGCGGCGGTGGCAAGGGTGCCGAACGCAAGCACCAGATCAACGGGAGCCGCCGCGACTACCTTCGCTATCTCACCCAGCTCCGCCGCCGGGTCCGTACCGCCGCCAACCGGCAGCGGGAGGCGCTGGAGTGGCGGTACCCCGACCCTGACAGCCTGTGGACCCTTCCCCTCAACCGTCGGCTGTGGGAGCGCAGGGCGACCGACAACGACTTCGCCCACGTCCGCGTCGCACGGGGCGCCCAGCGGTTCGTCCTGCGACTCATCAGCCCGGAGACCAAGCCGGTCGAGGACCTCGAACCTGTCGCGGCGGGGGCGCTTCGCCGGTTCATCCAGACCTACCGCACCGTTCCGGACGTGCCCGTCGCCGTCAACCTTCGTGCGTTCGCCCATCTCCGCATCGACGGTGAGCCCGAGCCTGTCCGCGGCCTGACCCGGGCCATGCTGGTGCACCTGGCGGGCCTGCACGCGCCCCACGAAATGGTCATCGGTACGTGCCTCGCGCCGGACCGCCGCGCCGAGTGGGACTGGGTGAAGTGGCTCCCGCACGCCCTCCACCCGGAGAACACCGACGGGGCCGGACAGGTCCGGTTCGTCGCGGCCTCGCTGTCCGAGCTCGAACGCCTGCTGTTCGACCAGATCGGCAACCGCCCGCTCTTCTCCGCCAACGCCAAGCCGCTGGCCGACCAGCCGCACATCATCGTGGTGATCGACGGCGGACACGCCAGCCATGACTCGAAGTTCCTCAGTGCCCCGCTGCAGGGCGTGACCGTGATCGACGTCTCCGGCAACGCCGTACGCCGGTTCGGCGACGGCGTCATGCAGCTGCGCGTGACCGCCGACGAGCTCTTCCACGTCACCACCGACCCCGACGGTACGCAGCACGAGAGTCAGCTCGGGCGTCCGGACGAGTTCACGATCGCGCAAACCGAGTCCTTCGCGCGGCAGCTGGCACCCCTCAGGTCGGTCCAGGCCGGCGGCTCGGTGGCGGTCGAGGAGGAGGAAGAGGTCGAGGAGGAGCAGGCCCAGCACGAGCTCGAGCTGATGAGCCTGCTGAACATCCCCGACGCGTACCAGCTCGATCCCGAGGTCGTGTGGAAGCCGCGCCCCCGGCACGAGCGGCTGCGGGTGCCGTTCGGCCTCACCCCAGAAGGCCAGCCCGTCGAGCTCGACATCAAGGAGTCGGCACAGGGCGGTATGGGCCCACACGGCCTGGTCATCGGCGCCACCGGATCCGGGAAGTCCGAGGTGCTGCGTACCTTCGTCCTCGGTCTCGCGGTCACCCACTCGCCCGACTACCTCAACCTCGTGCTGGTCGACTTCAAGGGTGGTGCGACGTTCCTCGGACTCGACAGCCTGCCCCACGTGTCGGCGGTCATCACCAACCTCGAGGACGAGCTCATCCTGGTCGACCGGATGCAGGACGCCCTCGCCGGTGAGATGAACCGCCGGCAGGAACTGCTCCGCGACGCCGGTAACTACGGTTCGCTGCGCGACTACGAAGAGGACCGCGCCAAGGGCAAGCCGCTGGACCCGATGCCGACGCTGTGGATCGTGGTCGACGAGTTCAGCGAGCTGCTCTCGGCGAAGCCGGAGTTCATCGAGCTGTTCGTGATGATCGGCCGGCTGGGTCGAAGCCTCGGCGTCCACCTGCTGCTGGCCTCGCAGCGACTGGAGGAGGGCAAGCTGCGCGGCCTCGACACCCACCTGTCCTACCGGGTCGGTCTGCGGACCTTCTCCGCCGGTGAGAGCCGGGTCGTGCTGGGTGTGCCCGACGCGTACGAACTTCCGCGTGAGCCCGGTGGCGGCTACCTCAAGGTCGGTACGGAGGGGCTCGTCCGGTTCAAGGCCTGTTACGTCGGTGGCATCTACCAACCTCCCAGCCTGGCAGCGGCCGCCCAGAAGAAGCCGGCCAAGCCGGGCGAGCGGCGCTGGATGCCGCAGATCACGGCCTACACCACCGACTACGTCGAGCCCAACATCGTCGAGGTCCCGGCCGAACCCGAGCTCGACGAGACGCAGACCCAGATCATCGCCCAGACGCAGGTGATGCACGAGCCGAAGGTCCTCGTCGACCTCGTGGTCGAACAGCTCCAACGCATGGGTCGCTCCGCCCACCAGGTGTGGCTCCCACCGCTCAACGAGTCCGCGACGCTCGACCAGCTTCTTCCCGGGCCGCTCGAGGTCACCGAGGAGCACGGCCTCACCGTGAAGTGGGAGGGGCGCGGCACGATGGCCGCGCCGGTGGCGCTGGTCGACAAGCCCTACTACCAGCGGCGTGACCCGATGTGGCTGGACCTGTCGGGCGCGGGCGGGCACGTCGGCATCGCGGGAGGTCCGCAGAGCGGCAAGAGCACGCTGCTGCGGAGCCTGATCGCGTCGTACGCCCTGACCCACCGGCCCGACGAGGTGCAGTTCTACTGCCTCGACTTCGGTGGTGGCACGCTGCCGTCGATGCTGGGCCTGCCGCACATGGGTGGCGTCGCGACCCGGCTCGACGCCGATGCCATCCGGCGTACGGTCGGCGAGATGACGACGCTGCTGGAGCAGCGTGAGCGGGCGTTCACCGACGCTGGTGTCGACTCCATCGCCACCTACCGGCGGTTGCGCCGCGAGGGTCGGATCGCACCGGACCGGTTCGCCTCCGACGTCTTCCTCGTCGTCGACGGCTGGGGCACGGTGCGAGGTGAGCACGAGGCGATCGAGGCGACGTTGACCCAGATCGCCGCGCGTGGTCTCGGTTTCGGCATCCACCTCATCGCCACGGCGAACAAGTGGTCGGAGTTCCGGATGGCGATCAAGGACCTCATCCAGACCCGGCTGGAGCTCAAGGTCGGTGACCCGTACGACTCCGAGATCGACCGCAAGGCGGCCGTCAACGTCCCAGCCAACCGGCCGGGGCGCGGGTTGTCGCCGGAGAAGCTGCACTTCCTGTCCGCACTGCCACGGATCGACGGTGAGGCCAACCCGGAGCTCCTTGCCGACGGGGTCAAGGCGATGTGTGACGCGGTTTCCCAGGCGTGGCAGGGTCCGCCTGCACCTCCGGTCCGGCTGCTGCCCGAGGAGCTGCCGTTCGAGACGTTGCCGACGGTGGGTGCCGACGTGCGTCCCGGCGTACCCATCGGCATCGACGAGGACGAGCTCGCTCCCGTCTATCTCGACCCGGCCGACGAGCCGAACCTCGTCGTGTTCGGCGCGACGGAGTGCGGCAAGTCCAACCTGCTCGATGTCATCGCCCGTGGTGTCGTGGCGCGGAACACCCCCCAGCAGGCGCGGCTCATCATCGTCGACTACCGGCGTTCGTTGCTGGACTCGGTGAGCGGTGACCACCTGATCGGGTACGCCGCGTCGTCCGATGCGGCGACCTCTCTGCTGAAGGATGTCGGTACGGCCCTGCGCAAGCGGCTGCCCGGGCCGGACGTGACGCCCGACCAGCTGCGTAACCGGTCGTGGTGGACGGGCGCGGACCTCTACATCATCGTCGACGACTACGAACTGGTCGCCACGTCGTCCGGCAACCCGCTCGCCCCGATCGCCGACCTCGTGAGCCAGGCGAGCGACATCGGTCTGCATGTGATCATCGCGCGTGGGTTCGGCGGTGCCGGCCGGTCGATGTACGACCCGGTCGTGCAGCGGATCCGCGACATGGGCAACCCGGGCCTGATCATGTCCGGTAACCGGGAGGAAGGTCAGCTGTGGGGCGGTGTCCGGGGCGCACCGCTCCCGCCCGGACGAGGCACGCTGGTCAGCCGCCGCTTCGGCACCAAGCTGATCCAGACGGCCTACATCGCGAAGGAGCGCTGAGCGCGCCCCGGGGCGGACCACGGAGGGCGTGCGCGTCGGCTGGAGCGGCGTCGCCTGTCGCCGCCCCGCCACGGCTTTCACGCGGGGTGTCGGTCGGGGGCTCGGGCTCGGCGGGTGCGGTTTCGCGTCAGGTCTGGGTCTGCGGTCGTTCCTGGCTCGGCTGCCAGCTGCGGTCGCGGCCGCGCCGGTAGGTCGCGACCGCGCCGAGCGTGATGAGGGCAAGGCCGACGGCGGTTCCGCTCACGATGAGGGCGACGTCGCGGGCCGTGGTGTCCGGACCCGTGTCTGCGGCGAGCGGCTTGATCCCGGCCTCAGGCGTCGCGGGGGCCGAGCTCGACTCCGGCAGGATGGCGGTGACGGCTTCGTAGGGGTTGACGACGCCATATCCGAGGCCTTCGGCCGGCAGGTCGGCTCCGGGGTGGTCGGCCGTGAGTTGCAGCCGGCGCTTCACCTGGAGCGGCGTGAGCTGCTTGTCGTACGCCTCCAGCACCAGCGCCGCCGTCCCTGACACGAACGGTGCGGCGAAGCTGGTCCCGTCGTTGTCGTTGCGGGTATGACCCTGGATCGGAGCGGGTCCCGTGACCCCCACGCCCGGCGCGGCCACAAACGCCGGGACCGAGGTGGTGGTGAACGGTGCCAGCGTGCCGTCCTGGTTCGTCGCACCCACGACGATGAGGCCTTCGAAGCCCGGCTTGCGGGCGAGCTCGGCGGGCCACCTCTTGGCGTTGTCTTCGGCGCCGGTGTTGCCGGCCGCCGTGACCACGACGATGTTGTTGTCCAGGGCCCGCTTGATGGCATCGACCAACGCGGGGAACTCGTTGTCGGCGAGGACGGAGACGTTGATGATGTCGACACCCTGGTCGACGGCGTAGTTGATCCCGTCGGCCAGCGTGCCCGCCGATCCCTCGTCGAGCGAGTTCGTCACCCGGACCGGCAGGATCTTGGCGAAGGGTGCGATGCCCTGAAAGTTCGTGTCGTCGGCTGGGCGGGCCGCGATGATGCCGGCGATGAGGGTGCCGTGTCCGTCGCAGTCCACCGTGGCCGACACGCCGTCCCCGACAAGGCTCCCTCCGTTGTCCTGGTCGACCACGCCACCGTCGAGCTCAGGGCCGTTGAGTTGGGGATGGGACGCCCACACGCCGGTGTCGACCACGGCGACGGTGACCTCGCGACCGGTCGCGAAGGTGTGCACGCGGTC
This sequence comes from Actinopolymorpha sp. B9G3, assembly GCF_040120725.1. Classification (NCBI taxonomy): domain Bacteria; kingdom Bacillati; phylum Actinomycetota; class Actinomycetes; order Propionibacteriales; family Actinopolymorphaceae; genus Actinopolymorpha; species Actinopolymorpha sp. B9G3. The sequence goes on along the minus strand of NZ_JBEEAB010000006.1, from coordinate 297,759 downwards.
GAACTGCAGCCGCGCCTGCGCCCAGGGCGTCTCCGCGATCGAGTTGCTCGGGCGCGGCTGCTGTTGACAGAGTTCGGCGAGCTGACCGCGGCGGATGGGGGCACGGGGCAATCCGGCGCCGGCCTCGAGGGCGCCCGGCGCCCGCGCCACCGTTGAGGTGGCCTGGGCGGGCCCTGCCAGGGCGGGAGCGGCGGGCAGCGCGGCGACGGCTACAAGCGCCAGGAGGAAGCCGGCCGCTCGGGTCGATTGCTTTCTCGCGCACCTCACAGTGGGCGAGAGTACCCGGATTGGGTGGATGCGCCGGATCGGCGGTAGCCAGTGGTGAAGCGTCCAGTTCCGGCCGCGCGGGAAACCAGGTCGGCGGGCGAAGGTTCGACATGGTGGGACCGACAAGGGGACCTCGGGCCCTGTCGGGCGCTGGACGGCCCCGGCCATGGTCGAAGTGTTTCCCAACGCGCCAGGAAGGGAAGCAAAGCGTCATGCCTGCGCAGGTTCGTGCGTTGTCAGGGTGTCGCGAGCGGAGGTCGAAGGAGAAGGCGTGACTGTGGCTCCCGTCGAGAGTTCGGCGACTTCCACGGCGTTGATGCTGCCCTTCGAGGTGGCGAGTGCGCGGAGGGCCCGGCGCAGGCTTGGTGCAGACCTGAGGCTCGCTGGCGTCTCCCCCGAGGATGCCCATGACGCACTCATCGTCCTGAGCGAACTCGTCGGCAATGCCCTTCGGCATGCCCGCCCGCTGCCCGCGGGGACGCTACGGGTCCGCTGGACGCGGCGGTCAGCTGAACTGGAGGTGGCCGTCACCGACGGAGGTGGTGCGACGTACCCGCGCAACCTGGACCTTCCCGCCTCGGCCCTCGGCGGCCGGGGCCTTGCCATCGTCGACCAACTGGCCGAGAACTGGGGCGTACGCCGAGAGCCGGACACGACCACCGTCTTCGCGGTTCTCTCCCTCGACACCGCAGAGGCACGCGCGCGGTGACGCGAGTGGTGCGCTGACGCGTCGTTGCCGTCCCGCCTGTCGCTCCGGGTGTGCCAGATTTGTGGCGATCAGGGAGCATGGAGACGTGGGACCTCGCGATCGCGGTGCCGACCCGTTGCCGACCTTTCTCTTCGACGGTGACTGCGGGTTCTGCACCCGCAGCGCGCAGCTGATCGAGCGGTGGATCCCCACCAATGCCGACGTCGTGCCCTGGCAGCGCGTCGACCTCGCCGCTCTGGGCGTCACGCGTACGCAGACCGAGCACGAAGTGGTGTGGATCGGTCCTGACGGCCGGATCGACGGGGGCGCCCAGGCGATCGCCAGTCTCCTGCTCGATGCGGGTGGCATGTGGCTGGTACCCGGTGCCGTGATCCGGATTCCGCCGTTCCGCTGGCTCGCCCAGCTGGTCTACCGCGTCATCGCCGTGAACCGGTACCGACTGCCGGGCGGTACGCCGGCCTGCGCACTTCCCCCCAGGGACGGCCCCCCCGGCGGGCTCCGAGCGTCCCGGCGAACGGGCCCCTCGGACGCGTGATCCGGTCCATCCGCGGGCCAGCGCACCACCGCACTGCGTACGACAGAAAACCACCCACCCTGCCACGCCTTTCGTCGCATGGTGGGAATGTCTGGATTTCCGTCATCTATGGAACGAAATGGATGCTTGGCGACGTCTATGGGACTGTTTGGACAACAGCGTTCCTCGGGGCGGGCATCGGGATGCGGGAAACGCGCGATTGACCTAGAGAGCCGTTGACTCGGCCGGAAAGGGAGCAGGAGCGATGACCGCCACGGTGGACTCCACCGCACTCGCCCGCTGGGAATCTCTCGCCTCGGACTACGACGTCGCCTGGACCGACCTGCTGCTCATCGCCCTCAACGTGCACGGGATCCGCACACCCGCGGGCTCCCGCGTCCGGATTGACCTTCGCCTGCCGACCGAGCCGGAACCGCGTCTCATCGTCGTACCGTCCGGGCGCCCGGAATCCCCCTTCGAGCTCGTCGGCGACGCGCTCGTGGTCGAGGGGCGGACGGTGGCCGCCGCCGAACGGGTGGTCGCCGACGACGCGGTGCCCGGCTACCTACGCTGTTGGGACGGTGAACGGTGGCGGGCCGCGACCCTGAACCCCAACTCCCGCAGCCGCTGCACCGGATGCGCGTTCTGCCCGACGACGCTCGAGGACGCGGTTGACCCGCGCCTGCGGCTCGACGACGAGATCGCGGCCCTCCTCGCCGGTCTCGCGGCCGAACTGCCGCCCGGCGGGTCGCTCGCGGACCTGACCGAGGTCACGATCTCCACCGGTTGCTTCCACACCGAGGCCGCCGCGCTCGATCATCTGCGTACCGTCCGGCGGGTTCTCTCCGACCACGGCATCCAGCCCCGGATCGGGCTGCTCAGCTCGGTGCTGCGCAGCCAGGAGGCGTTCGACGCGATCGCCCGCGAGGTGGGGCCGTTCCTGCTCTACCTCACCGCGGAGTGCACCTCCCGGCGCGACATCCTGCTCAAGGAGAGCAAGGCCAGCCTTCGCCCGGAGGAGATGCCGGCGCTGCTCGCGAGGGCGCGCGCCGCCGGGCTCGACACGTCGTTCACCTACGTGGTGGGACTTGATCCGTACGTCGAGATGCGCGAATTCCTGCTACTGCTGCTCCCACAGGTGACCGTCTTCCCATCGATCCAGGTCTACCAGTCGCACACCCCGCTGATGGACGTCCTGCGGTCGCCGGACGCGACGGACCTGTCGTACTACCTCCGGATCCGGCGGGAAGTCGAGGACCGCTGCAGCGTCCGCGGACTCGTACCGGAGCGGTGGCGCTGCTACCGGCCGCTCTGGTACACGACGTACGCCGGGCTGCCGCTCACGGGGCCGAGCCGATGACGCGGGTGGCTGCGCGTACGCCGAGGACGATGGCGGTCCGAGGACATCGGGAGGACCACGACGGCCTCCGCAGCTACGTCCTCGACGAGCGGATCAGCGGGTACGACAGCTACCGGGCCGCCAAGCTGGTGCTGGCCGGGGCATGGGAGCCGGGTGTCGAGTACGCCCGGAGCCGGGTGTCGGTGCAGGTCCGCGTCCTGACCCTCGACGACGTCACCATCGTGAACCCGCTGCCCGGCCAGCCGGAGCTTCCCGATCACTGGCGTGGAACCCTCGTCCTTCCCGCGAGTACCCGCGGCCGGTCCATGCCGGCCGACCTCACCCGTGCGTTGCTGGCGGCGGGGCTCGATCCGGCGGACCTCGACTCGGGGCCGCGCCGGCACCTGGTCGAGTTCGTCGCCGAAGCGCGCCCGGGCAGCCCGACGCGGGACGCACGGCTGGCTGCCGCCGTCGCCGCCCTGCGCAGTGTCAGCGTGGAAACAGCTCGAACGCCGCCGCCAACCGCCCACTGAACCGCTCGCCCGCCGCACGGGCGTTCCTGGTCAGCATCTCCCGGGCGTAGTCCGTCGGGTCCTGGGACGTGAGCGCCTCGATGTAGGCACGGTGTTCGGCCAGGGAACGCACCCCGGCCTCGAGTGTGTCCGTCACGTCGACGGCGTGGGAGGGCTCGGGCGAGGCGAACACCGCCACCCAGCGCACCCCGCCCCATGGTTCGTACCCCTCCTCGACCAGCTCGGGAAAGATCCAGCGGTTGCCGGCGTCACCGGTGGCGTCGAGGACCGACCGGCCGACCGCACGGTGGTCGGGGGTGTTCCATGCGCCGGGTGCCCACGTGTCGCGGTGGTTGAGCGTCACGACCAGCTCGGGCTTGTGCCGGCGGATCGCCCTCGTCAGGTCGCGACGCAGCCTGAGGCCCTCGGTGATGACGCCGTCTTGGTGGTCGAGGAACTCCACCTCCGAGACTCCGACGGCGGCCGCGCTGGCGCGCTGCTCGCGTTCGCGGAGCGCGGCGGCCTGCTGCGGTGGGAGCCCGTCGATCCCGGCCTCACCTCTGGTGACCAGGACGTACGCAACATCGCGGCCGGCGGCGGTCCAGCCGGCGATGGCGCTGGCCGTCCCGTACTCGAGGTCGTCGGGGTGGGCGACGATCGCGAGGCAGCGCTGCCAGTCGTCCGGAAGCGGAACGAGCTCGCCCGGTCGGTCGTTCATCTGCGTTCCCTCTCGGTGGGGGCGGTGGTCGGCACACGTGGTTGGCTAGCACCTGTCGGGACTGCCCTCGGAGGGCTCCCATCGCATGAACCTAGTGAATGAGGGTCCCCTCACCGAAGAGGTACGCCATGACCGAGGAGCAGCGGGCCGCCGTCCGGTTCTGGCGTACCCACTGGCGGACGCAGGCGTGGCGCGCGCGAGCCGCGCGCGACGACGCCGAGCCGTGGTCGCTGCCGATTGTCGTCCGGGTCGAGCGGGACCGGACGCCCTCGCACCAGCAGGCGATGTACGCCTCTGCACTGGCGGTCGTCCGGCTCCTGGCCGATCCCGCCGCCGCGCCGGACTGCCCGTGGCACGAGCCACTCGAACGCTGGGCGGACGGCCGGATCCGCAAGGTCGTACGCCGCGCGCGGGGTTCGCGATGGCTCGACGTCGCCGCGCTGCCGGGCGTCACGGCGACGGTGGACGACGCCGAGGTCCGCGCGCTGCTGCCGCATCCGGTGTCGGAGGTCCCGCCGCCGGTGGGAAAACTCCAGGTGGAGGGGCTCGACCTGGACGTCGATCCTGACCGGTCTCCCGGCCGCTTCCCGCTCGAGGACGTAGGGGCGGAGGCGGAGGCGGCCGGCGGTCCGACGTTGACGATCGTGTTGGCGCCCCGGCTGGCGATGTCGACCGGCAAGGCGTGCGCGCAGGTGGGACATGCGGCGCAGCTCGGCCTACTCGAGCTCGGCGCGGAGCGGGTGTTCGGCTGGGTCGACGCCGGCTTCCCGCTGCGGATCGTCGAGGCGTCACGAGAGACGTGGCGCGGCGTCGTCGGGGGAGAGGTCGAGGCGGCGCTGGTCACCGACGCCGGCTACACCGAGGTCGAGCCGGGCACACACACGTGCGCGTCGACGTTCGCCGAACTCGCGTCTCTGCGCCCATGAACGCTCGCCGGGTCCACGGCGCGGCGGTGGTCTTCGACCTGTACGAAACGCTGGTCACGGAGGTCGATCTCGTCGTCGGTGGAACGGCGTCCGGTCGCTTGCCCGCGGACCGGCTCGGCATCGATCGGGGCCTGTTCGACTCCCTGTGGCGGGCACGCAAGCACGAGCGGATGACCCGGCGCCTCGCGTTCGAGGACGTGCTCGCGGAGGCATGCGTACGCAGCGGGTGTCGGCCCGACGCCGAGGTGCGGGCGCGGATCGAGGAGCTCGCCGCCGAACGCACAGCCGCGAAAACCTCGGTCCTCCGTCGCGTCGATCCGGCAGTGCTGCACACCCTCGACCAGCTCGCGAGGGCCGGCTTTCGGCTCGGACTGGTCAGCAACTGCTCGGTGGAAGAGGTCGAGGGCTGGCCGTCGAGTCCGCTCGCCCGCCGCATCGACTCCGTCGTGTTCTCCTACGACGTGGGCGTGGCGAAACCCGACCCTGCCATCTACCTGGTGGCGTGCAAGCGTCTCGGCGTACCCGCGGAAGCGTGCGTCTTCGTCGGTGACGGTGGGAGCGACGAGCTGGCGGGCGCTGCGGCGGTCGGCATGCGGGCGTTCGCGGCGCGATGGCACGTCAACCGTTGGCCGACGGAGGTACGCCGGCAGGCGGTCGCGCGTACGCAGGGCTTTCCGGCTCTCACCGCTCCCGCCGATCTGCTCGCGGCGCTCGCGGGGTAGGAGCCAAGCAGCCGCCGGGCCTGTTCGGCGCGCGCCACGCCACGCCACGCCGGTTGACCGGCAGCCGCTGGGGTTGCGAAACCAGGCTCGTCCACCGTTCGTTGGGGAGGTCGTGGGAAGCGCTGGTGTGAAGGTCGCCCTCATCGCCGGGGCGGTTGCCGTTGCGCTGTTCGTCCTCGATCGTGGCCTGCTCTGGATGGAACGCCGGCGATGGATCTACTACCGCCGGACGAAGAGCAGCGGGGGGATGAGCCTCGAGATCTCCCAGCTGTTCGATCCGACCGCCCGGTTGGTGAAGCGGGAGATGGAGCAGGAGACCGTGCGCAAGGTCGTACGCCCGAGTGGCGACCCGCCGTTCGACGTCGACCTCGACGCCCATGTGGTCCGCGTACGCCGGCAACCACGTCGGAGTGCGCCGGACTAGCCGGAGGCCGCGGCGGACCACAGTGGCGAGAGGACACTTCGGAGGGCGTCGAGGCCGTCGAAGTGGACGCCCACCATTCCTGCCGCTCGGGCACCGTCCACGTGGCCTGGCGTGTCGTCGACGAACAGGCAGCGCGACATATCGGCGCCCACCAGGCCGGCGGCGTGGCGGTAGACCTCGGCGGCGGGCTTGGCGACGCCGATGCGTGAGGTGTTGACGACCGCATCGACGGCGTCGGCGATGCCGAGCCGGTCAAGGTCGTCCTCCAGGCGGGTCGTCGCGTTGGACACCAGGACCACCGGCACGTGCTGGCGGACCGTGGCCAGGAGTTCGAGCATGTCCCGGTCGACAGCGCCGATGAGCGCGGACCAGGCGTCCACCATGGCCTGCGCCTCTTGCGGTGACCCGTACGCCGAAGCGAGGTCGGCGACGATCGCGGCCCGCCACTCGGTGTCGGTCACCTGACCGGTCACCGCTGGTTGCAGGCGTGCGGGCGCGAAGGCGGTGGCGGCGAGGGTGCCCGGCGGTAGTCCGTGCGTACGGTCGATCCGGTTCATCGCATCGGGGTCCCAAAGCCGGACCACACCGTCGAGATCGCACAGCACCGCGTCGAACGGGACCGAAGGCATGGCGCCGATCCTGCCAGGTCCCGTCGTGCGAGTGCCGGCCCCACCGGTGCAGAGGAGGTCGGCGTGCGAACGTGCCGAGCGGCCCGCGGCGAGTGGGAAGTCGGCCGCTGTGGGCGCGCGAGCGGCTCGCCCTCGATGGACGACGGTGTGGAAGGTCGACCCGGTGGAAGGTAGTGTTCTGCGTCGATATCGCATGTCCGTTATGTCGGCAATGCTCAAGCGATGTGAGGAAGGCCGTGAGGATTTCGACCTCGACCGAACGCCCGTCAGATCGCGCCGAGGATTGAGCCGTAGGGGATGCGTCCCGGGCCGCAGGCACTGTGAAGGCCCGCACGGAGGACCAGGCTCATTGGCCGTCTGGAGAAACAAGCGATGGACGACGCTCGCAGGGAAGTCCCGCGGATCACCGAGGGCATGCGCGAGGTTGCGTGGGCGAACCCGGGCCAGTGGGTGTACGTGATCGACCCGGATTTCGACCCAGACGGCGCTGTACCGGCGTGGGGCATCGAGGGTGCGTTTCCCACCAACCGAGCGGGTCAGATTCTCCGCGACGGATACCGTCCGAACGGCAAGTACCGACCCGGGCCTCGCCGGCGTGGCTTTCCGGTGCCGGTCAACCAGGTCGAACGCGCTCTCGAGTTGGCCGTCGCCGAGTACGGGCCGACGTCCGACCTGCTGGTTGCCCTACGCCAGGCCACCCTCGTGATCCCCGCCCTTCGCGGAGCCCGTGGCCAGATCCCGATCGTGACCGATTCCGAGGGACGCTCGCTGTTGATGGCGTTCACCTCGACCGAGCGAGTCACGGCAGGCGCCGCGGCCGGCGGACCGCCCCGGGAACTGGAGGTCCGCCGGCTCGCCGACGTGTTGCGACGCGTACGTGTGCGGCTCAACCCTGGCTCACCACCGTCGCTGACCCTGGATGGCCCGGAAATCCTGGAGGGCTGACCTGGGGAGAGGCGCGTCTCTCGACGGGTAGCCTCACGGCGACACGTGTTTACCGAGAAGGTCCGCTCGAGCCCGTCCCTCGTGCGAAGGAGCCTCTCACGCGCGAAGGATGAAGGATGTCGCTGCTGCAACGGGTCGACCTGGGCGAGGTTCCTTATCCGGAGGCCGTCCGCCAGATGGCCGGCTGGGTCGACGAACGCCAGCGCGGCGTGGTCGGTGACCGACTCTTTCTGCTGAGCCATCCGCCGGTGATCACGTACGGTCCGCGGACGCCACTCGAGGACCTGCCGCCCGCTGCGGCCGGCGTGCCGACGGTGCAGGTGGACCGGGGTGGGTACGCGACCTACCACGGGCCCGGCCAGCTGATCGGCTACGTGGTGGTGAACCTGCGAGAACGCGGCCCGGTCGACATCGTCCGCTGGCTGGAGAACGGACTCGTGGCGGCGCTCGGCGAGCTCGGGTTCGCGACGATGCGGCGCGACACCCCGCCCGGGGCAGCGAGCCTCGTCGGCGTCTGGACGCCAGAACACCACAAGGTCGCGTCGATCGGCATGCGGATCCGGGGCGGCGTCACGAGCCATGGATTCGCGCTGAACGTCGACCCGGACATGCGGGTGTTCGACCAGTTCACGGTGTGTGGGCTGCAGGACGTGACGATGACGTCGCTGCGGCGCCTGGCCGAGCGCACGGGGGTCCCGATGCCGTCCGACGCGGCGATCCGCGACGCCGTGGCCGGCGCGTTGGGTGCCCGGGCCAGCAGTGGTAGCGGTGACTGAGATTGCCCGCGTCACGGGAGCATGGCCAGGTCCGCCAGCATGGTCAGGCGTTCGTCCGGGGTGAGGACGGCGTACGGCGATGCGGCGCGCCGGTTGGTCTCGTCCTCAACCGCCTGTCGCTGCGGGCTCCACGTGCTGCCCCACGGCATCGCGACCATCTCCGCGGCCGAGAGCCCTGATCGCTGCCAGGCGGCTGCGTGTGCGTCGGCGCGGTGGATCCGCAACATCGACAGCCGGTTGAGCAGCAGCACGGGTGACGGCGTGTCCCTCGGTTCGAAGGGCGGCGCGTGCACCGCCCAGGCGTCGCCGCTGGTCGCAGTCGCCTGGGCGAGGATTCGGGCCACCAGGGTGTTGAGCCGTTCGACCGGACCGTTCTGCTCCTGCCCCCACCGCTCGGTCAGCACCCGTGCGTGCAGGGCGAACAGGTCGCGCAGAAACGCCTGTCCCCGCTCGGTCGCGGTGATCTCGCCGGCCGGGGCCCGGCTCAGTAGGCCATGGTCGACGCTGCGCTGCACGGTCTCGTCCACCTCGCCGGGGTCGGCGTACCGGTACACCGGGGGAGGTCGGCGACGCCGACCGGAACAAACCCACAAGGCGCCCCTCAGTGGAAGTCGCGGGACATGGTACGAATCGTGAGCGGTAGCGGGGCGAACTTCTCGGCAACGATGTTGGTGACGCCCTGGGCGCGTTCGAGTCGGCCCCTGATGAGCAGGGCGGGTGAGTCGCGGGCGATCCGGCGGAAGCGGTCCCACACCACCTTGGGGCAGATGACGTTGACCATCCCGGTCTCGTCCTCGAGGTTGAGGAACGTCACGCCCCCGGCTGTGGCAGGACGTTGTCGGTGGATGACGACGCCACCGACCAGGATCCGGCGCCCGTTGTCGTAGGTGGCGAGCCGGTCAGCGGGGACGACTCCCAGCGCCTCCAGCTTGTCGCGTACATGCCGGGTCGGGTAGTCGTCGGGGGAGATCCCGGTCGCCCACAGGTCGGCCATCACGCGTTCGGCGGGATTCATGTCCGGCAGGAGCGGCACCTGCTCCGGGATCGACGCGGAGTCGGCAGCCAGATGGTCGGGGCGTTCCTGCGCGGCACTGCCCGCGATCCACAGCGCCTGCCGGCGGCTGAGCTGGAAGCATCCGAACGCCCCCGCGGTGGACAACGCCTCCATCTGGGCGGAGGTGAGCCCCACCCGGCGAGCGAGGTCGGCCTGGTCGGCGTAGGGCCCGTGGGCGTCGCGTTCGGTGACGATGCGCGTGGCGAGATCCTCGCCGATCGATTTCACCCCCGCGAGACCCAGGCGTACGGCGAACCTCCCGTCGCGGCGATGCTTGGCGTCGTCGGCGGGAGCGTCAGGATCGAAGGGCCCGGTGGGCGGCTGGTGGTCGGACAGACATGCCGGGTCACCGGTCGCGATGCGCTCGCCGAGCCGCTCCATGCTTATGGTCGCGTTCGGCTCCTCGTTCGCTCCGTGGGCCGCTCGTTCCTCGCGGACCATTCTGCTCACTCGCTCGCCGAGCCGCTCCATCACGGGATGGACGCCGGAGGCGTGCAGATCGGGGTGGCGCACCTCCACACCGTGCCGGCGGGCATCGGTCACGAGGCTCTGCGGCGAATAGAAACCCATCGGCTGCGCCCGCAACAACGCCGCCAGGAAGATCGCCGGATAATGCAGCTTGAACCACGCACTCGCATAGACGAGCAACGCGAAACTGATCGAATGACTTTCAGCGAATCCGAAGTTCGCGAACGCCTCGATCTTTTCGTACAGCATGTCGGCGGTTTCGCCGGTGATTCCCCGCACGGCCATCCCGTTGTAGAGCTTCTCCTTGAGTGAGGAGATCTTTTCCAACCCACGTTTGGATCCCATCGCCCGGCGCAACAGGTCGGCGTCGTCGCCGCTGCAGCCGCCCACTTCCATGGCGATCTGCATGAGTTGCTCCTGGAAGAGCGGAACGCCGAGGGTACGTTCGAGCGCCGGCGCCAGGCTCGGATGGGGTGGGGTGGGTGGCTCCTGACCGAGCTTGCGCCGGATGTACGGATGGACCGCGCCGCCCTGGATCGGCCCGGGCCGGATCAGCGCGATCTCGATGACGAGGTCGTAGAACCGTCGCGGCCGTAGCCGGGGCAGGGTGGCCATCTGCGCCCGGCTCTCCACCTGGAACACCCCGACCGAATCGGCGCGGCACAGCATGTCGTAGACGCTCGGCTCCTCCTTGGGAATCGTCGCGAGCTCCCAGTGTTCGCCCAGGTGTGCCTCGATGTCGTCCATCGTGTATTTCAGGACGGCGAGCATGCCGAGGCCGAGCAGGTCGAACTTGACAAGGCCCATCCATGCGCAGTCGTCCTTGTCCCATTGCAGAACCGTGCGATCCTTCATGCGTCCGTGCTCGATCGGGCAGACTTCGCCGACCGGGCGTTCGGTGAGCACCATGCCGCCGGAGTGGATGCCGAGGTGTCGCGGAAATCTCAGCAGGGGTTCGGCGAGTTGCACCACGGCGGGCGGTACGTCGGTCTCGACCGTCGCCACACCGCTGCCCCAGGCGTCGACCTGTTTGGACCAGGCGTCCTGCTGTCCGGTGCTGTGGCCCAACGCCTTGGCCATGTCGCGGACCGCCATCTTCGGCCGGTAGGTGATGACGTTGGCGACCTGTGCCGCGTTGCGCCTGCCGTACTTTTCGTAGACGTGTTGGATGACCTCCTCGCGCCGGTCGGAGTCGAAGTCGACGTCGATGTCAGGCTCTTCCTCGCGGGTGGCGGAGAGGAACCGTTCGAACGGAAGGTTGTAGAAGATCGCGTCGACCGCGGTGATGCCGAGCACGTAACACACGGCGGAGTTGGCGGCGGATCCCCTGCCCTGGCAGAGAATTCCGCGCTCTCGGGCGAAGGTCACGATGTCGTGGACGATGAGAAAGTAGCCGGGGAAATCCTTCTCGGCGATGACCTGGAGCTCTTTTTCCAACCGGGCGTAGGCGTCGTCGCGGGCTTTACCGACGTACGAACCATACATTTCGTCGGCGCCGTCGAAGACGAGCTTGCGGAGCCAGCTCATCGGTGTGTGGCCGTCAGGGACGTTCTGTTTGGGGAGTCTCGGTTTCGCCCTGCGCAGTGGGAATGCCAGCTGGTTGGCGTAGTCGACCGTGCGGGCAACCGCGCCGGGATAGCGGGCGAACCGCTCGGCCATCTCCGCACCCGACCGCAGGAACGCGGTGCCGGCGGCGGGCAGCCAGCCGTCGATCTCGTCGAGGCTGCGGCGGGCGCGTACGGCGGCGAGGGCGGTCGCGAGTGGACGCCGGTCGGGAGTGGCGAAGTGCACGTTGTTGGTGGCGATGACGGGAAGCCGCCGGGCCTTCGCCAGCTCCGTCAAGGCGTCGTTGCGGTCGGTGTCGAGCGGATAGCCGTGGTCGATGAGTTCGACGACTACGTTGTCGCGGCCGAACAACGTGATGAGCCGGTCGAGTTCGCGGTCGGCGGCGGTCATGCCGTCGGCGTGGCCTCGGCTTCTGCCGGCATGGACGCTGAGGGTGCCGAGGGTGCCGGTGTTGCTGAGGGTGCGGGTGTTGCTGAGGGAGGCGGGGCCGTGCTCGAGGGCGCGTGGGACCAGGCCCTTGCGGCAGCCGGTGAGGATCACCCACTCGCCGTCCGCGCGCGCCGCGAGGTCCTCGAGGTCGTAGGTGGGGCGTCCCTTCTCTCCACCGCGCAGCTGCGCCTCGGTGATGGCGCCGGCCAACCGGTGATAACCCTCCTCGCCGCGCGCCAGCACCAGGAGGTGGCTGCCCTCCGGGTCTGCAATGCCGTTCTGCGGTTGGGAAAGCTCGAGGGAGAGCTCGGCGCCGAAGACGGTGGCGAGGTCGTAGCCTGCGAGCTCGGCGGCCTCGGCCATGCGTACGACACCGTAAAGACCGTCGTGGTCGGTGAGTGCGAGCGCCTGGAGGCCCAGCGCGACGGCGGTCTCGACGAGTTCCTCGGGATGGCTCGCACCGTCGAGGAAGCTGAAGTTGGAATGACAGTGGAGTTCGGCGTACGGAACGACCGGGCCGTCGGGGCGTTGCGGACGGTCCTCGGGCGGCGGATCATACGGCGGACGTACGGAGGTCCACGCCGGGCTGTCGCCGCCGTCGGCGTGTGGTGGCGGACCACCGGGGCGTCGCCGGCCGGAGAGCTTGCGTTCGAGCTCTGACCACGGGACCTGCGGGTTGTCCCAGCCCATCAGTGCCGCCCTCGGATGGGTCGGCCGGTGAATCCGGGGGCGGCTTCATGATCATGCGTGAGAAACAGGGCTTCTTCACGCCGAAAAAGCCCTGAAAGTGACGCATGATCATGAGCGGCGCGCGAGGTGGAGAGAAGGAGGAGCTCAGTCATAGCAGGCCTCGATCCACCATCGGCCGGTTTCAGCGTCCTGCACGTGGGAGGCCGTGGTACCCCGAGCGCTCGTGCCCGCACTGGGTTTTCCGGTGCTGGAGCGGGCGTCAGCGTCAGGGATGCTGCTGGCATTGTTCCCAGAGGAAGTGGTCCCGTCGGGAGAATGGCCGTTGAAGCCAGAGACGCTGCTGATGCTGTTGGCGAGGGGGTCGGCGGTGGACCTGGTGCCGGCTTCGTACCGGAGGACGAACGCCCGCCCGTCAGCGCATGCGACCTGGAATCGCGCGCAGCGGCTGGCCGCCACCGGATCCCACCAGCGCTCGTCGACCGGCCAGGGACCCGCCCAGCCCGTGATGACCGAGTTGTCAGAGCTGTCCCGCTCGAGCAGGCGGCAGTCCTCCGACAAGGCACCGCGTTCGCTGATCTCGACCAGGTGGCCGGTCGCACCGAGGACCCGCACGGGTTCGGGCGTGGCCAGGACCGTGGTCGGGGCAGGAGGCGGGAGATGCCCCGGCCACGGTTGCCCGGTCGGGCGGGCAGGTGCGATGTCGTCGCCCCACGGCACCAACGTCATGCGTTCGGCCGGTGCCCGCCCTCCTGACAGAACGACGGTCACCACCGCTTCGTGCCCGAGTTGGCTCTGCACCCGGGTGAAGGCGCGGTGGATGCGTTCGTCGGGTGCCTGGTCGCCCCACAGACCGTCCTGGTACGCCCCGGTTGGGGCCACGTCGTCGGGAATCAGCCGGACGCGTACGACACCGGAGGTCAGTTCCTCGGTTGGTCTGCCATCGCCCGAGCCGCCACCCGATCCGCTCGATCCATCCGATCCATCCGAGCCGGTTGCGCCGGTCGAGCCGCCACCCACCGATGTTCCGCCTACCGACGTCGCGGCCGAGGTGTCGGACGCACGAGTGCTGGTCCCTTGCAGTTGCCAGCGCACCCGGTCGACGACATCGGCCGCGCTGAACCACCGCGGATGCCGCCACTGCCGGCTGCGCGGTTCGTCGCGTTCGGTGTCGATCTCGACCCGGAGACAGGTGCAGACCAGATCGCGTTCGGCGAGCCCGGCGACCAGGCGTTCGGCGGTGCCGCGGATCGCGAACGCCACCTGGTCGACCCGCTCGACCGGCGGCTCGAACGCGGCGTCCGTCGCCAGCTCGGGCGGCGGCCGCCGCGTCGCCAGCGGTCGGTCGTCACGGCCGGCGGCGAGCCGGTGCGCGGCGACACCGTCGTTGCCGAACCGGGCCAGCACCTGTCGGGCGGGCAGCGCGGCGAACGCACCCAACGTACGAATACCCAACCGGCGCAGCAGGTCGACGAGCTCGGGCCGGTCGAGTGTGTCGACCGGGAGCGAGGCGAGGCAGCGGGCGGACTCCCCGGGCGGGAAGGCCAGCTCCCGTTCGCCGGAGCGTTCGGCCAGCCGCGCCGCCTGCTCCGCCGCGAACGGCCCGTCCGCGATCCCGATCACGCAGCTGTGGCCGGCCTCCTCGAGGTGCGTACGCAGGATCTGCCCGAACGTATCGCCGTAGTAGCGGCTCGGCCCCTTGGCCGCGAGCGCGCACCGCCCTGGTCGGATGACCTCGACGCCAGGGGCGAGGGCCTCGATCGCGGCGACGACCGGTTCGAACTCCCGGGCGTCGACAGCCGGGTCGTACGCCAACGTCACCAGGTCAGGGCACCGCGCCTGCGCCTCGCGGACCCGCAGCCCGCGTCTTACGCCATGCGCGCGCGCGGCGTGCGAACAGGCGAAGATCTGCCCCTTGTCGAGGACCGCGAGGGGAGCGTCCGGTGGTTGCCCGGCGTCTCGCCCGGCAGCAGTCACCGGCCAGTCGGGGAACCAGACGACGATCGTGCGTACGGCGTTCATCCCGCGCGCTCCCACCGGCGGCCAGGGAGGCTGGTGCGACCGGGACGGTCAGCAAGGTCGGGAAGCTCAGCAAGCTCGGTGAGCGGAGCGAGGTCGGCGCGATCCGCCGGTCCGGCGACGCGGACGTCCCCGGCGCGGTCGGGCAGCCACAACCGGGTCGTACGACGTCGCCCGCCGGTGCCCCGCCCCGTCGCCTCGACGGTCACCTCGCGAGACGTCAGGTGCCCGTGCCCGGCGCCGAGGCCGTGCCAGGTGCTCGACGTGATCGCCATCCGCAGTTCGCATCCCGGCCAGTCCGGGCGTTGGACGAGAAGGACGGCGCCGCGTTCGCGTACTCGGGCGGCCAGCCGCTGCGTCTCCGCGTCGTAGGGGCGGGCAGGTGGGCGGACGACCACGAGGTCGAGGACGTCGACCAGGGTCGCGACAACGTTGAGCCACTGTCGTCCCGGCGCCGGGACCAGGATGACCCGGGTGAGGTCGATGCCCAGCCCGGCCGCGGCTTCCGCGCCGAAACCGGGCATCCCGACCATCCCGCACCAGGAGCCCGCCCGGGACGCTCCGGCCAGGAGCGCCATGGTGAGCATCGCCGAACGCTGGACCGAATAGCTCGCGCCCCGGCGAAGTCCCCGCTCTGGCAGCAGGTCGCCGAAGGCCGGGAGCGCGGGGAGGGTGGGCACCGCCCGGCCGGATCCCGTGGCAGTCGCCGGGCGGGCCGCGAGCTCGGCCCGCAGCTCCTCCACCACCGCCGCACGGTTGCGCCTCGCCCGACTGTGGTCCGCGATGCCGGGTTTCGATCCGGTGCGTTCGGCCACGGCAGGCTGGCTTGCCGACGTGCGTACGACGTCGAGGGTGCGTCCCTGCGCAGAACCAGCCACCACTCCATCATCGAACGTACGTTCGATGGTGTCAATCTCTACTGCGCCAAGCTTTCTGGCGTGACCCCACGTAGGAACCGCCAGCTCTACAACACGATCCGGCCACCCGGACCCTCGGCGACCTCACGCCACGGCAGGCCTACCTCGAGGGGGCGATGGCCGGACACCGATGCCCGCGACTGAAGTCCGTGCCCAGTCGAGCCGAAAGCAAAAGCTTAAGCGAAGACTTGACTTTCTGGAGGGTCACCCCTACGGTTAAGTGCATGCTTAACCATGAGTCGGCGGCCGCGGATCGGGTGTTCCACGCTCTCGCCGAGGCCAACCGCCGGGCGATCATCCAGCGCCTGACCCGCGGCCCGGCGACGGTGAGTGAGCTGGCGCGCCTCCTCGGCGTGACGGTCGCGGCCACGGTCCAGCACCTGCAGGTACTCCAGACGAGCGAGCTGGTCCGATCGGAGAAGGCCGGACGCGTCCGCACCTGCCAGATCGATCCATCAGGCCTGCGGCGCGCCGAGGAGTGGCTGCGCCTCCAGCGAACGACATGGGAGCACCGCCTCGATCGCCTCGGCGACGTCCTCGGCGAGAGCGCGGCCGACCACACCACGACCACCACACCCCCGGACGACCCCTCGAAGGAGCCCAGATCATGACCGAGCACTCGGTGAAACACAGCACGTTCACGCTGGAGCGGACCTACTCCGCCTCGCCCGCACAGGTCTTCGCGGCCTGGGCCGATCGCGACACGAAGGCGAAGTGGTTCGCTGCCGACGACGCCGACTACACCCTCGACTTCCGCGTCGGTGGCGCCGAGGCCGCCCACGGACGCACCGACGACGGCGCAGAGATCGTCGCCGAGTCGGTCTACCGCGACATCCTGACCGACGAGCGCATCGTCTACACCACCCTGCTGTACGGCCGCGGTGTGCTGGCGACCGTGTCGGTGACCACCGTGGAGTTCGTCTCCAACGGCACCGGCACGCACCTGGTGCTCACCGAACAGGACACCTTCCTCGACGACCAGGAACAGCCCGAGTGGCGCCAACAAGGCACCGGCGACTGGCTCGACGCACTCGGCCGCGAACTCGGCCAGTCCTGAAGGGAGTGTCCCCCATGCACAGAACGAACGACCCGAACGCCGAAGCCGAGATCCGCGAGCTGTTCGAGACCCGCACGCAGGCACTTGCCGGCAAGGACGCCACCACGCTGGCCGCCGCGAACGACGCCGATGTCGTGGTGTTCGATGCCGTCGCCCCCTTCGCCCATCGTGGCGCCGAGTCGACAGCGCGAAAGCGGGAGTGGCTCGCGGCGTACCGCACCGGCATCGGCCACGAGATCCGCGACCTGACGATCACGGCGAACGCCGACCTCGCCTTCTGCCACTTCCTGGTCCGGATCAGCGGCACGATGCTCGACGGCACCGAAGTCGGCATGTGGGTACGCGCGACCAGCTGTCTCCGCAAACTCGACGACAGCTGGAAGATCGTCCACGAGCACGCCTCAGTGCCCTTCGAGGGCGAGACCGGCAAAGCCGTACTGACCGGCGACCTGTGACCCAAGCGGGCCTGCACGCCGCGGCAGGCATATCTCTCTCATGTTGAGTGATCGACCCAAGGTCTTCGGTAACCATGCGCGGCTGGCCCCGGGCTATCCGCTCGGCCGGATCGGTACTCGCACGGAACAGACACCTACCACGTTCGGCTGGGTCGGTGGTGGCGGAAGCTACGTCTACGCCGACACCGCCACCGGCACCTCCTTCGCCCTGACCAAGAACCGGCTCACCCCCCACTTCAACACCGCACAACGACTCGCCGACCTCACCACAGCCGAGATCAACCCACATGCGTGAGGATCGACACCAGGAAGCACAAGCGGAAGGAGCCCCATGCTGACGCAGGTTGCGGAAGGTGTGTTGGTCCACCAGAGCGAGTTGCTCCAGAACAACACCGTTGTCGTGCAGGGCAGGGCCGGCGTGTTACTCATCGACCCCGGGATAACAGGCGATGAAATGACCTGCCTCGCGAACGACCTTCGCGAGTGGCGCCAGACCGTCGCGGCAGGCTTCTCGACGCATCCTGACTGGGATCACGTGCTCTGGCACGCCGAACTCGGCGAAGCGCCCCGATACGGCACAGCCCGCTGCGCGGCTCATATGCGAGATCTGCGGTCGAACGCGGACTGGAAGGCCCGCGTCGCCGACGGGTTACCGCCGGAAATCGCCGAGGAGATACCGCTGGACCCGTTCGGCCTCATCACCGCTCTGCCTGCCGAAACTGCGCAGGTTCCTTGGGATGGCCCTCGAGTCCGGATCATCGAGCATCCGGCGCATGCCCCGGGCCATGCGGCACTGTTGATCGAGGAACGCGGTGTTCTTGTCGCCGGCGACATGCTGTCCGATGTCTTCATTCCGATGCTCGACGACTTCAACAGCACCAATGACCCGATCGAGGACTACCTCGTTGGGCTGCGGCTGCTCGAGGACGTGGCGGACGACGTCCATGTCCTCATCCCCGGTCATGGGTCCGTCGTCGGAGCTGATCAGGTACGCGCACGGATCGAACAGGACCGCGCGTACGTGCAAGCCCTGCGTGACGGCCATGCTCCCGATGACCCGCGGATCGGCCCATCGGCCAAGCCCGGCTGGGAATGGGTAAGCGACATACACGCAGGGCAAGCCCAGAGCCTCGCCCAAAGAAACGAACGCGACGCGACGTCCGGCTAGCGAACCGCTTGCGACACAAGCTGGCCGCCCTTACCCCAGCAGCGTGCTGCGCCAACGCCAGGGCTTCGAGCCGGCACGGCTGGCGCTCTGAGCCCGACCACACCACGCCGGACGGCCGAAACCAGGCGCGGACTGTCGAGCCGGTGGTGTGTGATCGGCGGATGGCGATTGTGCGGGACGAGCCGAGAGTCGACGGGCTGAGCGAGGCTGTGGGCGTGCTGCGGGAGTGGCAGGACGACGGGGCGCCGATGCAACTGCATCCGGGCGACCTGGGCTGGTTCTGGCGGTTCGGCGCAGAGGCGACGGCCGCGGCGGTCCGGACCTGGAGCCGGGACGGGCAGATTCTCGCCGTCGGGCTGCTTGACGGTCCCCAGCTGTTGCGGCTGACGATCGCGCCAGACGCTCGGCGGGACGGGGAACTGGCGCAACAGCTGGCCCGGGACGTGACCGAGCCGGGGTGCGGCGTACTGGGAGAGGGGACCGTCAACGTCGAAGCGCCACTGGGCGCACTGGTCCAAGATCTGTTGTTCGAAGCCGGCTGGAACTCCGACGAGCCGCGGACACCGCTGCGCCGCGACCTCACGCGGCCGGTGGAGGACCCAGACGTGCGGATCGAGGTGGTCGGGCCGGAGCAGGCGCACGTGCGGGCCGCCGTACAGCGGGCGTCGTTCGACAGGTCGACGTTCACGGACGAGCGCTGGCACGCGATGGCGGCCGGGTTGCCGTACGCCGACGCCCGGTGTCTGGTCGCGTACGACGACCGGGGCAACGCGGTTGCCGCGGTGACGGTGTGGTCGGCCGGTCCGGGGAAGCCCGGGTTGCTCGAGCCGATGGGCGTGCACCGGGAACATCGCGGTCAGGGCTACGGCAAGGCGATCACCGTCGCCGCGGCGGCCGCACTCCAGGAGCTGGGCTCGTCGAGCGCGATCGTCTGCACCGCGAGCTCCAATGTCGGTGCCGTCGCCACCTACTCCTCAGCTGGCTTCCAGCAACTCCCTGGGATCCGCGACCAATACCGGGCCATCTAGCCTCCCGAGGCTAGAAGTCTCATTGGCGGAGCCGTTACGTGACCTGGGAGGTCCTGACATGACCAGTAAGTTCACCGAGCTTGCGATCGACTGTGCCGATCCGAACGGTCTGGCCCGGTTCTGGTGCGCGGTCCTTGACTACGAGGTGCAAGACGAAGACGACGGCATTGTCGCTATTGGCCCCGCTACGGTGCCTGACGCCACCAACCACCCTGGTCCAGTGCCGCCGACATTGACATTCGCGCGCGTGCCCGAGGGCAAGACCAGCAAGAACAGGCTCCACCTCGACGTGAACCCCACCGACAGGGAGCAGGACGAGGAGGTCCGTCGCCTGCTCGACCTAGGTGCTCGACACGCCGACGTCGGCCAAACCGGCGATGAGAGCTGGGTCACGCTTGCCGACCCAGAGGGGAACGAGTTCTGCGTCCTTGCGAGCCGCCGCCCCTGATCGGAGCCCGCACACCGCGCCAGACCTACGTGCGGTCGCCTACGCACGCGCACGCGAACACGACGGCGTGTGGACAGCCGGTCGCCGCCCACCCACCCTGGGCAACCGGGCACTACGTGGTGGCCACAAGGTCGAGATAGGTACGCAGGTGCTGGGCGGTGAGCGAGTCGCCCTGTGCGACGAGATCGGCGGGGGTTCCTGCGAACACCACCCGACCGCCGTCGTGGCCCGCGCCAGGGCCGAGGTCGATGAGCCAGTCGGCGTGCGCCATCACCGCCTGGTGGTGCTCGATGACGATGACGGTGTTGCCGTCCTCGACAAGCCGGTCCAGCAACGCCAGGAGCTGGTCGACATCGGCCAGGTGCAGGCCGGTGGTCGGTTCGTCGAGGACGTACGTCGTCGCCTTCTCCGCCATCTGGATGGCCAGCTTGAGCCGCTGCCGCTCGCCTCCGGAGAGCGTGGTCAGTGGCTGGCCGAGGCTGAGGTAGCCCAGGCCCACGTCGGAGAGGCGCTCGAGAATGACCCGCGCCTGTCGAGCGCCGCTGGCGAAGAACTCCCGCGCCTCGGTCACCGACATCGCCAGGACCTCGCTGATGTCCTTGCCGTGCAGCTTGTAGGTGAGGACCTCCGGAGTGAACCGCTTGCCCTGGCACTTCTCACAGGTCGACGCCACGCCGGCCATCATGGCCAGGTCGGTGTAGACGAGCCCGATTCCCTTGCAGGTCTGGCAGGCGCCCTCGGAGTTCGCGCTGAACAGCGCCGCCTTGACCCCGTTGGCCCTGGCGAAGGAGGTGCGGATGGGATCGAGCACCCCGGTGTAGGTGGCCGGGTTGCTGCGCCTCGACCCGCGGATCGCGGACTGGTCGACGACTGCCACGCCCTCACGGCCGGGCTGTGAACCCTGGACCAGGGAGCCGTGGATCAGCGAACTCTTGCCGGATCCGGCGACGCCGGTGACCACGGTCATGACGCCGAGCGGGATGTCGACGTCGACGTCCCGCAGGTTGTGCAGGGTGGCGCCCCTGATGGACAGCTGCCCAAGCGACTGGCGTGGCTTCTCGCGCAGGCGTACCCGATGGTCGAGGTACTGCCCGGTCAGCGTCCCCGATCTCCGGAGTCCGGCGACATCGCCGGTGAAGCACACCTGCCCACCCGCCGCACCAGCGCCAGGGCCCAGGTCGACCACGTAGTCGGCGATCTGGATCACCTCGGGCTTGTGCTCGACGACCAGCACGGTGTTGCCCTTGTCGCGCAGCCGGAGCAGCAGGTCGTTCATCCGTGCGATGTCGTGCGGGTGCAGCCCGATCGTGGGTTCGTCGAACACGTACGTGGCGTCGGTCAGGCTGGACCCGAGATGCCGGACCATCTTCACCCGCTGCGCCTCACCGCCGGACAGCGTGCCGGACTCCCGGTCCAGACTCAGGTAGCCGAGGCCGATCTCGACCAGCGAGTCGAGAGTCTCGCGCAGGGTCGACATCAACGGGCCCACCGACTCGTCGGTGACGCCGCGGACGAACTCCGCCAGGTCACTGATCTGCATGGCGGAGCACTCGGCGATGTTGAGTCCGTTGATCCTCGACGAGAGCGCCGCTGGATTGAGCCTGGCGCCCTTGCATCCGCCGCAGGTGTCGAACGTGGCAATCCGGTCGACGAACGCCCGGATGTGGGCCTGCATCGACTCGCGTTCCTTGGAGAGGTAGAGCCGCTGCACCTTGACGACAAGGCCTTCGTACGTGGTGTTGAAGGTGCCGTTGTTGACCTTGGTGGCGGGCTTGTGGAGGAAGTCCTCCCACTGCTGCGGGGTGTAGTCCTTCAGCTTGATGTCGGGATCGACGAAGCCGGAGTGGGCGAGCGTCTGCCAGTACCACGAGCCCACCTGGAAGTTCGGCGCGGTGATCGCGCCCTCGTTGAGCGTACGTTCGACGTCGACGAGCTCGTTGATGTCGATCGCGGACACCCGGCCGATGCCTTCACACTCGGGGCACATGCCGTCGGGCAGGTTGAAACTGAACGCGCCAGAGGTGCCGATGTGCGGGTCGCCCAGTCGGCTGAAGATGATCCGCAGCATCGTGTGGGCGTCGGTCGCCGTGCCGACCGTCGAACGTGAGTTGGCGCCCATGCGTTCCTGGTCGACCACGATCGCCGCGCTGAGGTTGTGCAGGGCGTCGACATCAGGGCGGCCGACGTTCGGCATGAACGACTGGACGAACGCGGTGTAGGTCTCGTTGATCAACCGCTGTGACTCCGCGGCGATCGTGCCGAAGACCAGCGAGGACTTGCCGGACCCGGAGACGCCGGTGAACACACTGAGCCGGCGTTTGGGGATGTCGACGGAGATGTCGGCCAGGTTGTTCTCCCTGGCGCCGCGGACCTGGATCACATCATGGCTGTCCGCCGCGGCCCGACGCTCGGCGGTCACCGCGCGACTCCTTCGTACGGCATGGAAACACACACCACCGCGGTCCTCCTCTGTCAGTGGACGCTCGAGCTTGCGGATGACTGCTAAGGGATGCTCGAGGCGTCCCATTCCGAACGAAGAATGCTCATCCGCACCTCGTCGTGCCAGGCTCCGCTGCGGTAGATCGCCTGCCGGCGCCGGCCCTCCTCGACGAAGCCGACCTTGCGATACGTGGCGATTGCGCGGGCGTTGAAGCCGAACACGCCCAGCTCGACCCGGTGCAGGTTGAGCTGGGCGAACCCGTAGCGGACGAGGGTGCGCACCGCGTCGGAGCCGTAGCCGCGGCCCTGGTGCACTGGCCCGAGGAAGATCCCCAACGTCGCGCACCGGTCCTTCGGCGCGATGCCGAACAGGGCGGCCTGGCCGACCAGCTCACCAGAGTCCTTGGTCACGATGCAGAAGCCACAGTCCATGCCGTCGTTGGCACCCCGGGAGCGGAACCACTCGGCGAGCACGCTGGCGGGGCGCGGATGCGGCGGACCGACGACCTGGTACGGCGTGATCCGCGGATCGGCCCACCAGGCACACAGCTGCGGCAGGTCGCCCTCGTCGAGGGCGCGGAGGCGGACGGAGCTGCCGGCGAGGGCATCGAGGTCGACCGGTTGGGTCGGGTCCGCCGGGTGGGTTGGATCGGCTGGCTGGGTCGGTTGGGCTGGTTGGGTCGGTTGGGCTGGCTGGGCTGGCTGGGTTGGTTGGGCTGGCTGGGTTGGTTGGGCTGGCTGGGTTGGTTGGGCCGGAGCAGGCGGCGATGCTGGGCCGGCTGGCGGGTCGGCGGACATGACCGCCCATTCTGGCGGCAGCCACCGACAGCCGCACGAACAATGTTTTGCACAGGTCGTCGAAGCGCCCGGGCTGCTGTCGAGGGCCCCGCAGAACGCCCGCGTGGCGCCGCCGCGGTCCATGATCAAGAGGCAGAAACCGGGCGATTGTGGGCGTCTTTTCCCCGTTTTCTGCCTCTTGATCATGAACCGCGGTCTGTCGGTGGTTCCCAACGCTCAGCACGCGGCCCGCTGCCATCGACTCAGCGGTCGGCGATCGACTCAGCGGTCGGCTCGGCGGTCGGCTCGGCGGTCGGCTCGGCGGTCGGCTCAGCGTCCGGGATGGACTCAGCGGCCCGCTGCCATCGACTCAGCGGCCGAGGATGGTGGGACGCTTCCGCGCCCAGGCCAGCGAGTCGAGCACGCCGTCCTTCTCGGTCCTCGTCGCGCTCCACCCGAGCAGGGCTGCCGCCTTGTCGCTGCGGGTGAAGCACCCCACGGCGTCACCCGGCCGGGGACCCGCCTCCCGCACCTGGAGCCGGTCACCGACCGCGTCCTGGAACGCGCTGGCAAGCTCGCGGACCGTCGTACCCCGTCCCGTCCCGAGGTTGATGACCTCGTATCCCCGTGGCGCAGGCACCACCTCGTCGAACCTCTCCAGCGCCCGCACGTGTGCCTCTGCGAGATCCCAGATGTGGATGTAGTCGCGGATACCCGAACCGTCACGGGTCGGCCAGTCGGTGCCGGTGATCGTGAACGGCGTCCCTCGTTCGTACGCCTCGATCAGTTTCCCGAGGGCGTGGGTCGGGGCGGGACTCTGCAGGCCGGTACGCAGTAAGGGGTCGGCGCCGACCGGGTTGAAGTAGCGCAGCGAGATCACCCGGAGCGGAAGCGTCGCCGCGGCGTCGGCGAGGACGCGTTCGACCATCATCTTGGTTGCGGCGTACGGGCTCTGCGGGTCGACCGGTGACGACTCGTCGACGCTGAGATCCGGACCGGGCTGGTAGATCGACGCGGACGAACTGAAGAGGAACCGTTCGCAGCCGTGCCGCAGCAGATGCTGCACCAGCGCGATGGTTCCCGAGACGTTGTTGGCGTAGTAGCCGAGCGGGTCGCGCACCGACTCCGGCACGACGATCTTCGCGGCACAGTGGATGACGGCCGAGATGTCGGGGTGATCGCGGAACACCGTGTCGAGGAGGGCGCCGTCGGCGATGTCGCCGCGGTAGAACGCCCGGCCCTCGGCGAACTCCTCCCGCCCGGTGCTCAGGTCGTCGAGGATCACCGGCCTGATGCCGGAGTCGAGACACGCTGAGGCGATGGTGCTGCCGATGTAGCCCGCCCCGCCCGTGATCAGTGTCTTCACGCTGCGTTCCTCCCGGTCTTCACGTATCGCTCCCCGCGGTCTTCACGGCTTCGCTGTTCCGGTCCCTTTCGCCGGCGAAGCTTCCGTACGCACTCGAACGTGGTCCATTCTCGGCTATGTGACCTTCCCGTTCGTCGACCCGCATCGGGTCCCGCTCGCGCGCCGACCTAAGGTCGAGCCATGACCTCCCGCGATATCGTTCCCGGCGGGTTGCCTGGCTCGCCAGGGTCGCCGGTAGGAGGCGACGGGCAGGCTGGCACCCGCAACGGGACCACTGAACCGGCACCCGTCGATCCGGGTTACGTCGATCTGGGGTACGCACGCCTCGACACGGACCGGCTCTCCCGTACCGGCGACCCGGAGGTGGTCTACGGCGCCGGCAAGTCCCCCGCCCAGGTGGTGGATCTGCTCCGGGCGCTTCGGGACGCTCATCCCGGTCGGGCCGCGCTCGCCACCAGACTCGACGCCGACGCGATCACTCTGATCCGGTCGGCGTTTCCCGACGCACGCATCGACGAGACTGCCAGGGCAGCCACGGTGGGGCCGTTGCCCGAGCCGACAGGCATGGTGTGCGTGGTCGCGGCGGGTACGTCGGATGCCCGGGTGGCGGCGGAGGCGGCGTTCACGGTCCAGTCGTTCGGGGGTGGCGTCCACCGGATCAGTGATGTCGGCGTGGCCGGCGTCCACCGCCTCCTCGACGCGAAGGACCAGCTCGACGCCGCCGACTGCCTGATCGTCGTCGCCGGTATGGAGGGCGCCCTGCCGTCGGTGGTCGGCGGGCTCACCGGCGTACCCCTGGTGGCGGTGCCGACGAGCGTGGGCTACGGCGCGTCGTTCGGCGGGGTCGCCGCGCTGCTGGCGATGCTCAACTCCTGCGCTCCGGGCGTGGTCGTCAGCAACATCGACAACGGCTTCGGCGCCGGGGTGTTCGCCGCCCGGGTAGCTCGCCGCGCCGGGAACGGGCAGGCCGTGAGCCACCAGGCGACCGATCACCAGGCGACCGATCACCAGGCGACCGATCACCAGGCCACCGATCACCGGGCCTCCGACCACAGCGCTGGTACGCGGCACCCGTCCGAGCACCGCGTGGTGGACCGGTGAGGAGCCAACCGGTGGACCGCCGGATCGCCTGGATCGACTGCGGTTCGGGCGCGAGCGGCGACATGCTGCTCGGTGCGCTCGTGGCAGCCGGCGTACCCCTCGAGGTCCTCACGACGGCCGTCGACATGGTCGCGCCGGAGAGCGTCGAACTCACCGCCGCACGGGTCACCCGCAACGGGCTGGCCGCCACGCACGTGAGCGTCGACGGCACCGACTCCACCGATCACCGCACCTGGGCCGACGTCCGCAAGCTGCTCGACGAGTCCGAGCTCGACGACGCCGTACGCCAGCAGGCACACGAGACGTTCCGGCGTCTTGCCGAGGCGGAGGCGAAGGTCCACGGCACCACGCCCGACGCGATCCACTTCCACGAGGTGGGCGCGCTCGACGCGATCGCCGACGTCGTTGGGGTGTGCGCGGGCTTCGCCCACCTGGGACTCGACGCGGTGTCCGCCTCACCGGTCGCCGTCGGGTCCGGCTTCGTCCGCGCCGCCCACGGTCGGCTTCCGGTCCCCGTTCCCGCGGTCGTGGAGCTGCTGGCGGGCGCGGGCGCACCGTCGTACGCCGGCGAGACCGGCAGCGAGGCAGCGCCCCTCGGTGAACTGTGCACGCCGACCGGAGCAGCGCTGCTCACCACCCACGTGACCGGATGGGGCGGGCAGCCGCCGATGCAGGTCAGTGGTCAGGGATTCGGTGCCGGGACGCGCGAGGTCCCCGGCCGGGCCAACGTGGTGCGCCTTGTCCTCGGCACGGTGCCCGACTCGGCCGCACAGGGCGCCGCAGCGCAGGGACCGCCGACCTCCACCCAGGTCGTCGTCGAGTCCAACGTCGACGACCTCGACCCCAGGATCTGGCCCGCGGTCCTCCAGCGCATCCTCGCTGCCGGGGCCGCCGACGCCTGGCTGACGCCGATCCTGATGAAGAAGGGCCGCCCGGCGCACCTGCTGGCGGTCCTCGTCGACCCGGACCGGCTGGACGCGGTGTGCCAGGTCATCTTCACCGAGACCTCGGCGATCGGCGTACGAAGCCACCAGGTACGCAAGCAACCGCTCGACCGCGAGATCCGCACGGTCGCTCTCCCGGACGGACCCGTGCGCGTCAAGGTCGCGACGCATGCCGGCGCGGTCGTCAACGTCCAGCCGGAGTACGACGACGTGGCCGCACTCGCAGAGCGGACCGGCCGCCCGGTGAAGTCCGTCCTGGCGGAGGCCGCGGCGCTCGCTCAGGCGCAGATCAGCGGCGGCGCGTCCGCGCTCGACTGAGCCCACCCGGGCGTGTGGTGCGCGGTCCGCCGGATGGTGCGCGGGGTGACCCCGGCGGATTTCGGCCCGCCGTCGAACCGACTCGACCCGCCGTCCGTGACAGTGGACGAGGTCCCGCACTGGCCGCGTCGCCTGCCGGTCCCCGTCGATACGTGGCGCGGCCGGCGGGGCCTCGTCGCCGTTGTCCGGGACACCAACGATCCGCCCACGTCAGCTCGTCGCCGTACCTGCAGCACCACGGCCAACCTGCAGCACCACGGCCAACCTGCAGCACCACGGCCAACCTGCAGCGCCACGGCCAACCTGCAGCGCCACGGCCAACCTGCAGCGCCACGGCCAACCACAGCTCGACGCCGTATCGAACCGAGGGGTCGCCATGCATCGACGCAGCTTCCTGTCCACTGCCGCGCTGGGAGGCCTGCTCGGCCTTGCCGGCGTACCCACGACCGCCCAGGCATCCGTTCACCACGGCGGCGGGTCGAACGGCTTCCCGACGACCTTCCCGCTGCCGGACGGTTTCCAGCCGGAGGGCATCGCCATCGGTCCCGGCCCGGTGGCGTACTTCGGCTCGCGCCTGGACGGGTCCATCTACGAGGCGTCCCTGGCGAACGGCCGCGGACGGATCCTCAGCACCGGCCCGGGCACACCGTCGCTCGGGTTGAAGACCGACGAGGACCGGATCTTCGTCTCCGGTGGATCGGGCGGTGACGGCAGGGTCATCGATCGGCGGACCGGTGAGATCCTCGCGTCGTACCAGTTCGCCCCCGGCGCCAGCTTCGTCAACGACGTCGTGCTCACCGGCGACGCGGCATGGTTCACCGACTCGACCAACCCGGTCCTCTACCAACTGCCGTTGGGCCGGGGCCACCTTCCGGCCGCCGATGAGGTCGTACGCCTGCCTTTGAGCGGCGACATCGTCTTCGGCGCGGGCATCAACACCAACGGACTGGTGCGTACGCCGGACCGAAGGGCGCTCCTCGTCGTCCAGTCGTCCACCGGCATGCTGTTCCACGTCGACCCGAAGACCGGGGTCACGACGACCGTCGACCTCGGTGGCGAGGTACTGACGAACGGCGACGGGCTGCTGCTGCGGGGAGACACGTTGTACGCCGTTCAGAACCGGCTCAACACCGTCGCCGTCCTCTGCCTGAACTCCACTGGCACGCGGGCCAGGGTGGTGGACCGCCTGACCGACGAGCGGTTCGACGTCCCCACCACGGTCGCGGCGTACGGCGACCGGTTGTATCTCGCGAACGCCCGCTTCACCACCCCGCCCGAACCGACGACGCCGTACTCCGTCGTCGCCATCCGCCACAGCTGACGACGCCGCAGCTGACGCGGCCACCGCTGACGCGCTGCCGGAATCGGGTGGAGGTTCGGCTGCTTCCAGCCCGGCGAATCCTCCACCCACCCGACGGGGCAGCGAGGAGTCAGACGGGACGCGGGTCGGGCCGTTGGACGGGATTCCTGGCGAGGAGGTCGCGGGCGACCCGCCCGGCCCGCGCTCCGTACCCACCGCCGTAGGTCGCCGCGTGGGTGAGCAACGGGTGCAGCTGATGGATGGCGAGCCGGTCGCGCCAACCGTCGGCGATGGGAAACACCTCGTCGTAGGCAGCGAGGAGCCGGTCGAGGTGCGGCGTACCAAACAGGATGAGCATGGCCAGGTCGGTTTCGCGATGACCGCCGTAGGCAGCCGGGTCGACCACGCGCGGTTGCCCGTCGGTCGCCCAGATGATGTTGCCCGACCAGAGGTCGCCGTGAATTCTCGCGGGCGGCTCGGGTGGTCCGGCGAGTTCCTCGAGGCGCTCGAGGAGTGCGCAGATGGCGTTCGCCTCGTTCGCGTCGAGTCGGCCGCGGTTGAACGCCACCCGGAGGTACGGCTCGACCCGGTGCCGGGCGTAGAACTCCGGCCAACTGTCGGTCGGGGCGTTGGGTTGCGGCAGCCGTCCGATGAAACCTTCGGCTCCGGCTCCGAACGCCGGTGCCCCACTTCGATGAGTGACCGCCAGTGCGCGGCCCAGCCTCTCGGCGGCTTCGGCGGAGGGACGCCCGGTCTCGACCCACTCCAGGACGAGGCACTCGTGGTCGTAACCGAGAACGCCCGGTGTCAGTGCCGCCCCTTCACCGGCGGCGGCGAGCCAGGTCAGGTGCCGTGCTTCCGTGGCGAAGAAGCCTGCGGGTGCGCCGGGGCGGGCCTTGACGAAGACGCTTCGGCCGTCGCCGAGGCGTACCCGGGTGGCGATGCACACGTCGCCGCCGGCGACGGGATTGGTCGAGATGACGGGAGTGTTGAGGACCTCTTCGACGTGGAACGCGATGCTTGCTTGCCGAGCCATTGTCCGATATTAGGGCGTTTCGCCTACGCTACGTAAGGGGTTCAGCGCATTCGCGTGACCGAAGCGTAGGTGAAGTGTGCAGCAGGCGGCAGGGATGCGCGTTCGTACAGCTGGGTAGTTCGTACAGCTGGGTAGTGGTGTCGCCGCCTCCGGCGGGCTACTTGCTCGTGTCGTCCCCTCGCGGGTCGTCGCCCGTGTCGCGGTGGGCGTCGCTGTGGTGGTGGGCGTCGGTGTGATGGTGGGCGTCGGTGTGATGGTGGGCGTCGCTGTCGCGCCCAGGCCGGTCGTGCTCGGTGGGCTCGTCCTCGCCCAGGATCCGGTAGATCCGCGACCGGGCTTCCCGCAGGGTCTCGGTGATCCGGTGCAACTGTTGCTCGTTCGCCGCGTGGGCGCCCTGCATGGCCGCCGTCATCAGGCCCGCGCCGGCGTTGCGGAGTTCGTGCCACGGCGAGTCGGTCGGCTCGGTGAACTCCTCCCAGGGGGCTGAACCGCCACGCCTGGCGATTTCTTCGCGGCCGGCGTGGGTGAGCGAGTACAGCCGCTTGCCCGTGTCCTCGGTGGAGGCGACGAGCCCTTCGTCCTCGAGGAGTTGCAGGGTCGGATAGATCGAGCCGGCACTCGGTCGCCACGCACCGCCGGTGCGTTCCTGGAGCTCGCGGATCATCTCGTAGCCATGCATCGGCCGGTCCGAGTCGGCGAGAAGGTGCAGGATCCCGGCGCGGATGTCGCCGCGGCGGGCGCGCGGGCCGCGACGGCCCGGGAACCCGAACGGCGGACCCCATCCGCCGCGCCGTCCACCGCCTCCGAAGCCGCCGAACCCACCAGAGCCGCCGAAACCCGGGCCGAAGCCAAAGTCGAAGCCACCGAACCCCGGCCCGCCCGGGCCGAGGCCCGCCAATCCCGGCCCGCCTGGGCCGAAGCCGCCGTGGTTCCTGCCGTGTTCGTGATGCTCGTGGTGGCTGCTGCGCTCATCGCGGCGCCGCTCGCGGCGCTCCCGACGCTCGCGACGGCGCTCGTGGTGGTGCTCGTCATGGTGCTCGTGGTGGTGCTCGCCGTGGCCGGCGGGCTCACCGTGACGGCCCTCCGCAGGGAAGTCGGGACCCGGCCAACCGGCGTTGTCGCCACGCCGCCCGCCAGGACCCCGATCCCGGAACGGCCCTTGATTCATGAACCTCTTCATGGGCGCGACTCCTTCGTTCGATGCCATGCTAACGATGGTTCACGATATATCGCCGATACAGCGCCGACAAGGCCCTCCGGAGTGCCAGACCCACTGGTTGGTCGTACGAAAGAGCCGGTTTGCGCGCGCGAGGTCTCGTGGCCCGCTTGGACCGCGGCCCGCTTGGACCGCGGCCCGCTTGGACCTGTGGGTTGCTCAGGCCCGTGGGCTGCGGAAGCCGGGGTGGTCGGACGGGAGGACGCGGGCCAGGATCCACGCGCTCACCGCCACGCACCCTGCGACGAGCGGCCAACTCAGCGCGACTCTCGCGATACCGAGGGCGACGACGGCGTTGGCCAGGTAGAGCGACCCGAGGACGGCGACCCGCACGACGTACTGACCGACCCACACCCACGACGCCGTCGCGTACGCCCGCAGCAACGCGGGGTCCCGCCGCCAACGACCACCCTGACGCAGTGCGGTGCCGACCACCACGCCCAGCAGGGGCCAGCGCACGACGATGCTGACGATCCAGGCGAGCGCACTCGCGGCGTTGGTGGCCAGTTGGACGAGGAAGAAGTCGGCGGCGTGTCCGGTCCGCAGGACGACGGCGGCGGCGATGGCGACACCGAGGAGACCGAGGAGAACCGCCCGCGGCCGCGTACCCCGGAGTAGCCGGTAGACGCCGAGTAGAACGCTCACACCGAACGCGGCCACCGCTCCCCAGGCCACCGAATGCCCGGTCAGCAGCCAGCCGGCGACGAACGCCACCGGCGGCAGCGTCGCGTCCGTGGACGCCCGCCAACCGCCGAGGAGCCGGGCCAGTGACTCCGGCTGCGCGATGTCCGGTTGCTTCTT
Source organism: Actinopolymorpha sp. B9G3 (assembly GCF_040120725.1). Classification (NCBI taxonomy): domain Bacteria; kingdom Bacillati; phylum Actinomycetota; class Actinomycetes; order Propionibacteriales; family Actinopolymorphaceae; genus Actinopolymorpha; species Actinopolymorpha sp. B9G3. The sequence goes on along the minus strand of NZ_JBEEAB010000006.1, from coordinate 266,684 downwards.
CTCGTGCACCTGCACGTGACTAAGCCTGCCCTAAGTACGCAACGTCGGGGCCTTCGCAGTCGGCAATAGGCCAACCCGACCTGCGCTCTAAGGTGGGTCCATGACCGCGCGCCCGTCCGGACCTCGCCTGCGTCGCAGCTTGCAGGGCATCCCCTCGTACAAGCCAGGTCGGCCGGCCGCTCCCGCCAAGGGCCGGCCGACGTACAAGCTGTCGAGCAACGAGAACCCCTACCCGCCGCCTCCCGAACTGCTCGAGGCTGCGCGTGCGGCCGCGGGCACCATGAACCGCTACCCGGACCTTTCCTGCGGACGTCTTACCGGCGAGCTGTCCCGCCGCCTCGACGTGCCGGTGAGCAATCTGGCGCCCGGCACCGGATCGGTCGCGTTGCTCTACCACCTCATGCAGGCGGCCTGCGAACCCGGCGACGAGGTGGTCTACGCGTGGCAGTCGTTCGAGGCCTATCCGATCGCGTCGCAGGCGGCCGGCGCGACCCAGGTGCGGGTGCCGCTCACCGCCGAGGCGCGGCACGACCTCCCTGCGATGGCAGCGGCGGTCACCGATCGCACTCGGGTCGTCATCGTCTGTACGCCGAACAACCCGACCGGCCCGGTCGTCCACCACGACGAGCTGGCGGACTTCCTCGCCCGGGTCCCGGACGATGTTCTGATCGTGGTCGACGAGGCCTACCTGCAGTTCATCCGTGACCCTGACGCGGCCGACGGCCTCGCCCTCTACCGGCAGCACCCGAACGTCTGCATCCTTCGTACGTTCTCCAAGGCGTACTGCCTGGCCAACCTGCGGGTCGGTTTCGCGATTGCCCACGAACCGGTCGCCGACGCCCTCCGCGCCTGCACCCCTCCGTTCGCGGTGTCGACCGTGGCGGAGGAGGCGGCACTGGCCGCGCTGGGGTGCGAGGACGTGCTGTTCGCGTACGTGGAGCAGCTCGTCAAGGAGCGCTACCGGGTCGCGGAATCCCTTCGTACACAGGGGTTTGCCGTCCCCGCGACGGAGGCCAACTTCGTCTGGCTGCCGCTCGGTGACGACGCTGACCGGTTCGCGCAGGCCTGTGAGGCCGAGGGTGTCGTCGTCCGTGCGTTCCCCGGAGCGGGCTGTCGGGTGAGCATCGGTGAACCGGCCGCCAACGACCTGGTGCTCGAGGTGGCCGGCCGCTGGTCGGCCTGACCGGCAACCGGGCGATGGCCGGAAGCGGTCATCTGCACCGACACGGCCAGCGGTCCCCCGGGTGGGCCAATCTTCCCGGCCCAGGGGGCGCGACCGATCGGGTCACGATGGTTAGGCTTCCTCGCCATGACGGTCCTAGGGCAACTTGTACGCGGATTGCTTGTCGTCGTCGGTCTTGCGCTGCAGGTCCTCGTCGGCCTCCAGATGTTCCTCTCGATCGACTTCGGCCCCGCCGAGCTGACCGCCGAACAGCGGGATCTCTATCCCTGGATCGGCCTGGGCTTCGAGATCGCGGCGGGTGCGCTGGCGATCGGTGCGGTCGCGGGTGCGATCCGCCGCCGCGGGCGGGCAGAGGTCGTTCCGTACGACAGGACCACCGAACGACCCGCACCGCAGGAACGTGCCGAGGCTGGCATGACGGAGACCACCAGGTTCCCCGCGCCCGCCGCCGGCACCGAGGCGGACGCCGCGGAGGCCAGCGGTGCGGTGGCGCAGGACCGGTGGCCGGCGGACGGTGACCAGCCTCCGCCCGCACAGGCGATCGGCGGAGCACAGTGGCAGGACCGGGCTGAGTCGGGACGGCCGAGCTACGGCGAGCCAGTGCAGTCGGGTGGGAGCGAACCGGTCGGACAGCGGTACGGCGACGCCGGGCGTGCGGACGCGATCCCCTCGTGGTCGGGAGCCGAGCAGCCCGCCGATGCCGGACGGGGTGTGGGCGAATGGTCCCGGCGCGGGCAGGGTGTCGGCGAGTGGCTCCAGTCGGATCAGCGCCGAGTCGGTGAATGGTCCTCCGGCCAGCCGGCCGCACAACCGGCCGCCGAATGGCCGGCGCAGGCGGGCCAGTCGGGTCAGGCGGGCCAGGCGGGCCAGTCAGGTCAGGCGGGTCAGGTAGGCCAGTCAGGTCAGGCGGGTCAGGTGGGGCAGCAGGGCGGCGTGGCCTGGCAGGCCCACCCACCCGCGCCGGCAGGGTGGCCAGCGCAGCAGAGCGGCGGTGCGTGGACGAGCCAGCCCGGCCAGCAGGGTGCCGTCGCCGAGTGGCCGAACCAGCCAGCGCATCAGAGCGTCGCCGAGTGGAGTCAGACCACCACGCAGCAGGCGGCGGGTGACTCCCACCAGACCGCAGGCGAGTGGCCGAACCAGTCCGGTCAGCAGAGCGGCGGGGCCTGGTCCACCCAGCCAACGACACAGCCCGTCGCCGAGTGGCCGAACCAGTCGGGGCAGCAGAGCGTCGCCGAGTGGAATCAGACCCCCACCCCGCAGACGGCGGGTGACTCGCAGCAAACCGCAGGCGAGTGGCCGAGTCAGTCGGGTCAGCAGGGTGCGCCCGCTGAGTGGACGAGCCAGCCTGGTCAGCAACCGGCCACCTCCGGGTGGTCCGACGATGCCGCCAGCAAGGAAACGTCCGACCTCCCCGACGAGGCGTCCCGTTCCGGTGTCGGTGACTGGTTCTCCGAGCCGCCGCGGCCGATCGCGAGCGACCCTCCCACCGAGGCGCGTCCAGCCGTCGAGTGGACGAGCGATCCGGCCCGCCATGGACTCGGCGACTGGCCAGGCGAGTGGCCATTCGACCGACCCGGCGATGGGCCCGACCAGCAAGCCGATCGCCCCACCGATGGGCCCGGAGACCACCAAGGTGAGGCCGTACGTGACGATCGCACGGGCGAACGCAGTACCGGCCAGCAGGGCAATGGCCCGGGCGAATCACCTCGGTACTGACCAGATCCGGTCACAGGTCCGGCGGTGTCACCGGTCACAGGGGTCCGCCACGTGGCGTCAACGCCCTTACTCGGTTGACGTGTTGGCTTACTCTTGTTGGGTCATCTGTTGACCTGACCGGATCGTCGGGGAGGGGTCTCGCGCACAGATCCGGCAGCAGTTCACTTCGGCCTGACAGCGCAGTCAGCCATGACGGCGCAGTCGACCGACAGCGCAGTCCACTGATACCCGGTGAGGAGCGGCCTGCCCGACGATGCCATCAGATAGACCGGCGCTCGGCGCCCACCAGTCAGAAAGTCCAGATCCAGGAAGCCAAGACCCAGACAGTTCAGATCCAAACAGTTCCGAGGGCCAGCCAGCCACACCGCCAGGTGGCAGACGCCGTTTCGCCGGCGTGACCAATCTGTGGCGGCTTCGTTCGTACCTCCGTCCCTACACCGGGCGCCTGGTCCTGATGCTCCTCGCGGCCCTTGTCGGTGTCGGCGCGAGCTTGTCGATCCCCCTGGTCACGAAGGAGATCATCGACGGTCCCATCGCCCACCGGGAAGTCACCGGACTGATCCTGCTCGGTCTCCTCGCCGCCGGCCTCGGTATCACCGAGGCGTTCCTGATCTTCGTCCGGCGGTGGATCCAGTCCCGCGCGGTCCTGGGTCTCGAGACGCAGATCCGCGACGACCTCTACGCCCACCTGCAGCGGTTGCCGATGGCGTTCCACGGCGGCTGGCAGAGCGGTCAGCTGTTGTCGCGGGCGACGACGGACCTGTCGGTGATCCGGCGGTTCCTCGGGTTCGGTGTCCTGTTCCTCATCACCAACATCGTGCAGCTCAGTGTCGTCGCCGTGCTGCTCTTCCGGATGTACTGGCCACTCGGCCTCGTCGTCGCGGCGTCGGCCATCCCGATCGTCATCGCTTCCGGACGGTTCGAACGCCGCTACATCCGGATCTCCCGCCAGGTGCAGGACGAGCAGGGTGACCTCGCCACGGTCATCGAGGAGGGTGCCGTCGGCATCCGGGTGATCAAGTCGTTCGGACGACGGCACCACGTCTACGACACGTTCGACGAGGGTGCCTGCAACGTCTACGCCACCTCGATGGAGAAGGTCCGGCTCTCGTCCCGGTTCTGGACCGTGCTCGGGTTCGTTCCCAACGTCACCCTCGCCTTGGTCCTGCTGCTCGGCGCGCTCGCGGTGGGGCGGGGCGCGCTGACGCTGGGAGCCCTCGTCGCGTTCACCACCCTGATGCTCCAGCTGGTGTGGCCGATCGCGTCGATGGGCCACATCCTGGCGATGGCGCAGGAGGCGATGACCGCCGCCGACCGGGTGATGGAGGTGCTCGACACCGAGCCCACGATCGCCGGCGGCACCAAGGAGGTCGCGCGCCTCAGGGGGCACCTGCGTTTCGAGGGCGTCGGGTTCCACTTCCCTGACGACAAGACTCCGGTCCTGCGAGATGTCTGGCTCGACGTTCAGCCGGGCGAAACCCTTGCAGTGGTGGGCGCCACGGGCTCGGGCAAGACGACGTTGACGGCACTTGTGCCGCGGCTCTACGACGTCACGGCGGGCCGGATCACCGTGGACCGTCACGACATCCGCGATCTCACCTTGCCGACCCTCCGGTCGGTCGTCGCCACGGCGTTCGAGGAGCCGACGTTGTTCTCCATGAGCGTGCGGGAGAACCTCACGCTCGGCCGGTCGGACGCGACGGACGACGAGATCGCCCAGGCGCTCGAGGTCGCGCAGGCGACGTTCGTCTACAACCTGCCCTGGGGACTCGACACCCGGATCGGCGAGCAGGGCATGTCACTGTCCGGTGGGCAGCGGCAGCGGCTCGCGTTGGCCCGCGCGGTGTTGACCAAGCCGAAGGTGCTCGTCCTCGACGACACGTTGTCCGCCCTCGACGTCGAGACCGAGGCGTTGGTGGAGGAGGCGTTGCGGAAGGTACTCGAGCACGCGACCGGCATCGTCGTCGCGCACCGCGCGTCGACGGTTCTGCTGGCCGACAAGGTAGCGCTGTTGCAGAACGGCACGGTCACTCACGTCGGCACCCACCACGAGCTCCTCGACCAGGTGCCCGAGTATCGCGAACTGCTCGGCCAGGACGCCGATCTCGACGCCGAGGAGGTGATGTCGTGACCGCATCCTCGACCGAGGCGACCGACCGGACCGATCAGGACCGCAGGCACGGCGGCAACGGCGACGACGGCCGTACGGACGGGTCGGACTGGCGCGGCGTCGCCGCGGAGCAGCAGGACGAGATCACCGAGAAGGTGTCTCTACTCCTGCGCGAACGTTCCCGCCGGCTGCTGGGCGACCTGCTGCGGCCACACAAGAAGCTGATCTTCGCGCTGATCGCGATCGTCATCGCCGAAAACGCTGCCCGGCTGGCGATTCCGTACCTCGTGAAGGTCGGGATCGACCGCGGTATTCCGCCCATCCTCGCCAGTGAGGGCGCGCGGACGCTGATCACGGTCGTGGCCGTCATCCTCGTAGCGGCGATCGGTCAGGCGCTTGCGCGACAGGCCTTCCTGCAACTGTCCGGTCGCATCGGTCAGGACATCCTGCTGGAGCTGCGCCGGCGGGTCTTCAACCACTTCCAGAAGCTGTCGCTGCGGTTCCACGAGAAGTACACCTCGGGTCGGGTGATCTCCCGCCTGACCTCCGACATCGACGCGATCTACGAGCTGCTCCAGTCCGGCTTCGACGGCCTGGTCTCCGCGGTGCTCACGCTCATCGGTACCGCGATCCTGCTGCTGGTGCTCGATGTCCACCTCGGCCTGGTGGCGTTGATTCCGATCCCGATCCTGTTCCTCTTCACCCAGTGGTTCCGCAAGCAGTCCAGCATCGCGTACCGGCGTACGCGGGAGACCGTCGCGGCGGTCATCGTGCACTTCGTCGAGTCGATGAACGGGATCCGCGCGGTGCAGGCGTTCCGTCGCGAGCCGCGGAACCAGGAGATCTTCGAGGAGGTCAACGAGGCCTACCGGGACGCCAACATGCGCGGCATGCGGCTGATCGCGGTCTTCATGCCGGGCATCAAGCTGATCGGCAACCTCACCGTGGCCGCGGTCTTGCTGTACGGCGGTTGGCTGGCGTTCCACGACGCCGTGACGGTCGGCGTGCTGACGGCGTTCCTGCTCTACCTGCGCCAGTTCTACGAGCCCATGCAGGAGATCAGCCAGTTCTACAACACATTCCAGTCGGCGAGTGCGGCACTGGAGAAGCTGTCGGGTGTGCTCGAGGAACAGTCGGACGTGCCCGAGCCGACTCATCCGGTGCCGCTGCCGCGGGCCAAGGGAACGGTGCACTTCGACGGTGTGGAGTTCGGCTACAAGGCCGAGAGGCCGGAGGGTGAAGCGCAGGAGGAGCACTTGGTGCTCCCGCATCTCGACCTGCGCGTGCCGGCCGGGCAGACGGTGGCACTGGTGGGCGCGACGGGTGCCGGCAAGACGACGCTGGCGAAGCTGCTGTCGCGGTTCTACGACCCCATCCGCGGCAGGGTCACGCTCGACGGTGTCGACCTCCGCAATCTCGACGAGGCGACGTTCCGGCGGGCGGTCGTCATGGTGACGCAGGAGAACTTCCTGTTCACCGGCACGGTCGCCGACAACATCCGCTTCGGCCGGCCGAGCGCCTCGATGAAGGACATCGTTCACGCCACAAGGGCGATCGGCGCCGACGAGTTCATCACCAGCCTGCCGGACGGCTACGATACCGAGGTCGGCAAGCGCGGGGGCCGGCTGTCGGCAGGGCAGCGGCAGTTGGTGGCGTTCGCGCGGGCGTTCCTGGCCGATCCGGCCGTCCTCATCCTCGACGAGGCGACGTCCAGTCTCGACGTTCCCAGCGAACGACTGGTGCAGCGGGCACTGCGTACCATCCTCGCCGACCGGACGGCGCTGATCATCGCGCACCGGCTCTCCACGGTGGAGATCGCCGACCGGGTGTTGGTGATGGAAGGCGGTCGGATCGTCGAGGACGGACCGCCGTCTGACCTGATTGCCGATTCCGGACGGTTCGCCGATCTGCATCAGGCGTGGTTGGACAGTCTCGCCTGAGTGCCTTCCTGCCGGTCCGGCGGCGCGCCATCGCTCGCCGGACCGGCCATATTTTCAGGCACGGTACGGCTTAATGTGCCGACGCAGAGTGAGGAATACCACTCTGTGGAACGCCGACCTGCCCGGCGGGCGGGCTGGACTGGAATTCGTCCACCAGACCCGGGTACGGTCAGTTACCGATAAGTCCGTCCAGGGGCTGGCCGGACTGCAGGTGGAAACGTCGCGCGTCGACCCACTACGAGGGTCGGAAGAGGCGCAGACGCCGGCCGGACTGCGGCGAAGGCGCCAAGCATGCCGCGGTCGAACGCCCCTAGTGCTCCGCCGTGCTGGCCTTGGACGCCGTGCAGTGGCGCGCGACGAGAAGCGATGAGGGAGCTAGTGCCCGCCGTACGTGCCGAAAAGCTCTACAAAGTGTTCGGACGTCGCGCTGACGATGCCGTCCGCCTCCTCGAACAAGGAAAGGACAAGGAGTCCGTCGGCAAGCTTGGCGTCACACCCGCTGTCATTGACGCGTCCTTCGAAGTCGAGCCCGGTGAGATCTTCGTCGTCATGGGGTTGTCCGGCTCCGGCAAGTCGACGCTCATCCGGATGCTGAACGGACTGCTCGAGCCCACGTCGGGTGCGGTCTACATCGACGAGACCAAGCTCACCGGCCTGCCGAGCAAGGAGCTTCGCGCGCTCCGGCAGGAGAAGGTCAGCATGGTCTTCCAGCACTTCGCGTTGCTGCCGCACCGCACCGTGCTCGAGAACGCCGCGTACGGCCTGGAGATTCGTCAGCTGCCGAAGGCGGAGCGGCTCGAGCGCGCCAACAACGCACTCGAGATGGTCGGCCTCACCGGATGGGAGAGCCACCTGCCGACCCAGCTCTCCGGCGGAATGCGGCAGCGCGTCGGGCTCGCCCGAGCGCTCGCGGCTGGCACGGACGTGATGTTGATGGACGAGGCGTTCAGCGCACTCGACCCGCTGATCCGGCGTGAGATGCAGGACCAGCTGGTGGAACTCCAGGCCAGGTTGGGAAAAACCATCATCTTCATCACCCACGATCTCAACGAGGCCATGCGGTTGGGTGACCGGATCGCGATGATGCGCGACGGGCGGATCGTGCAGATCGGTACGTCAGAAGAGATCCTGCAGGACCCGGCGAACGACTATGTGGCGCAGTTCGTGCAAGATGTCGACCGTTCACGCGTACTGACGGCGAGTGCGGTGATGGAGCGGTCCGTCGCCGTCGTGGGCGCGCGCTCCGGACCGCGCCAGGCGCTGCGTACCATGCGCGAGCAACAGGTGGCCGCGGCGTTCGTGGTCGACAGCGACCGGAAACTTGTGGGCGTCGTTCGTGACGCCGCCGTCGCCGAGGCGACCCGCCAGGGCTCGGAGTCACTGACCAGTCTGATGGATCCCGAGGATGTCGTCGCCGTCTCACCCGACACCGTGGTGGCCGAACTCCTGACGCCATCCGCGGAGTGTCCGGTGCCGCTCGCGGTCGTCGACGAGGAGAAACGGTTGGTCGGCGTCATACCCCGTGTCACGTTGCTGCTCGCCCTCGGCGGCGGCGCAGGGGAGTCCGACGGGAGCAGTACGTCAGAGGATGCGGCGGAGCCGTCCTCGGTGTCCACCGAGGAGGTGCCGTCATGAACCTGGCCGCTGTCGAGATTCCCCGGATCCCCGTCGGTGAGGCCCTCGAGGCGGTCATCGACTGGTTGATCGCCACGTTCGGGGTGCTGCTCGATGCCATTGCCTCGGTGCTCGAGTGGACCTATGACGGGCTGACCACGTTCCTCCTCACCCCGACGATCATCGGGCTCGCGCTCCTGTTCGGTGTCATCGCCTTCGGCCTGCGGGGCTGGAAGATCGGCGTGGGCGCGTTCGCGGGGGCGGCTGTCCTTGGCTACCTCGCGGCGGTGACGAGCATCCCGCCGGTGTTCGTCCTGTCGGTGACCTTCGCCCTCCTCGGCTTCGCCTTACGTGGCTGGAAGTTCGGTCTGTTCTCGCTCATCGGGTTTGTGCTGATCGGTGGAATGGACCTGTGGGACTCCTCGATGGAGACGTTGTCCCTGGTCCTGATCGCAAGCGCGTTGGCGGTCCTCCTGGCCGTCCCGGTCGGCATCCTCGCCGCGCGCAACGACACGGTGAGCCAGCTGATCAGGCCGGTCCTCGACGTGATGCAGACACTTCCCCCCTTCGTCTACCTGATTCCCGCGATCCTGATCTTCGGGGTCGGCCCGGTTCCCGGCGCCGTTGCGACCGTGATCTTCGCGATGGCACCAGGCGTGCGGTTGGTGGAGTTGGGCATCCGTCAGGTCGATCGTGAAGTTGTCGAGGCCGGCGAGGCGTTCGGCGCTTCACCGATGAAGATCCTCGCCCGGATCCAGCTTCCACTCGCCCTTCCGACGATCATGGCGGGCGTCAACCAGGTGATCATGCTCGCCCTGTCCATGGTCGTGATCGCCGGCCTGGTGGGTGCTGGTGGCCTTGGTGGCGATGTCTACTCCGCGATCTCCAACGCGCAGATCGGCGAGGGTTTCGAAGCCGGGATAGCGGTGGTGATCCTGGCGATCTATCTCGACCGCCTCACGGCGGCGCTGACGAGCCGCTCGGCGGTCGTCCGAGCGGCTGCGGCCGCTGGCGAACAATGACGTTCGCGGGCGTCCCAGGCGAGCAGGACGTGTTCGGTCCAGCACGATGCCTGAGCAATCCGAAGATGGGAAAGGACAGCTAACCGTGCAACGTGAATCGAAGATGAGACGCCTGACGATGCTGATCGCGGCGTTGCTCGCCTTTGGGCTGGTGACGGTGGGTTGCGGCACCATCGGGGGATCCGAAGGCGACACCGGTGACACCGGCGGAGGTAAGGCCGAGGAGCCCGCGGGCGAAAAGTCGATCAAGATCGGCTGGATTCCGTGGGACGAGGACGTCGTCGTCACCCACATGTGGAAGCAGGTGCTCGAGGAGAAGGGCTACGAGGTCGAACTGGTTCAGCTCGACCCCGGACCGATCTTCACCGGCCTGTCCAAGGGTGACATCGACCTCTTCCTCGACGGCTGGCTGCCGGTGACTCACCAGCCGTACTGGGAGAAGTACAGCGCGGACCTCGAGGACCTCGGGGTGTGGTACGACAACGCGAAGCTCGCCTTGGCCGTGCCGGACTACGTGAAGGCGAAGTCGATCGAGGACCTGAAGGGCAGTGCGGGCGAGTTCGACGGCCGGGTCGTCGGTATCGAAGCCGGTGCCGGACTGACCCGGGTCACCAAGGAGGAGGCGATCCCGCAGTACGGCCTCGAGGGTGAGTACGAGCTCGTGACATCGTCGACTCCGGCGATGCTCACCGAACTGCAGAAGGCGATCGACGCCAAGGACCCCGTCGTCGTGACTCTGTGGCGTCCGCACTGGGCGTACGCGAAACTGCCGATCCGCGACCTCGAGGACCCCAAGGGCGCGATGGGCAAGGCAGAAGAGATCCACGCGATCGGTCGGAAGGGCTTCAAGAAGGACTTCCCCGAGTTGGCCGGCTGGATGGCCAACTTCACGATGGACGACGAGAGCCTCGGCACGCTGGAGGACGTCGCCCTGAACCAGAACGAGGGGAATGAAGAAGAGGGCGTCACGGCCTGGATGGAAGACAACCCGGACTTCGTGACGAACCTGACGAAGTAGTTCTCCGGCTCCGGCCGGGTCATTGACGCGGACGCCCGGTGATCACCCGAGTGGTGGTCACCGGGCGCCGTCGTATCCGCACGGTGTTCCCGCCGTTCCTCGATGGGCAGGGCCGTTTCGCCTTCTTTTCGGCCCTTACGACAAAGGAGGCATTTCGTCCGACAGTCTTGGATTGATCTCGATAGCTGTGTAAACCTGGGCGGGTTCGTCCGCGGTCGGGGGAGATCTGTTCCGCAGTTTTCCAGCGATATCCCGGACCGGAAGGCGAGCAGGTGCCCAGATCTTCCCCGCGCGGTGACTCCAGTCGGCACCCGCGGAATTCGGGGGTCCGCCGCCGGAAGCAGATGCGTACTCCCGTGATTTTCGGCATCGCCCTGGCGCTCATCCTGTTCGGCGCGGTCGGCGGCGGTGTGTACGTCCTCACCGGGTCGGCAGGGGGAAGTCCGCTGTGGGCGACGTACGCAGGCGAGCATGACGGCGACGCCCGCGCCAATGCCACGGCGCGGGCCTCCCGCGGCGACCGGCTCGACTTCCCCACTCCGGACGGGTTGCCTGACGCGGACACGTGGACCGCGGTGTCGGAGGCCAAGAGGGCGCGAGGTCACGCGCTCCAGGACCACGCCGACGACATGCGCGCCAAGGCCGAACTGGCCAGGAAACAGGCCGCGCAGGAGAAGCGGGAGGCGGCGTCCAAGGCCCGACGTGCGGCCGAACGGCGGGCACAACGGGCCGCGCGGAGTGCCTCGCCCGCGCCGACACCGTCGATCTCGCCGAAGGTCGTGGAGACGGTGAGCGGGCTCGCCAGCTACTTCGGTGACGAGTCCGAGTACCAGCCGATGGCCTGCGGCGGCAACAGCCGGGATCTCACCGAGGGCGTCGCGTTGTGGGAGGTCCCCTGCGGGACGATGATCCGGATCACCAGCAAAGAGACGGGCAGGAGTGTGATCGCCCCGGTGCGCGACCGGGGTCCCGCCGAGTGGACGGGCGTCGCGATCGACCTGCTGCCTGACACCTGGGACGCGCTCGGGGTGCCCCGCAGTCAGGGCAAGCAGGAGGTCACCTACGAAGTGCTCGCCGACCAGGGCGATGCGCCCTGAGGAGGTGTGCGGCTGCCGGTGTGCCCGCGGCGGCGTGTCCATGATGTGAAACGCCCACGCTCGGGCGGGGCCTGGTGCGGACGCGGGTGGTCCAGCATTGGCCGAGAAGTACACTGCCCGGTTGGCTGTTGCCCGCTCGTCCTGTCACAGTGGAGCGGGCGCGAGTTGTCCACGATCTGGTCAGGTGGGGAGATGGAGCTGCCGGCGACGTCATGTTCGGTGCTGTCAGCGACGCTGGCAGAACCCCTGGCGGGCACGGCGGCGGCGGCGCGGACGTGGATGTGCATCGAGCAGTCCGGGCCCTACGGTCCCGACGCCCTACGCGAATCCCATCTCGATCACGAGATCGGTACGGAACTCGTCCGCCGCGCGGGCGGGACGGGCGTACGACTGCAACTGATCCGGCGGCCAGGGCGGCATGCCGACGAACACCCACCGACCGTCCGTCGGCAGGTCTTTCTCGCGCACACCCGGCCTGGCGCGACGTGGCTCGTCCATGGGCGCGTCGACGATCCTCGCGAGCTGCTCGACCTCGATCTCGATGCGCTCGGATCCGGCGTCCGCCCGTCGTTCGGGCGTCTCGACGATCGCACGTTGCTCCTGGTCTGCACCAACGGCCGCCGCGACGTCTGCTGCGCTCTGCGTGGGAGGCCGATCGCCGCCGACCTGGCAACCCGCCACGGCGAGCAGGTGTGGGAGACGACGCACACCGGTGGGCACAGGTTCGCGCCGACGGCGGTGGTGCTCCCCAGCGGGTACCTGTATGGCCGGCTGGATGCCGGTTTCGCGGATCGGCTGCTCACCGGCTCGGGTTCGGGCCAGATGGTGACCGAGCGCTGTCGTGGTCGATCGACGTGGAGTCCTGCCGGTCAGGTCGCCGAACTCGCGGTCCGCGCTCTGACGGGGGAAACCGGGACCGACGCGCTGGTCATCGACGACGAGTTGGTCGACGGCGCCGACTGGCGGGTGCGGGTGCGGGACAGCGCCCCGGATCGCGTGCCGGCCACCGAGGACGGCGGGGCGGCGGACCCGATCGGTAACGCGCCATCGGGACCTGCCCGCGCCTGGTGGGTGAGCGGGCGCGTCGAGACGCCCGAGCCGGAACGCCGCACCAGCTGCGCCAAGGCTCCCGTCATCCCTACCGTCAACCTCGCGACCGGGATCTCCGAGGGCGTGCCCAGTCCGCTCCCCGGCTGACGTCGTACCTCGGGTGTTCCTTCGGTGGGCGTACCCGCCGAAGTGTGTCCGCCCCTGATGACGAACGCGGAAATGTGTGTCCGACGTCCCTGGCTGGCCGTTCTGTGACGTATGGAACCTGTTGACCGGATACCGGAGTGGGTATACAGAATGTCCTCAAAGGGTGGGCGGTGGGATGAACGAGCGGACCAGGCGCGTCGGCAGAATGACCCGGAGGACCCTGCTGAGTTCGAGTGCCTCCGCGGCCGCTGCACTGACCCTGACCGGGTGTGACCTCCTCTCGACAGACCCGGGGGGCAACGGATCAGGGCGGGATGGTCGGAGGCGGAATGGTGCCAAGGAAGCGCCTGCTCTGGTCGACCTGGTCCGAGGAGGGAAACTCCCGCCCCTGAAGGAGCGTCTTCCGAAGACTCCCCTCGTCGTCCGCCCGGTCGAGCGGGTGGGGGTGTACGGAGGGACGTGGCACACCGCGCTGGTCGGCAGCGACGACGCCGCGTGGATGGAAAGGCTGCAGCACTACGGTGGCCTGCTTCGTTACAGCAGGGACTGGAGCGGCGTGGTCCCGGATGTCGCCGAGTCCTACGACGTCAATGACGACAAGACCGAGTACGTCTTCCACCTGCGGGACGGTATGAAGTGGTCAGACGGCTCACCGTTCACCGCAGACGACGTGACGTTCTGGTTCGACGACGTCTTCATGAACGATGAGCTCACTCCCACCAAGTCGCCGCTCCTGCTCAGCGCAGGGAAGCCGCCCACGGTCGAGAAGGTCGACGACCATGCCGTGGCCTTCCGATACCAGATCTCCCATGGTCTCCTAGCCCGCTATCTGGCCGGGGGAAACGGCCTGGAGCTGATCAACAAGCCCCGCCACTATCTTGAGCAGTTCCACCAGAAATATGCCCCGGACACGATCGACCGGAAAGTCAGGGACGCGGGATTCGAGGACTGGGTCGCACTCTTTCTCGATCGCGCCGACTGGTCGCTGAACCCGGACCTTCCCACCCTCAGCCCGTGGACGCTGGAAACGCCGTACGACGGCAGTGGGACTCGCGTCGTCGCGAAGCGCAATCCGTATTACTGGAAGGTCGATTCCGAAGGCAACCAACTCCCCTACCTCGACGGGATCGAGTACCAAGTCCTGCAGACGCCCGAGGTGGTCCTGCTCAAGGCGCTCGGTGGTGAGTTGGACATGCACAGCAGGCACATCAACATCGCCGAGAACAAGCCCGTGCTCGCTCGGGATCGGGAGAAGGGCAACTACAGATTCTTCGATCTCCTTCCAGATCCGATGAACACGGCACTTCTGATGCTCAACGTGACTCATACCGACGCCGTCAAGAGGAGTGTGTTCGGGAACAGGGAATTTCGGATCGGGCTCTCCCATGCGTTGAACCGCCAGGAGATCATCGCCGCGATCTACCGGCGGCAAGGTGAGCCATGGCAGAGCTCGCCACGGCGCGAAACCGGGTTCTACAACGAGAAGCTCGCGAAGCAGTTCATCTCCTACGACGTCGATCTCGCCAACGATTACCTCGACCGCGCCGGGTACAGCGGTAAGGACGGGGACGGTTTCCGCCTCGGCCCCGACGGCGAGCGGATCAGAATCCTGTTCGACGTCGCGTCGGAGGGAAATGACGGACCGGAGTTTCCACAGGTTGCCGAGTTCGTCGGGCGCTACTGGCGCGATGTCGGAGTCGACACCGTAGTCAAGACCGTGTCCCCGTCGCTCGTCGAGGCCAAGCGGGAGGCGAACGAACAGGACGTTTCGATGGTGCTGGCGTTCGGCGGGACCAATGTGGTCATGGATCCTCGCGCGTACTTCCCCCAGAGCGGCAACGAGTATGCCGGCCCGTGGGTGGAGTGGTACGAATCCCGCGGCGCATCGGGCGAGCGGCCGCCTGACTGGGTCCGGCGGCAGATGGCGCTGTACGACCAGCTGCAGACGACGGTGGGCGAGGACGATCAGGCGAACCTGATGAAGGAGATCCTCGCCATCGCGGCCGAGGAGTTCGCCTTCATCGGGATCAATCTTCCCGCCAAGGGCTACGGCATCGTGCGAAATGACTTCCACAACGTGCCGAAGGAGATCCACTCGAGCACCGGCGCGTGGTTCCCTGATCCCGGCCCCACCGACCCGTGCCAGTACTTCACCACGAGGACCTGAGGCATCGAACCACGAGGACCTGAGGGACCGAACCTCGAGGACCTGAGGGACGGAGAAGTTCGTGTGGCGGTCGACAAGCCCCGCCCGTTCAGAGGAGGGCGGACTCGAGGACGGAGCGGTGCTCGCCGACCCAGGCGTACGCCTCCTGAATCGCCTTGACGTGCCCTGCTGACCGGAGCCGCTCCATCGCCGGATCGCCGGCGTCGGCCCGCTCGTCGATGCCTCGCCAGCAGCGGTCCTGCCACCACAGGATCGTCTCGACGAGCGCACGCCGGTCCCGCGTCCGTAGCGCGTAGGTGTCGGCGACCAGGCCGATCAGCCGCGCCGGGCCGTTGGGACTCGCGCGCCCCGGCCCGAGGTCGAGAAACTGCCAACACACGTGGGCGACGTCGTGGATCCGCCGGCCGGGTGCGGCGAAGTCCCAGTCGATGAAGGCGTACGGACGCAGGCCGGCGCCGTCGTCGCGATAGACGGTGTTCCTGGGTGACAGGTCGTTGTGACAGACCACCTCGCCGTCCTCCGCCAGTGGCGTACCGGCGGTCAGGTCGTGGAACTGCCGGACCAGTTTGGCCACCCGGGTCAGGCTGTCCTCGGACCAGACCGCCGGAGGTTGTGCCGGCTGCCACGCGACGTGACCGGACAGATAGGTCAGCGTCTGCCGCCCTTCCTCGTCGACGCCGAGGTAGCGGGGCGCCGCCGGCCAGCCGTGGCGGGCGAAGAGCCGGAGGACGTCGTGGATGTAGGCCGCGCGCGCCGGCATCGGTCGGCGTACCGTCTCGCCGATGCGTACGACGTCGTTCACCATGCCACCTGCGAGGCGCTCCCCGGTCACGCGACGCTGGCGACTCATGTGCCCAGCCTGCCCGGGTGTACGCCGACCTGCCAGCATCGGGTTGCCGCGCGCCATGTGTGGCCCCTGGTCCAACGGGCGTGTGCGTGAAGGTGCCCCTGGGGCAACGGGCGCTTGCGTGAGGGTGCCTCTGATCCAATAGGCACGCGCTCCAACAGGCACGCCGCGCGAGCTCCGGTCTTGCAGGCCGAACGGCAAGATCCACGAGACGCGGCAATCCCCACGAAACCCGGTGAATCTGCCGCGCCTCGTTGGGAATGATCACCCATAGGCGATCATTCCTGCGCACGAAGGCGGCCGGGTCGGGCGACTTCTGGGCTGATCCGCCGGGGAAGGGGCAAGCTGGATTCATGACCGAGGAGGCGTACGTCTTCGATGCGATCCGCACACCACGAGGCCGGGGGAAGCGGGGCGCGCTGCACAGCGTGAAACCGGTGACCCTCGCGTCAGGGGTGCTGGAGGCGCTGCGGGTGCGTTCCGAACTCGACACCGAACGCGTGGACGATGTGGTCTTCGGCATCGTCACGCCGGTGGGTGAGCAGGGGGCCGACCTGGCTCGTACCGCGGTGCTGATGGCCGGCTGGGACCTCAGGGTCCCCGGTACCCAGCTCAACCGGTTCTGCGCGTCCGGTCTCGAAGCCGTCAACCTGGCCGCACAGAAGGTCAGGTCGGGCTTCGACGATCTCGTCGTGGCCGGCGGTGTCGAGTCGATGTCGCGGGTGCCGATGGGTTCCGACGGCGGCGCGTGGTTCATCGACCCGGAGACCAACCTCGCCACCGGATTCGTACCCCAGGGTGTGAGCGCCGACCTGCTCGCCACCCTGGAGGGTTTCACCCGCGACGACGTGGACGCTTATGCCGCCGAGTCGCAGCACCGGGCGACGGTCGCTCGCGACAAGGGCTACTTCGACCGGTCGCTGGTCCCGGTCGTCGACCACAACGGCATGCTGCTGCTCGACCATGACGAGGCGATCCGCCCCGAGACCACGGTCGAGACTCTGGGCGGCCTCAAGCCCAGTTTCGCCGACCTCGGCGCGCTCGGTTTCGACGCCGTGGCGATCGACCGCTATCCGAGCGTCGAACGCATCAACCACGTCCACACGGCGGGCAACTCCTCCCAGATCGTGGACGGGGCGGCGGCCGTCCTCATCGGCGGCGAACGCGTCGGCGCGGACCTCGGCATCGCCCCGCGGGCCCGGATCGTGAGCGCGGCCGCGGTAGGGACCGATCCCACCATCATGCTGGTCGGTCCCGCCCCAGCCGCCCGCAAGGCGCTTGACAAGGCGGGGTTGACGGTCGGTGACATCGACCTGTTCGAGGTCAACGAGGCGTTCGCCGGGGTGGTGCTGCGGTTCATGCGGGAGCTGGACATCTCACCCGAGATCGTCAACGTCAACGGTGGTGCCATCGCGCTCGGCCACCCGCTCGGAGCGACGGGCGCGATGTTGCTCGGCACGCTGCTCGACGAGCTCGAACGACGGGACCTCCGCCGTGGACTCGTGACGCTCTGCGTGGGTGGTGGCATGGGCGTCGCCACGATCATCGAACGTCTCTGACGCCGACGTGACCGACCGACGCCGGAAACCGCCGAGGTGCTGATCCCTGCGGTGTGGCTCCGCCTGGACCGGACTCAGCGGCGCGTCTTGATCACTTCGTAGAGTGCCGTCCAGTCTTCGGCGCCGTGGCCAGCGGCGATCGCGCGTTCGTAGTGTGACCTGACCGCCTTCGGCAGCGCGACGTCGACGCCGGAGTTCTCGCTTGTGCGCAGGATGTGGTCAGCCGTGGCGCCCATCATCTGGGCCGTGCTCAGCTCGCCAGGGTGCTCACCTGCTTCCAGCCGGCGGGCGAGTTCACGACCGTCGCCGATCATCGCCGGAATGTCGGTGAGGGTGGTCAGCGCGCCGGGCAGGAACTCGGCTGCCGGTATTCCGGCAGCGGTGACGAGCGCAGTGGCGTGGAGCAGGCTCGACATCGCGGTGAGGAACACGTCGAGGTGGGCCTGGTAGAAGAGCTGGGCCAGGCCCGGGTCCTCGCCGAGGTACTTGGGTGCGCCGATCCGGCTCAGCACTGGTACGTGGACGTCGAACACCTCCGTGGGTCCGCTGTAGAACACGTACGCCTCTGGCGTGCCGATCGCGGGAGCAGGCACCATCACGCCACCCGTCACGAAGCTGGCTCCATGCCTGGCGGCCCATTCCGCCGCCTCGCGGGAGGCGTCAGGCGTGTCGGAGCTGAGGTTGACGATGACGCTGCCGGCCAGCACGCCGGCGTACTCCTGATCGTCGACGGCCGGGCCGAGGATGTCGTACATCGCCTGGTAGTCGGTGAGGCTGAGGATGGTCAAGTCGCTGGCCGCGACGGCCGCTGCCGGAGTGAGCGCCAGCACGGCACCCGCCGCGACGAGTGTGTCGGCACGGCTCGGAGTGCGGTTCCACAACGTGACCCGGTGCCCAGCCTCGAGCAGCGCGCCGGCCATCGCCCGCCCCATCGGGCCGAGCCCGATGACGGTCACCGGTGAGGGCGTGTCGGTGCTCATGCGGTGCTCCTCAGCTCCTCGAAAATGCGTGCGAAGCCCTGCTCGCCGAATCCAGTGTCGATCTGCCGACGGATGAGGTCGTGCACAGGCTTCAGTACCTCGAGGCTCACGCCCTGATCGATGCTCGCCCGCATGATGTCGCCGAGGTCGGAGAACTCCAGGCTCTGTTGGCCCTCGCCGGTGTAATCCTTGGCGTCGATGATTGCGGCGGTCTCCGCGAACGACCCGGTCATGGCGGTGAGAAACGGCGTCGCCCGCGCGGCGAACTCCTTCGCCGACACTCCCTCCGAGCCGACCATGGCCGCACCGTGCATGAAGCCGGCGAACATCACGTACATGCTGGAGAGCATCGCCAGGTCATACAGCGAGGCCATGCCGGCGTCGGTCCCGAAGTAGGTGGCCTCGCCCCACAGTTCGAGCAGTGTCCGGTGCTCTTCGAAAGCGGCAGTCGAACCGCTGTAGAGGATCGCCGACCCCGGGCCGCCGATCATCTGCGGAACGGCCATGATCCCGCCGTCGAGGTAGTCGACGCCGTGGTCGGCGGCCCAGGCGGCCAGCTCGCGAGCATCGTTCGGTGTCGTGGTGGTCAGGTTGATCAACGTGCGCCCGGACAGGCCGGCGGCGACCGGATCGAGAACGTCATGGACGGATTGGTGGTCGAAGAGGCACGCGACGATCACTCCGCCGCCGGCGAGCGCCTCCTTGACGGTGCCGGCAACCGCGGCGCCGCGCTCGCCGAGGGCCTGCGCCCGCTGCGGCGTACGGTTCCACACCACCGCGGGCCGCCCGGAGTCGAGCACGGCCCTCACGAGCGCGCTGCCCATCGCTCCCAATCCCAGGAACGTGGTTCTGGTTGTCATCGGTTTTCCTTCGGACTGCTTGGTTCGGATCGGTACGCCTGGCGTCATCCTTCGTCGCTACATTCCGTTTGACAAGTACTCACTATTTTGTTCAATACTTACTGTTTCGTAAGTATTGAAGCCCGCCGTGGAAACAGGCGTGGTGAGGCAGGAGGATCTGATGACGTCGAGGACGCGACGTGGCCCGTACGTCTGCGGAATCGATGCCGCGATGGACGTGGTGTCGGGAAAGTGGAAGTCGCTGATCCTGTGGGAGTTGAACAACTACGGCACCCGCCGGTTCGGCGAGCTGAAGCGTGGCCTCCCAGGTGTCAGCGAGAAGATGCTCATCCAGCACCTCCGCGAGATGGAGGAGGACGGGCTGATCCACCGCGAGGTCTATCGTGAGGTCCCGCCGAGGGTGGAGTACTCCCTCACCGAGCACGGCAGCTCCCTCAACGACGCCCTTGGCCCGCTGGGCGTCTGGGGCTCGGCACGAGTCAAGCGCCTCGCAGCGGACGCATCAACGGCACCGGCGTAGTCGTCACCCAGACCCGCCAGGGGCCAGCACGGGCTTGTCGCCGAACTCGGCCTGCAGCCGGGCCAGCTCGGCCTCCAGTTCGCGCCGCACGTCGGCGTACGCCGGATCGTCGTGGACGCTCCGCAGCTCGGCCGGATCGTTCTCGAGGTCGAACAATTCCCACTCAGGAGCCGTACGCCGGTCAGACGTGCCGGCCAGACCGAGCCCGTCGCCGTAGTAGTAGATGAGCTTGTACCGCTGCGTGCGTACGCCGTAGTGCGCGACCACGTGATGGGAGCCGTCGTCGTGCTCCCAGTAGCGGTAGTAGACCGACTGCCTCCAGTCGGCAGGCCGCTCACCACGCAGCAGCGGGCGCAGGCTCCGCCCCTGCATGCGCGGGAGGGGATCCAGGCCGGCATAGTCGAGGAACGTCTGCGCGAAGTCGATGTTGAGCGCCATCGCGTCCGTGGTCGATCCGGCCGGGATCTCGCGCGGGTAACGGATCATCAGCGGCATCAGCAACGACTCGTCGTACATGAAGCGTTTGTCGTACCACCCGTGGTCGCCGAGGAAGAACCCCTGGTCGGAGGTGTAGACGACGAGGGTGTTCTCGGCGAGGCCCTCCTCGTCGAGCGCGTCCAGCACCCTGCCGATGTTCTCGTCGACCGACACCACACACCGCAGGTAGTCCTGCATGTAGCGCTGGTACGCCCACTTCGTGCGCTCGCGGCCCTCCAGCCCGGGCGGATAGGGCTGCTTGACGTCGCGTTCGTTGAGGTCATGGCTGATGCGCATCTTCGCCTCGCGGGCGGCCCTGCCGTGGCCGGCGTGGTCGTCCCACAGGGTCGGCGGCTCTGGGACCCCCTCTTTGAACAACTCCGCGTGCTTGGTGTCCGGATCCCAGCTGCGGTGGGGCGCCTTGTGGTGCAGCAGGAGGCAGAACGGCCGCTCGCGGTCCCGCTCGGTCAGGCGTTCCAGCGCCAGGTCGGTGAGGACCGTCGTCGTGTAGCCGGGCACCTGGCGCCGGCGGCCGCCTTCCGACAGCAGCTCGGGATCCCAGTACGGACCCTGGTCCTCCAGCACCTCCCAGTAGTCGAAACCCTGCGGGTCGTGGATGCCGCCATGGCCGAGATGCCACTTTCCGACCAGCCACGTCTGGTAGCCGGCGTCGCGCAGCATCGACACGAACGTCGGCTGGCGTGCGTCGAAGCGGGTCGACAACGTGCTGACGCCGTTGACGTGGCTGTAGGTCCCGGTCAGGATCGACGCCCGGCTCGGCGCGCACAGCGCATTCGTGCAGTACATCGCGTCGAACCGCATGCCCTCCGCCGCGATCCGGTCCATGCTCGGCGTCTGGAGCAACTCACTGCCGTACGCCGAAATGGCGTGGGCGGCGTGGTCGTCGGTCACGATGAACACGATGTTCGGCCGGTCGTCGGTCACTGGCTCTCCCTTGCTGAGGTTGCGGGGCGCGGGCGCGGGTCAGTCTCGGGCTAGTGCTGGCAAATGGTGCTGGCAAATGGTGCTGGCAAATGACCACGCTGAGCATGCCTGCGCCACCCGGGCGAGGCGTCGACACCTCGCCGGACACCGCTGGCATGCTCAGCGTGGTCATTCGCGGCCGGGAGGCCGAGGTGTCTCGACGGTCAGAGGTGCGCTGGTCTCGACCCGGGCGGTGCCCGCCGCGTCGACCTCGACGGTCAGCGCGTGCCCCGCCACCCGCAGGCCCTCCACCCGCAGCGGGAACCAGTCGGCGAACTCGGCAGACGGTGCGACCCGGAGCACCCCGCGCGGGACGTCGGCCTCCAGACCGAGCGCCGCCTGAAGCATCGCGATCGCCGCGGCCGCCGACCAGGCCTGGGGACGGCACGCGGCCGGATAGGCGAGCACCGGCTCGTCGCGGCGGGCGTTCGTACCCGCGAAGAGCTCCGGCAGGCGGTACGCGAAGTCCGGCGCGGCCCGGACGAGACCCGCCGCCAGCGACGCTGCGGCCCGCGCGTGACCGTCTCTCGCCAGGCCCAGGATGGCGATCGCGGTGTCGTGCGGCCAGACCGTGCCGGCGTGGTAGCCGAGCGGGTTGAAGCCGGCGACGTCGGCGGTCATCGTCCGCAGCCCGTAGCCGCAGTCGAGATCGTCCGTACGCATCCGCGCCGCCACGCTCGCGGCCTCGCCGGCGTCGAGGATGCCGGTGCCGAGCAGGTGCCCGAGGTTGGACGTCGCCGTCGCGACCGGGCGCTTCGCGCCGTCCAGGGCGAGGGCGGGGAAGGTGCCGCGCGGGTCCGACACCCAGAAGGTGGTACGAAAGCGCTCCCGCAGCGCCGTCGCCCACTCCCGCATCCGGTCACCGCCCGGACGGCCGAACGCCTCCAGCAGGTGGGCCCCCGCGATCGCCGCCTCGTAGGCGTACGCCTGGGCTTCACACAGCGCGATCGACGGCTCGGCGATCGTGCCGTCCGGGAACTGGATCGAGTCGCCGGAGTCCTTCCAGCCCTGGTTGGCGAGGCCGTGGCCGCTCTCGTCGACGTACTCACAGAATCCGTCGCCGTCGGCGTCGGCGTCGGTACGCAACCAGCCGAGTGCGGCCTCCAGCGGATCGAGCAGGTCGGTGACGGCGCCGTCGTCGAGACCCCAGCGCCAGGCGTCGTGGAGCAGGCAGATCCACAAGGGGGTGGCGTCGACGGTGCCGAAGTACACGGGAGGGAGGCTGCCGACGCTGGCCTGCTCCATGCGTACCTCGTGGAGGATCTTGCCCGGCGCCTCAGCCGTGTCGACGTCGTGGCGGGTGCCCTGGCGACGGGCCAACGTACGCAGGGTGCCGCGGGCGAGGTCGGTGCCGAGCGGCAGCGTGAGGCGGGCGGCCCAGAGCGAGTCCCGCCCGAACAACGTGAAGAACCACGGGCTCCCAGCCGCCAGGAACGCATCGCCTGGCGCCTCCGGGTCGGCGAGGGCGAGGCCAGCGAGATCGGCGACGCTCTGGTCGACCAACCGGGTGAGGGCGGCCGGACCGGAGACGCTGAGCGGCTCCCAGCCGGGAGTGCCGGGCCCGAAGGTGTTCGCCGGGAGGGCGTCCTCGGTCGCGGTCAGGGAGTACGTCACCGACCACGTGGACCGGGCCGGCACCGTCACCCGCCAACTCCAGACCGGCCGTACGTCCCCCACCGGTGCGACGCCGGCGTGCGCGGTTTCGGCACCCTCGGTGCGCAGTGTTACCTCGCCCATGCTGTCCGACCAGACCGCGGCGTCGTCGCGGACCTCGGAGGGTGAGCGGAGGGCGGGCGTGTCGCCGCGGCGTACGACGTTCATCGGGGCCAGGTCGACCGCGGCCGTCACGCGGACGGTGGCGTCGACCGGGACGCGGGCGTTGTTGGCCAGGGTCAGTACCTCGTCGATCCCGTCGGGCCGGAGCCGCCGCTGCCGTTCCAGGCGTACGGTCGGATCGGCTCCGTCGTCGCCGAGGTGTCGGATGACGCCGGTGAAGCGGGCGAGTCCCGCGCCGGCGAGACTGTGACCGACCGGGGCCGGCTCGTGCCCGTCGACGTCGACGACGAGTTCGGACAGGATTCTCCGGTCGTGCCGGATCACTCCCTGAACGCCGCCCGCACGGATCTGCCCGTCGGGCCCGGACAGAGCAACGCTGGGGGCGCACACGCAGCTCACCAGCTCGTGCAGGAAGGGTTGAGCCACCGGATTCTCCTCCGTCAGTCCGTCAGTCCGTCAGAGTGTCGGGCGGTGCAGTCGGAACCGGAGTGCGGCTGCGAGCGGTGGGACGCCTGCTGGACCACCGAGGGACCGGACGGCACTGTCCGGCAGCCTGGCAGCCTTCCTACCAGATCCACCCTGGCCGCCGTCCCGCCAGTCGGCCGGCCGGGACCACCGGGCGCCGTGCGGTCCGCCCGCCCCGCTCAGCCGAAGTTGAGGAGCGCGATCCCGGTCACGACGACGACGGTCGCGACCGTACGCCATCGACCGAACGGTTCGCGGAACGCCACCGCCCCGATCACCGCCCCCACGATCACGCTGGTCTCCCGTAGCGCCGCGACGGCCGCGAGCGAGCCCCGTGCCTGTGCCCAG
Organism: Actinopolymorpha sp. B9G3; assembly: GCF_040120725.1. Taxonomy (NCBI): domain Bacteria; kingdom Bacillati; phylum Actinomycetota; class Actinomycetes; order Propionibacteriales; family Actinopolymorphaceae; genus Actinopolymorpha; species Actinopolymorpha sp. B9G3. The sequence continues at coordinate 242,804 of NZ_JBEEAB010000006.1, read as the reverse complement.
AGCACGAGTCCGTACGCCACCACGGCACAGGCACCGGCCAGGGCGCCGAGTCGCAGGTTGCCCGCCACCTGCCGGAAGAGTCCCGGCCCTCGCCGGGCGACCGCGAAGATGATCAGCGACAGGCCGTGCAGGATGAACAACCAGGCGGCATAGCCCAGCGGCGTGCCTGACCGTCGTACGCCGATCCCGTCGATCACGGTGTAGGTCGCGATCAGCAGACCGGTCAGGCAGGCCGCGAGGATGGCAGGGAACTCCTCCGGCCGCGGCCGCCCGTTGGCGAACACCAGGCAGCCCAGCCCGATCGAGACCACCACGACGCCCAGCATGCGCAGAGGGCTCAGCGACTCGTCGACCAGGACCAGCGCGAGGATCGCCACCAACCACGGCGACATGCCGCGCGCGAGCGGATAGACCTGGTTGAACGCGCCGAGCCGGTACGACCGCATCAGCGACAGGTTGTAGAGGATGTGGACCCCGACCGAGGCGAGCAGCGCCGGCCAGCTTTCCGCGGCGGGCCAGCCGACCCAGGGCAGCGCCATGATCCCACCCACGACGAACGCCGCCGACAGTGCCGTGACGGCGACCAGCTTGTCGGTGAGGGTGTGCGCGACCGCGTTCCAGGTGGCATGCAGAACGGCCGCCACGAGGACGACGACGGTCACCACCACCGGCATCGCGGCGTCGGGCGAGGCCGCGGCGGCGAGCACGTTCACTGCCCGGACACTAGCAGCGCGTCAGTGACGGCAAATGACGCAGGAGAGCCGCAAATGACCACGCTGAGCATGCTTGTGGCACCCGGGACAGGCGCCGACGCCTGTTGATGCTCCACAGACATGCTCAGCGTGGTCATTCTCCCGGCCGCGCTGACCGCCGCGTCCTCTTCAACGTGGGCATGATTCTCCTTACGGATAGGGCTGGACTGAACGCGCCTGGGCATGGGTACGTTTCCCCGCACGAGTGGCTGATGCGGTGGGACTGTCAACGGCGGGCGGATGAACGAAGGCCGCGCATGGAGCGGCAGTCAGCCCTGGTGCCCGAGGCCGACCGAGTGCGGGTGAGGACCGTTATGACAGACACCGCTAGGACAGGCACCGTCAGGACAGGCGCGGTGCGGTACGACCGGGACGCCGACGGCCTGGTGACACTGACCCTGGACCAACCCGGACACTCCACCAACGTCCTGAACGCCGACTACCTCGCCGCCATGGGTGCCGCCGTCGACCGGCTGGAACGGGAGCGGGACGAGATCACCGGTGTCGTCGTGACCTCGGCGAAGCGCACCTTCTTCGCCGGCGGCGATCTCGACCTGTTGCGCGGGGTCACCCGGGACAATCTCAGCGACTTCGCCGGGTTCCTCGGCCAGGCCAAGAGCCAGCTCCGCCGACTCGAACGCCTGGGCCGCCCGGTCGTCGCCGCCCTCAACGGATCGGCTCTCGGCGCCGGCCTCGAGATCGCCCTCGCCTGTCACCATCGCGTCGTCCTGGCCGATCCGGAGATCAGGATCGGCTTCCCGGAAGTGACCCTCGGGCTGCTGCCGGGTGCCGGCGGGATCGTGCGTACCGTCCGACTGCTCGGGCTCCAGGCGGCCCTTCCGTTCCTCGTCGAAGGTACGCAGGTGCACCCGAAGGAGGCGCTCGACAGCGGCCTCGTGCACCAGGTGGTGGAACGGCCGGACGAGCTGCTGCCGGCGGCGAGGGACTGGATCCGTACGCAGGCCGGGTCGGATCAGGATCAGGGCCAGGACCAGCCCGAGGTGACGCAGCCGTGGGACCGGCCGGGCTATGTGATCCCGGGACTCGACCCGAACGACGCCAAGAGTTACGGCGCGCTGTCGGTCGCGCCCGCGATGCTCGCGAAGCGGACGCACGGTGCCTATCCCGCGCCGGAACGGATCCTCGCGGCCGCGGTGGAAGGCGCCTGCGTCGACATGGACACGGCGTTGGCGATCGAGAGCAGGTACTTCCTGGAGCTGGTGACGAGCCAGGTCGCCAAGAACATGATCGGCACCTTGTGGTTCGACCGGAACGAGATCCTGCGGGGTGCGTCCAGGCCGGCGGGCTACGACCAGCGGCCGGTGCAGCGGCTCGGCGTCGTCGGCGCCGGCATGATGGGGGGCGGCATCGCCTATGTCAGTGCGTACGCCGGAATTCCGGTCGTTCTGAAGGACGTCTCCGTCGGCGCGGCGGAGGCCGGAAAGCACCGGATCGCTTCCCTGCTTGACGAACGCGTCAGCAAGGGCAGGTTGACAGCCGACCGGCGGGACGGCGTGCTCGACCGGGTGACGCCCACCGACACCGACGCCGACCTCGACGGTTGTGACCTCGTGATCGAGGCGGTCTTCGAGGACCGCGGCCTGAAGAACGTCGTCCTCGCGGCGGCCGAAGGGGCCGCCGCGCCCGATGCGATGATCGCCTCCAACACCTCGACACTTCCCATCACGGGGCTCGCGTCGGCCATCAAGCGGCCGGAGCGGTTCGTCGGACTGCACTTCTTCTCGCCGGTCCACCGGATGCCGCTGGTGGAGATCATCCGTGGCGCCCAGACCTCGGACGGGACGCTCGCGCGGGCATTCGATTTCGTCCGTCAGATCGGCAAGCTCCCGGTGATGGTCAACGACAGCCGAGGGTTCTTCACCTCGCGAGTCTTCGGTACGTACGTCACCGAGGGCATCGACATGGTGGTCGAAGGCGTACCACCGGCGGTCGTCGAGAACGTCGCCCGCAAGGCCGGCCTCCCGGTGGGCCCGCTGGCCGTCGCCGACGAGGTGAGCCTCGCGCTCGTGGCCCGGATCCGGTCCGAGGAGGTCGCCGATCTCGCCGCGCAGGGACGGGAGCCGGTGGACCATCCGGCGTTCGCGGTCGTCGACCGCATGGTCAGCGAGCTGGGGCGGCCGGGCAAGGCGGCGGGGGCGGGCTTCTACGACTACCCGGTGACGAACGGTGGGAACGCCTTCGACGCCCGCGACATCGGCAAGAAGCGGCTGTGGCCCGAGCTCGCCCGGCATTTCGCGACCGGGCCGGGTGACGTGCCGGAGGAGGATGTCCGCGACCGACTGCTGTTCGTCCAGTCGATCGAGACGCTGCGCTGCATGGCCGAGGGGGTCGTCACGACCGCGAGGGACGCCAACGTGGGCAGCATCTTCGGGATCGGGTTTCCGGCGTGGACCGGTGGCGCGGCGCAGTTCGTCGATGCGTACGGCGGGGCGAAGGCATTCGAGGCGCGGGCGGAGGAACTGGCGACCCGGTACGGGGACCGCTTCCACCCACCCCGTCTCCCCTGAGTCCACGAGCCGCCGGATGAGGGCGCCCCTCTGCCACATTGGTCGCCTGCTGAGGAATTCCTTCTGGAAAGCGCCGGACGCCCGAACTCAAGCCCTTAACCTTGACTAGGCTCACACAAGCGTAAAGGCTTGATAGGCCCGGATCAAGGCGCTGCCGGCCGCTGCCGTAGGCGCACAAACGCGGCAAGCCCGCTCGAGGGAGGCTGCCCATGCTGGTCCTCACGATCGACCAGCGCGCGAGCCGCCGCGAGGCCGACCGGATCGAGGACCTGCTCGCCCGTCTGGCAACGCGGCCGGAAGCGACCCGGCTCGTACGCGGATTCGAGCGCACCGCTGGCGACGAGGTCCAGGGACTGTTGGACAACCCGGACGACGCGGTGAACCTCGCCCTCGCTCTCGTACGCGAGGGCCATTGGTACGTCGGCGTCGGCGTCGGGCAGGTCCGTACACCCATCCCAGCCAGTGTGCGGGCGGCGAGCGGTCCGGCGTTCGTCAATGCGCGGACGGCGGTGGAGCGGGCGAAGTCGACGGTCGCCCGGCTGGCCGTGACCGGACCCGACCCCGACACGGCCGAGGATGCGCAGGCATTGCTGGCACTCTTGGGTGCGGTCGTACACCGCCGGAGCCGGCAGGGATGGGAGGTCGTCGATCTGATGGCCGAGGGACTCACCCAGAAGGACGTCGCCCAGCGCCTCGGGATCAGCCCGCAGGCCGTGAGCCAACGGCTTCGGGCGGCACTGTGGAACGAAGAACGCCGGGTTCGCCCGATCGCGAGCCAACTCCTGGGAGAGGCGGACCGCTTGTGACCACGATCGCGCTGCTCGTCCTCCTGCTGCTTCTCGCCATCGCCAGCGTCGCGGCATGGCATGACGCGGTGTCGGCCCGACTCGCCCGCCTGCCGTGGTGGCTCGTCGTCACCGCGCCCGCAGCGGTCTTCGGTCTGGCGGCGCTTCTCGCCGCAGCCGGCGCCGGCCTCCCACGCGGCCTCGCGGCGGTCCTCGGCGTCGTGATCGCTGTCGCGGGCGGGGGACCGGTCACCACGGCGATGCTGCGCGGAGCGGAGCTGGCGGGAATGCCGCAGATCACCCACCCTGCCGAACCCGCCGGGCCGACCGTCGCCGGCGGTACGTCGCCTGTGCCCGCGAGGCCGGTCCTGCGCGGAGGTCTGTGGATCGGCGCCCTCGAACGGGCCGCGATCGCCAGTTGCCTGCTCACCGGACTCGCGGAAGGCGTCGCGCTGGTTCTGGCGGTGAAGAGCCTCGGCCGGTACCCGGAACTCCGGGCTCCCGGGGCCGCCGAGCGGTTCATCATCGGGACGTTCACGAGCCTGCTCTGGGCGGCGGCCGCCGCCGGAGTCGCGCTCCTCCTCCGCTGACCACTTCGTGTCCGCGGACCGGCCACGCGTACCCTCGACCTCCCCGTGACCTGACCGACCTCCCGGGACCTGGGTGCCTCCCGGTTCGCGCGAGCGAATGTCAGGGCAGCGACGCGGGCAGGCCGAACGCCTCGAAATGGGCCGCCCCGATGAACGTGGTGATCTCCGCGATCCGGTCGCCCCGCAGGGTCAGGACATTGATCGCCCAGCTGCCGTGCGCGCCCGCTTCGTCGTTCCAGAGGTACGAACCCAACGCCGGCTGGCCGTTCGCGCTGGTCGGAAGGTGTCGCCAGGAGCCACACCCGGTCAACGGGACCTGGACGGCGAAGTCGGTGACGGCCGCGAGCCCGTGGTACCAGTGCGGCATCGGCGGCATCGACCAGGTGACATCCTCGGTGAGCAGCGCGACCAGGGCGTCGGCGTCGCCGCGTTCGAGCGCGGTGGAGTAGCCGGTGACGATCTCCCGCATGCGGGCGTCGCCGATCTCCCGCAACGTCTGCTGCTGGGTGGCGGAGGGGATCTTCTCCGTGACGATCCTGCGTGCACGCGCCAGGGCGGAGTTCACCGAGGTGGTCGACGTGTCCATGATGGTGGCGATCTCGGCGGCGGAGAAGCCGAGGACCTCGAAGAGCAGCAGGGCCGCGCGCTGGTTGCCCGGCAGGTGCTGCAGGGCCGCGACGAAAGCGAGTTCGACCGCTTCGCGCTGTTCGTAGTGCGCGTCCGGTCCGGCCGGTCCGCCCGCACCGACGTCGAGACCTGCGTCGGGATAGGGCCCCAACCAGGCGATCTCGCTCAACGGAACGTCACCGATCACCGGATGGTCGCTGGACGGGCTGAGGTCGACAGGCAGCGCCCGCTTCCCGCGCATGGCGACGCTGTCGAGGCAGGTACGCGTCACCACGGTGTAGAGCCACGAGCGCAGCGAGCTGCGCCCCTCGAAGCGCGGGAGCCCGCGCCAGGCTCGGAGCAAGGCGTCCTGCAGGGCGTCGTCGGCGTCGTGGGTCGACCCGAGCATGCGGTAACAGTGGGCGTGCAGCTCGCGACGTAACGGCTCGACGAGGCGGGTGAACGCCTCGTCGTCCCCGCCGCGGGCCCGAGCCAGATCCTCGGCGGCGGGCTCGGCCGTCATGTCCGCCGACCGCCCGGAAGATGCGTCACTCACGAGCGACGATTCTGCCTCAGGGCGGGAGTCACATACCTCCGAGCAGGCATGTTCGAGCCGCCGTACGAGCCTCGCACAGCCGTCGTACCGGCCCATATCAGGAGGATCCGATGAACCACACGTCCACCGCTCCCGTCACCGTCGAGACCCTCCGGGTCCCCGGCGCCACACTGCACTACGAGGTACGGGGGGCCGGCCCGCTCGTCGTGCTCGTCGGGGCCCCGATGGACGCGAGGTCCTTCGAACCGCTGGCTGACCTGCTGGCCGCCGACCACACGGTCCTCACCACCGACCCACGGGGCATCAACCGCAGCACGGTCGACGACCGCGACCGGGACTCGACCCCGGAGCTGCGCGCGGACGACCTCGCCCGGCTCATCACCCACCTCGACGCCGGCCCGGCAGCGGTCCTCGGCTCCAGCGGCGGCGCCGTCAGCGTCCTGGCCCTTACCCAGGCCCACCCCGGGCTGGTTCACACGGCCATCGCCCACGAACCCCCGCTGCACCACGGGCTCGACGACAACGAGGAGCTTCGCGAGCGGACCGAGGACCTGATCGCCACCCACCTCTCCGGTGACGTCGTGGGCGCCTGGCGGAAGTTCCTGGCCATCGCCAACATCGAGATGCCTGAGGAGGTGTTCCAGCTGATGTTCGCCGGAGAGCGCACGCCTCAGGAGGCCGCGGACGACGACTTCCAGTACGCGCACATGATCCGTTCGACGGTCCGTTGGGTGCCCGACACCGCCCACCTGCGTTCGGCGGCGACCCGCGTGCTGATCGGCATCGGCGAGGACTCGTCAGGCCAGCTCTGCGACCGTTCGTCGAGGGCGCTCTCGGCCGCGCTCGGGATCGAACCGACGATGTTCCCCGGTGGCCACATCGGCTTCGCCGAGGACCCCGACGCGTTCGCCGTTCGGCTGCGTACGGTCCTGAGCGAGGGAGGACCGAGGCCGTGACAGTGCGCGTCAATTCCCCACGATGCGCGCTGCATTCGTCCTGCATCGTGGGGAATGATCACGCATACGTGATCATTCCCCACGGCGCGGCCGCCCGCCGCCCGTTCCTGGCAGGATCGGGCCCATGCGGGCTGGATACTACGACGCCGACCACGAGTCGTTCCGCGAGTCGTTTCGGACGTTCTGCGAACGTGAGGTCGTTCCTCGGCAGCCGGGGTGGGACAAGGCCGGGCTGGTCGACAAGGAGATCTGGCGGGTCGCCGGCCAGCAGGGCTTCGTCGTACCGGCGGCCGATCCGGCGTACGGCGGACTCGGCATCACCGACCTCCGGTACGAGCAGATCATGATGGAGGAGCTGGCCCGGGTCCACGAGTCGGGGTTCGGGCTGGCGCTGCACAACGCGATCGTCGCTCCTTATCTCATCCACGCCGGCACCCGTCAGCAGAAGCGCCGCTTCCTCACCCGGGCCGTCACGGGCGAGGCGGTTCTCGCGATCGCGATCACCGAGCCGGAGGCGGGTTCCGACGCGGCGGCGATGCGGACGAAGGCCGCCGACGACGGCGATCACTGGGTCCTCGACGGTGCGAAGACGTTCGTCTCCAACGGCATCTGCGCCGACGTCGTCCTGGTGGCGGCGCGGACCCAACCCGACCGCCGGCACGGGATCGGGCTCTTCCTCGTCGAGACGGGCACGCCCGGGTTCAGCCGCGGCCGCAAGCTCGACAAGCTCGGCCTGCGTACCCAGGACACCGCCGAGCTGTTCTTCGACAACTGCCGGATCCCCAAGGACAACGTGCTGGGCAACCCGGCAGAGGGGTTCGCACAGATCATCCGGCTCTTCGCGCAGGAACGTCTTGTCGTCGCGATGAGCGCGGTCTCCGGTGCGGAGGTGGCGTTGCAGGACACGCTGACGTACGTGCAGGAGCGGCAGGCGTTCGGGCGCGCCCTGGCGGGATTCCAGGACACCCGGTTCCGGCTGGCGCAGATGCGGACGGAGATCGAGGTGGCGCAGGCCTACGTCGACCGCTGCGTCCTCGCGGCGGGAGCGGGCGAGCTGGACGCCGCCTCAGCCGCGTCCGCGAAGCTCTTCGCCACCGAGATGCTCGGCCGAGTCGTCGACGACTGCGTGCAGATGCATGGTGGGTACGGATACATGTGGGAGTACCCGATCTGCCGTGCGTACGCCGACGCGCGGGTGCAGCGGATCTACGCGGGTACGTCGGAGATCATGAAGGACATCATCAGCCGCGCCATGCTCGGAGACTCCAGCTGAACCAGACCGGGCCCCGCCGAGTCCCAGCGGGTCTGGCTGGGCCTGGACGTCCTCACTGAGGTCTGGCCGGTCTGGCAGGGTCGGGGTCGCGCGGTGACTAATGGACGACCTCGGCCGTGCGGCGTGTTCGCGTCCGCGCAGGCGAGGCTCGATGATGGGGCGATGACTGGTCCGCTGACTGGCCTACGGGTGGTGGAGCTGGCGAGCCTGGCACCGGGGCCGTTCGCCGCGATGATGCTGTCCGACCTGGGCGCGGAGGTGCTCCGGGTCGACCGGGTCGTGGCGGCCGAGCCGGTGTCCGCACTCCCGGCCGCCGGGCTCCCGGACGATCCGCTCGCGCGCGGTCGGCGTTCGGTCGCGATCGACCTCAAGCACTCCGACGGGGCCGCCACCTTCCTGCACCTGGCGGCCGTTGCCGACGTCGTCCTCGAGGGGTTCCGGCCGGGCGTCTGCGAACGTCTCGGTATCGGCCCGGCAGCCTGCCTCGCCCGCAACGACGGTCTCGTCTACGCCCGGGTCACCGGCTGGGGACAGGACGGCCCGCTCGCGCACACCGCGGGACACGACATCGACTACCTGGCGGTGTCGGGTGCCCTTGACCCGATCGGACCGGGCGACGCGCCGCCGGTACCACCGCTCAACTATGTCGGCGACTTCGCGGGCGGCGGCATGCTCGCGGTGATCGGGATCCTCGCCGCGCTCTGGGAACGCGACCGCTCCGGCCGCGGCCAGGTCGTCGACGCGGCGATGGTCGAGGGCGCGGCGCTCTTGTCGACGCACCTGCACGGCCTGCGCGCGGCCGGCGGGTGGCCCGCTCCGCGCGGTGGGAACCTGCTCGACGGTGGCGCGCCTTTCTACCGGACGTACGCCTGCGCCGACGGTCGCTTCGTCGCCGTCGGGGCGCTGGAGCCGCGGTTCTACGCCGAACTGCTGAAGGGCCTCGGTCTGACCGATGCCGGCCCCGACGGCGAGAACCTGCCTGACCAGTACGAACGCGGCGGTTGGCCGGTCCTGCACCAGCGCTTCGCCGCGGTGTTCGCGACCAGGACCCGTGACGAGTGGGCCCGGCGGTTCGCCGACACCGACGCCTGCGTGGCTCCCGTCCTCGACCCGGGCGAGGCGCCCGCGCATCCACACCTCGCCAGCCGACGTACGTTCGTCGAGGTGGGAGCGCTCCTGCAGCCCGGCCCGGCGCCGAAACTGTCACGCACGCCGGGTGCCGTCCAGGGCCCCGCCCCGCACCCTGGCGAACACACCCGCGAAGCCCTACGCGACTGGGGCTTCACCGACGCCGACGTGGCCGCCCTCCTCCACTCCGGCGCCCTCGCCACCCCTCCGTGATCATGATCGTGATCATGAGGAAAAGCGGTGCGTATACGCCGCAAAACTTTCATGATCATGGAAACGGCAGCCGGCGGGACCGGAACTCGGTCGTACGACGGCAAGGAAAGTCGGGCGGACGACCGGTAAAGAAGAGTCGGGCGTACGGCCGGCAAGGAAAGTCGGGCGTACGACCAAGAAATCGGGCGTACGACTAACTGTGGAAGGCGTACACCAAACCGCACCACCGAACGGTGGGTTCCGACATGGTGTCACCCCACCTGCCCGAACGATCCTGAATCACGTGGCCTCGCGGTACCGATCGCGAGGGCCGGGGGCACGGCAGAGGTCGGGCAGATCCGCGAGGAGCGGCGAGCGCACCTCGATGCCCGCGGACACCACTGCAGTACGCCGGAGCCGGACTGGACGAACGCACGCCGCGGAACGGATGCACTGACGGGGCACGATGGGTACGTTGGTGCCACGGCTGGGCAAGGTGCCACAGTCGTGCGCGTCGTAGGACTCATCTGCGCCCACAGGTGACGGTGAGTGCCGACGCGCCGAGCTCCGGCCCGGTGAGGCGGTGATCCCGCCGACCGATGGAGGAGAAGGAGTGCACGGTGACGACGGATGGCGCGTTGTGGTCCCCACCCGGGGACCCGGCGGAAGGTGGCCCCGAGTTCGTACAGCTGCTCACCCCCGAAGGTGAACGCTGCGAGCACCCCGACTATGCGTTCGACCTCGATGACGAGGCGATCAAGGGCTTCTATCGTGACATGGCGCTGACCCGGCGGATCGACGCGGAGGCGATCGCCCTCCAGCGGCAGGGTGAGCTCGGGATCTGGGCCTCGCTCCTGGGTCAGGAGGCCGCGCAGATCGGCTCCGGCCGGGCGGTCCGCGCGCAGGACTTCATCTTCCCGACCTACCGCGAGCACGGCGTCGCATGGTGCCGTGACATCGATCCGCTGGCGATCATCAGCCTGTTCCGCGGGGTGGACCACGGCGGCTGGGATCCCAGGACCACCAACTTCCACCTCTACACGATCGTGATCGGCGCCCAGACGCTGCACGCGACCGGCTACGCCATGGGGGTCCAGCGCGACGGCCTCGTCGGCACCGGGGACCCCGAGCGCGACATGGCCGTCCTCGGCTACTTCGGCGATGGCGCGAGCGCCCAAGGAGACGTCAACGAGGCGTTCATCTGGGCGTCGGTGTTCAACGCGCCGATCGTGTTCTTCCTGCAGAACAACCAGTGGGCGATCTCGGCGCCGATGGAGAAGCAGTCCCGGATCCCGCTCTACCGGCGAGCGGCCGGCTTCGGCTTTCCGGGCGTACGCGTCGACGGCAACGACGTCCTCGCCTGCTACGCCGTGGCGAAGGCCGCGCTGCAGCAGGCCCGTGACGGGGGCGGTCCGACACTCGTCGAGGCGTTCACGTACCGGATGGGCGCGCACACGACCACCGATGACCCGACGCGCTACCGACTCAAGGACGAGCTCGAACACTGGAAGCTCAAGGACCCGCTCGCCCGGGTCAAGGCGTACCTCACCCGCAACGGTGTCACCGATGACGACTTCTTCGTACGCATCGAAACCGAGGCCGACGCCCTCGCCCAGCATGTGCGCGAAGGGACCCACGCGATGCCCGAACCGGACTACGCCCGCAGCTTCGATCTCGTCTACGCCGAGCAGACCGAGGAGCTGGCAGCGCAGCAACAGTGGCTCCGCGACTATCAGGCGTCGTTCGCTGATGCCGATGCCAAATCAGGTGCGGATGCCGAGTTCGCGGAGGGGGTGATCTGATGAGCCAGCTCACTCTCGCCAAGGGGCTCAACTCCGGCCTTCGCCGCGCCATGGAGGACAACCCCAAGGTCATCGTCATGGGCGAGGACGTCGGAAAGCTCGGCGGCGTCTTCCGGGTGACCGACGGCCTGCAGAAGGACTTCGGCGAGGACCGCGTCATCGACACCCCGCTCGCGGAGTCCGGGATCGTCGGGACGGCGATCGGTCTTGCGCTGCGGGGCTACCGGCCGGTGTGCGAGATCCAGTTCGACGGCTTCGTCTACCCGGCGTACGACCAGATCGTCAGCCAGGTCGCGAAGATGCACCTGCGGTCGCAGGGCAAGCTCACCCTGCCCGTCGTGATCCGGATCCCGTTCGGTGGCGGGATCGGGGCGGTGGAGCACCACTCGGAGTCGCCCGAGGCGTACTTCGCCCACACCGCCGGGCTCAAGGTGGTCGCCTGCGCCAACCCCGGTGATGCGTACTGGATGATCCAGCAGTGCATCGCCAGCAACGACCCGATCATCTTCCTGGAGCCGAAGCGGCGGTACTACGAACGCGCTGAGGTCGACACCGACCTCGCCGAGCCGCCGTATCCGCTGCACCGGTCGCGGGTCGTGCAGGACGGCACCGATGCGGTCCTGCTCTGCTACGGGCCGATGGTGAAGACCTGCCTCGACGCCGCGACGGCGGCCGCCGAGGAGGGCCGGAGCCTCGCGGTGGTGGACCTTCGGACCCTCTCGCCGCTCGACCTCTCGCCGGTCTATGAGCTGGTACGCCGGACCGGGCGGGTCGTCACCGTCCACGAGGCGCCCGTGACGGGTGGGCTGGGCGCGGAGCTCGCCACCCGGATCGCGCAGGAGTGCTTCTACTCCCTCGAGGCGCCGGTACAGCGGGTCGCTGGTTTCGACACCCCCTATCCGGTGGCACGTGCCGAGGAGGACTATCTGCCCGACCTCGACCGGGTGCTCGATGCCGTCGACCGGGTCCTGTCGTACTGAGCGGAATGGCGTACTGAGGGGCTGACTTACCGAGGGGATGGGGCGCGGATGGCGAACGTACGCGAGTTCAAGCTGCCGGACGTCGGCGAGGGCCTGGTGGAGGCCGAGGTCGTCACCTGGAAGGTGAAGCCGGGCGACACGGTGAAGGTCAACGACATCGTTGTCGAGATCGAGACCGCGAAGTCGCTGGTCGAACTCCCCTGCCCGTACGCAGGAACGATCGCGGAGCTGCTGGTGCCTGAGGGGCAGGTGGTGCCGGTCGGTACGCCGCTCATCCGGGTCGCTGGTGAGGGCGTCACGCCTGACGAGGCTGCTTGGCCCGGTGGAGGGTCCGTGCCCGCCGCCGGACCTGGGGAAGCACCGGCTGCCGGACCTGGGGAAGCGCCAGCCACCGGGCCTGCGAAAGCGCCTGCCGCCGGACCTGGAGAAGCGCCTCCCGCCGCGGCCGGAGCGCCTGCCGCAGCCGGCGGGGAGGCGAACGGCGAAGGACGGACCAGCAACCTTGTCGGCTACGGTCCTCGGGCCGGAGCAGCACGACGCCGTCCCCGCAAGGGTGCCACCGTTCCCGTGCAGGGAGCGCCCGCAGAGGTCGCTGCTCCGCCCGCGCCGGCGGAATGGGCACCAGCCGCAACCGCGCCAGGGCAACCTTCGGCGGCGCCCGCATCGGCACCTGGACCCGCGCCGGCGCCATCCGTTGTCTCGACCGCACCCGCCCGCGCGAAGCCGCCTGTACGCAAGCTGGCCAAGGATCTCGGCGTCGACCTGCGTACCGTCCCACCGACCGGACCGGACGGCACGATCAGCCGGTCGGACGTGGAGTCCTTCGCGACCCAGGCGGCCGGCCCGGCCGCTCCGGCTGCTCCGGCAGAAGGCCTAGCGCCGGCAGCGCGGGCCCCGGGCGTCCGGGAGACGCGGGTGCCGGTCCGTGGAGTACGCCGGGCCATGGCCCAGGCCGTCACGCAGAGCGCGTTCACCGCACCTCATGTCACGGAGTGGATGAGCGTCGACGCGACCAACACCATGGACCTGCTGGCGCGCCTCAAGGGACGGCGGGAGCTCGCCGACGTCAAGCTCACCCCGCTCGTCGTGGTCGCGAAGGCCTGCCTGCTGGCCCTCCGGCGTACCCCCGAACTCAACTCCACCTGGGACGACGCCGCCAGCGAGATCGTGCTCAAGCACTACGTCAACCTGGGCATCGCGGCCGCCACGCCGCGAGGGCTGACCGTGCCGCACATCAAGGACGCCGAGCAGCTCCCGCTACCCGACCTCGCGCGGGCACTCAACGCGTTGACCCAGACCGCGCGCGAGGGCAGGACAGCACCCGAGGACATGGTGGGAACGACGTTCACCATCACCAACGTCGGGGTCTTCGGCGTGGACGGCGGGACTCCGATCATGAACCCGGGCGAGTCCGGAATCCTCGCGTTCGGCGCGGTCCGCAAACAGCCGTGGGTCGTCGACGACCAGGTGGTACCGCGCTGGGTGACGACGCTGTCGTTGTCGTTCGACCACCGGGTCGTGGACGGCGAACAGGGCTCGCGGTTCCTCACCGACGTCGCCCGCATCGTCGAGGACCCGGCGAACGCTCTCCTCCTCGCCTGACCCAACCAAGCGGTCCGGCTCCGCGAGAGCCCGGCAAGGCCGGTGAGAGGTCAGCTCGGGGGCGTCTCATCGCGCCACCCCAGCCCGAGCCTTCCGGTCAGAAGATCGGCGTGACCGCAGCACCGATTCTTCCTTACAGGCAGAGCGCTTCGCTCAGTTCGACCCTCGTGCCGCCGTACCTCATGAACAGGCGAGGTCAGCTTGCTCGCCGAGGCGGTACGACAGAAGTATGGCCCCGCTGGGGGTTCGAACCTGGCTGACGCATTCAAGCCGCCGCGGTCCACCAGCCAACGTCGGGAAGAGCCGGGAGCCATCACCTGCCAAGGTTGGTGCGACGACCAGCTGAATCTCGTCCACGAGGTCTGCCGCAAGGAGAGCTTGCGCAACAGAGATACTGCCGTGCACGCCGATGTCTCGACCGCGACCGTTCTTCAACTGCCGGACGTAGTCCTCCAACGGTGAATGGACCCAACGTGCGTTCGCCCAGCTCCCGTTCAACGGAGAGGAGCTGAAGACATGCTTGGTTGTGTTGTTGATGAAGCTTGCGAACGGCTCGACGTCCGACGTGGGCCAGTAGTCGACCCAGTATTCGTAGGTACCCCGGCCAAGAAGCACGTCGTCCTGTCGGTTGATCACGCTTCCGAGGAACGAGAAGACATCCTCGTCGACGGCGAACATCCAATCGCCGGGCTCCTCTGCTACGCCATCGAGGGAGATGAGCGAGTACACGACGACCTTGCGGAAGTCCTGTCGATTCGGGGTGTCGCTCTGCTGGACCGTACCTGTCATGATTCATCCTCGTCTAGATATCGTCCCTGTGATGCTGCTTGCCGCACGGTGTGCAGAGGCTGCGCTGCTCATGCACGTACACATGTTGACGCAGCTGCGCCACTCGGCATATCTGCCATATGGCAGAGTGCGGATCTCGGAGGCTGAGAGCAGCATCCTTTGGTGTGAAGTCAACAGAACGTACGACGTGGTGGACGAACCAGAACATCTGGCGCGTTGCGGTCGTTTTCGCGACGGCAGTAGTTGCCATTCACGTGTTGTTGGCGGTTGTTGGTTTGAAAGAGGGAACCTCTTTCTTCGATCGCGGTGTCGATCCCGACAGCATGTTTCGCGAGCACTGGCTGGCCGACCTCGCCGCGGCGCAAACGAACTGGTCGGCGCTCGGGATAGGAGTGCTAACGCTCGCAGCCATAGCCGCCATGCAACTCGAGGTCGCCGGTCCCTGGCGCCCTCTGTTGCTGGCTTGGGGCTGGGCAGTTTGCACGTTCTTGACGCTGGTCCTTCCCGGCAACCTGTCCTTGTACCTGGTTCCGATGCTGCTTCCGCTTGCGCTCTACCGCGTCGGATGGCCCGAGATGAGCGTCATAGTGCTGGCAGGGACGGGATTCGTTCTCGGTCTGGTGACCCTCAGGTATGGGCGGAAGACGGGGGGTGGATGCCCCGTTTGCGGTCGCAGGTCGCCCACTGCGCATCCGCGGAGGTTCGCCCGCTTCGCCACGCTCGCCGCGTATGCGGCCGCTCTCGCACCGCTCGGCTATGCCTCGGTTCGGCTTCTGTGGGCGGCCGGCGTCCCAGCGGGGACGAGCGCCCAGTTTCTGCAACGGATCAACGACGCGAATCCTGGGCACGGCACGGTTCTCATGGAATTGACCTTGGCCGGAATGGCGATGGGTGGAGGGGTGCTGTGCTGAGGGCTCACACGCCCGTGGAGTAGAACCTGGCCTCGTTGGATTCCCACACTCCGCGGGCAGGCCATTCCCCGGTGGTTCCCAGTCGGCTTGGGCTTGGTGTGTGGCGCTGGCCTGTCGGGCTATGCCACGATGTTGATCCCTTCCGTGGTGCGCTTCGTGTTGGGGCAACGGATGACGTTCCCGGGAACAGAAGTCCCGATGACTCTGGTGTCCCACGTTCCAGCGATCTCGCTCATCCTGTGGGCCCCACTCATCGTGCTTGCCTCCATCGCGTACGGATACCGGACAGGGTCCATGTGTCGCACGAACGGGCAATCACGCCGCCGTCGTACTCCATCATCAATGCGGGGACCGCTCGGTTCTGATGGCCGCGGCGGTCCGGGTGCTCATGGCACAGGATCGCGGTGATGGGCGCAGGCGGGTTTGGTGCCCTTCCAGTACTGCCATGTCGCCAGGGCGAGGCCCACCCCCCAGAGCAGGAAGCTGGGATACACCATGGTGAATACCCAGGGGCGGATGGCGAGGTCCTCGTCCATCGGCATCACCGTGAGGAGGGTTGCTCCCAGGAGCAGTGCGCCAAGTACGCCGACCGGGACAAGCATCACCGAACCGATCGCCCCGATGCCGACCAGCGTGGCTCGGACCAACCGCTGACGCGGCACGGTCATCATGGCCGACGCGACCACCACTCCGAGTCCACCCAACAGCGCAGTGTCACCGAAGCCCGGCGTGAAGAAGGTGACACCGTCGAAGTAGTCGGGATCAGCCAAACCGACAGTGGATCCGGTGGCCCATTCCAGCTTGAGCCAGACGTAGGGCAGAGGTGCCACGACGGCTAGCAGGCCACCCACCCGAGCGAGGCGGCCACCAACCGCCGCCTCTCGCGATTCGATCCGCCCGCAGCCAGGGCACACGCCGCGCGCCCTGCGCCGGGCCCGGACACCGGCATGCCACGCCGCGCCCGCGGCGGTCAACACCACCAGGTGGCGTATCACTGCCAGCCAGGGCGTATCCACCGCGAAGAGGTCCTTGCCTCCGCTCACTTGCACGATCAGATGAGACACAATGACCAGCAGGTCGTGCGGTAAGACGGGCAGGCTGGAAAGTGCCAGGATGCTGCCGGACCCGAGCCACAGCACAGTGGCGCGCACCGCGGGCGCCGGAAGACCGGCCGCAACCAGGGCGAGTGCCGCAGCGCCGAGGCTGGTCCACCATGGAAACGTCGGCATGCCGGAGACCTCGTGGTAACCGACGAGGTGCGCGGCGGCGTCCAGAAGTGCGGCGGTCGACACACTGACGGCCGGCCACCATCGTGCGTCGCGCTCTCCAGACCCGGGGCCGTCCGAGGATGGACTGGCAGTCATCGGACCTCACTTCCTGTCGTTCGAGCCCTCTCAGGGTTGGGTGGGAGTCCGGCCACGGACGACCTCCACGACCGACGATGGCCGGCGAGGGTCCGGCCGTGTATCCGCCGAATGGCAGATTCAGGTCGTGGCCGGCCTACTCGGCCGAGAGGGGTGACCAGCCACACACGCATCGCTGCGGTCGCCAGGAGGAGCCATGGCGGCGCCGACGAAGGCGATGGCGAGGTCGCTCGAGGGCGGGCCGGGGGTGTGTGACCGCTCGACCAACCTGTCGAGTTCGGGTCGCCCGGGGTCTAGGGCGCTAGGCCTTCGCGGGCTGGAGGGTCTTGGCGTACAACACCTTCGCGTCCTGGTCGCGCATCCGGACCGTCAGCTCACCGCTGTCGCCCGCGATCGACACCTCACCGAAGTGCTGGTAGCCGTCCAGCGGCGAGGCGTTCGCCACCGGCGGCGCATGAACGAAGACGGCCTCCGGCCCGAACGTCGGATCGAGCGCGTTGGGTCCGAACCCACCCGCGTTCACCGGCCCCGACACAAACTCCCAGAACGGATTGAAGTCGGTGAAGGTCGCCCGCTCCGGCGAGTACGCATGTGCCGCCGCGTAGTGCACATCCGCCGTGAGCCAGACGACGTTGCGCACGCGGTGGCGGCGCAGTGTCGACAACAGGCCGGCGAACTCCACCTCGCGGCCGCGTGGGCGCCCCGGATCGCCCTGCGCCACACCTTCGATCGCCGTCTCACCGTCCGGCACGACCAGGCCGAGCGGCAGGTCGTTCGCGATCACCTTCCACGTGGCGCGGGATGCGAGCAGTTCGCTGGTCAGCCAGGCCTGCTGCCGCCGGCCGAGCACACCCCCGTCCGGCACGGTCTCGAGCCCGTCGGTGTTGGCATCCTTGTACGTACGCATGTCGAGGACGAACAGGTCGAGCAGCGGGCCGTACGCGATCTTCCGGTAGACGCGGCCGTCCGGGTCCCTGCGTACCGGCCGGATCGGCATCCACTCGAAGAACGCCTGTCGCGCCCGTGCCGCGAGCACGTCCACGCGCTTCTCCGTATACCGGGCGTCGTCGAGAACCTCGCCCGGATACCAGTTGTTGGTGACCTCGTGATCGTCCCACTGGGCGATCTGCGGTACGTCGGCTGCGAAGGCCCGTACGTGCTCGTCGAGCAGGTTGTACGCCCACTGTCCGCGATACTCGGCCAACGTCTCCGCGACCTTGCTCTTCTCCTCGGTGGTGACGTTGCGCCAGATTCGGCCGTCGGGCAGCGTGACGGTCTCGGTGAGGATGCCGTCGGCGTAGACCGTGTCGCCGGAGTTGAGGTAGAAGTCCGGCCGCAGCGCGCGCATGCGGTCGAAGATGGTGATGCCGCCGAGGTCCGGGTTGATGCCCCACCCCTGTCCCACCATGTCGCCGGACCAGAGGAACGACACGCCCGTACGCCTGGATCGAGGTGCGGTGACCAGGCGCCCGGCGAGCGGTTCGCCGCCCACGCCGTGGCGGTCCGGATCCTCGAGAGTCACGCGATAGAAGAGTTCCCGCCCCGCCGGAAGCCCGCGCAGGTCGAGCTTGCCGGTGAAGTTCGTCGCCTCCGTGAGCACCGGGCCGGGGACGGTCGTGACCCGAGCGAAGTCCGGCGTACGGCTGAGGTCGACGGTCATCCGCGCCACCTGGTCCGATCGCGCCCAGACGACTGCCCCGTCACCGGTCGGGTCACCGCTGGCGATGCCATGGCTGAGGGAGGGCCGGCCGCTCCTCAGGAACGCCGGAGCCGTACGCCGGGCGAGCGACCGCTCGTGGGTGCCGACCGAAGCGTACGAACGATCGGCAGCGAGCGCCGGAGCATTGCTGAGCACGGTGATTCCGGCCGCGAGACCGGTTCCGAGGAGGGCACGGCGGCTTGGGTGGGCAGAGGAGTGTCGGGACATGGCCCCCTGTCTAGGGCAGACCCATGAGCGACCCACCAACGACGTTCGGCGCACGAGTGGCCAATGCTTGGCCGGGTGGTGTCCGAACGTTTCCGGTGGTCAGCCGATATGTCCCCTATGGCGGGAATGCTGACCGATACATCCCATACGTACGGTGATTGAGGACACACGTCAGGACAACCTTTCTCGCGACATGTCATCATGCGTCCTTGGCGTACGTTTCCGACCCTGCAGGAGGTGGCCGCCGTGCGACGCCAACGAAGTGTGTGGTGGGCAGCGCTTGGAGCACTGGTTCTCGTTTTCTGGCAGGGCCAGGTCGCACATGCGGCGACCGGTCCAGCCGACGCAGCGGGTGACCATTGCGTCGTCGCGCTTGACGCCACCCCGGTCGACGACACCACGGCAGCACCCGAGTCGGCGAGCGCCCCGACGTGCTTCGACACCTTCGCCGCCGCGATCGACTTCGCGACCGGTGGTCGAGTGGCACTCGACGCGGACGCGACCAGTGTCAGTGAGAAGCAACTCATGTCCGCGGGCGCCGTCTCTTCGGAAGTGAGTCAGGTGGCACGACCGCTGCTCGGCGTCGAGTACCAGAACGGTAGCTACGGCGGCAGTTCGCTCGTGCTCTACGGATCCAGCGGGACCGGATGCTACTCGGGTGACTGGTACGGCTTCCCCAGCATGGCTGACCTGGGATTCAACAACCGGATCTCCTCGGCGAAGATGTACTCCAACTGCCTCGGAAAGCATCACGACGGCTCGAGTTACACCGGCAGTTACACCTACTGTGACGCGAACTGCCCGTCCCTGGGTTCGATGAACGACCGTACGTCGTCGATCAAGTTCATCTGACGACGACCACCCGTTCGTTCACAACGAGAGCGGTGGACACCCGGCGTAGGTCGTACGGACGAGTGCCGTCCGGAGGAATCTCGCCCGGTCGAGCTTCCGCTCGCTGATCCGGCTACCCGCTCTCGCTGAGGAGCCTGGCGTACCCGCTGAGTGTGGTTGGTCCCCATGGCCGCGCTGCCGCCCGGGGGCAGCGCGGCCATCCCTGCGCTGGTTTACCTCGTGGTCTGGGGGAGACCGAGGCGTTCACAGGTGGAGGGGGAACCTGGGAACACTCCGGCAACACCCTCTTCGAGGGTGCAGGCCACGAGGTCGGGGACCTGGTACCTGGCCGTCGAGTCCTCCGGCACCTCACTGGCGCCGTCGGTACTGATCTGGCCGTCCTGCCAGGCTTGTGCACACGCCTCCACCGGATCGGCGATGGCGACGGTGCCGCTGTCGGATTCCTTCGCGCCGGCCGGCATGTTGCGGCCGACCGCGACCCGCGCTCCGGCAACGTTGTCGGAATCCAGGTCTGGTTGGGCGTAGCAGATGACGCTGGCCCTGTCCTCGGCGGGCTTGAACGCGACGTAGGCCGTGGCGGCTCCGCCGGCGAGTACCAGAGCGAGGGCGCCGCCACCCACGGCCACGCCCTGCCAGGAACGCCGCCACCACGGGCGGCGGGTCCCGCTCACCTCCGCTTCGAGCGCCTCCCTGATGGCGTCACGGCGCCCGCGCGGCATCGCGCGTGGCGGCGGGATCCGGTCGATGTCGGTCATGTCATTAGTCCCCGTTCACCACATTTGGCCGACGACGGATGGGTCGGGAGAGCACCCGCCGGGCGCGGGGTGGGCGCGGGACCCCCCGTATGTCCCGCGTCCACCTCGAGCCCGGCGAGCCGCCGGAGGTGTTCGCGAGCGCGGGAGAGGCGGGAGCGCACCGTGCCGACCGGTATCCCGAGGGCCACCGCGGCATCGGAGTAGCTGAGTCCCGCCCATACGCACAACGCGAGCACATCCTGCTCATCGGGCAGTAGGCGGGTGAACACCTGGAGCACCCGCCGCATGGCACGCTCGTCGTCCACCCGCGAGGCGGCCTCTTCCGCCGGGTCGGGCGCGACCACGGCGGGAGGAAGCTTCGCGAGGAGGCGACGGTGCCGCCGCAGGCTACGGTCGCGGTTGCGTACGACGTTGTTGGCAACCGCGAGCAGCCAAGGGAGGATCGACTCGCCGCTGAGGGACACGTCACGGCGCCGCCGCCAGGCTTCGAGGAAGACCACCGAGGCGAGATCCTCGGCCGCCTCCCACGATCCGGTACGACGAAAGCAGTGGTTGTAGACCGCGTCGGCGTGCCGCTCGAAAAGGGCCCCGAACGCCGACGGGTCGCCCTTGGCGGCACTGCGCCAGAGCTCTCCGTCGGCGACATCGCCGGTCTCGAGCTGATCCACACCCGGTCTATGTCCAGACGTCGGGGGCGGTTCCGAACTTTTTGCTGGGCGTCTTCTCGGCATGGGAAACCTTCGTGGTGGTCGGCCCCCAGTGTCCGTCACGCCGCCCGTGTCGTCACTCGTCATGTTCGCGCCACCCGACCGCCCCGGAGCCCCCCGGTGATCATGATCGTGATCGTGAAGGTTTTGTGGGCGTATGCGCCCCTTCTCCTTCATGATCACGGCGGGTGCGGCGGGTGCGGCGGGTGCGGCGGGTGCGGCGGGTGCGGCGGGTGCGGCGGGTGCGGCGAGGGCGCGGCTCAGAGGGCGCGGAGGGGGCGCCCGGTGTGGGCGGCTCGGACCAGAAGCGGGCTCGGTCGGTAGCGCCCGCCAGGGCACGCCCGCGCCAGCGTGGTGAGGACCTCGGCGACGACGCCGGGGCCGATCCGGTCACCCCACGCCAGCGGACCCAGGGGGTAGCCGGTGCCGAGGCGCATCGCGGTATCGACGTCCTCGGCCGCCGCCTCGCGCCGGGCAACCAGGTCGACGGCCTCGTTGACCAGCATGCTGATCGTGCGGGCGACGATGAGGGCGGGTACGTCGTCGATCACACTGACGGTGAGGCCCGCGGCCTGGAACATCCCGACGGCCTCGTCGAGCGTCGCTGCCTCGCAGGCGTCGCTGGGCGCGAGGCAGACCCGGCTGGCCGTGGCGGCGTCGCCCACCCAGTCAAGGGCCACCGCGTCGCCGTCGACGGTGGCCGGCTCGCCGAGCGTTTCGAGGACCAGGCCGCCGCTGGGGAGTTCGATGCCATACGCCGACTCTCCGGGTTCGAACTCCCCTGATCCCGCGCGTGTGCCGGCCGGACCTGTGTCGTACCGCTCCACGCTCACGCCGGAGTCCGCGATCCGGTCGAGCAGTCCGTAGCAGGCGGCGAACCCGCCGTGATAGGTGACTCGCTCGGGTGCCGGCCGGGCCTCGGCGGTCTGGGGCTGCGGTCGTTCGGAGCTGTCGTACGCGTACCAGCCGCGGCCGGTCTTGCGGCCCAACCAGCCTGCGTCGACCACCTGCTGCTGTGCGACGAACGGCGCATAGCGTGGGTCGCCGAACGTCTGCTCCCAGACCGAACGGCCGACGGCGAGGTTGACGTCGTTGCCCACCAGGTCGGCGAGTTCGAACGCACCCATCGGGAACCCGCCCGCCTCCCTGAGTACGACGTCGATCGTGGCGCAGTCGGCGCCGCCCTGCTCGAGTACCTCCATGCCTTCGCCGTAGAAGGGTCGTGCGACCCGGTTGGCGACGAACCCCGGAGTCGACGCGCAGCGCACCGGCGTCTTGCCCCAGGCGGTGGCGGTCGCCGCGACGGTCGCCGCGACCTCTGGGTCGGTGGTGGCGCCCGCTGGGACCTCGACCAGTGCCATCAGCGGAGCCGGGTTGAAGAAGTGCATGCCGGTGACACGTCCGGGATGCTGGAGGCCGGAGGCGATCGCGGTCACCGACAGGGTGGACGTGTTGGTGGCGAGGATGGCGGTGTCGGCGCAGACCTTCTCCAGGGCGGCGAACAGTTCGCGTTTCGCGGGAAGTTGCTCGACGATCGCTTCGACGACGAGTCCGCACGGGGCCAGCGTGTCGAGGGTGTCGGCCGCCTCCAGCCGGGCCTTGGCGTCGGCCGCGGCGGCGGCGGTCATGCGTTCCTTCTCGACCAGCCGGTCCAGTCGGGCGTGGATCTGTGCGACGCCACGGGCCGCCGCGCCGTCCAGGGCGTCGTACAACCGGACGCGGTGGCCGGCGACGACCGCGACCTGTGCGATGCCGGCGCCCATCGTGCCCGCACCGACGACACCGACCGGAGTTGAACGAGGAACTTCCGCCATGCCGCCCATCCTGTCGGACGTACGCATGATCGCCACCTGACCCGGCCGAAATGACCACGCTGAGCATGCCTGTGGAACCCTGGACAGGTGTCGACGCCTGTCCGGAGACCGCAGTCCTGCTCAGCGTGGTCATTTGCCGGGCCGGCACGGCGAGGGTCGAGTCAGTCAGAACGCCATGGGCGGGGCGAACTCCTACGTCGGAACGCCATGGCCATGAGCGGGGGCGAGCGCCCGTTCGGTCGGAACGCCGCTACGTCGGAACGCCGCGAGCGCCGACGACCCGTCAGGGAGAGCTGGTGGCCTTCGCGAGCTTGGACAGCAACAGGACCTCCGCGAGGCATGCCCGCTCGAACTCGCCCAGGTGCAGGCTCTCGTCGGCGCCGTGCGCCCGGGAGTGCGGGTCGGCCGCGCCGGTGACGAGAATCGCCGCCGCCGGGAAGGCCCGGGCGAACTCCGCGATGAACGGAATGGTGCCGCCGATACCGATGTCGACCGGCTCGCGTCCCCAGGACTCGCGGAACGCCTCCCGCGCGGCGTCATAGGCCGGGCCTTCTGCGTTGGCGGAGTACGGCTCACCGACGTCGCCGACGCTGACCTCGACCTCACACCCCCACGGCGCGTTGGCGCGCAGGTGGTCAACCAGCGCGGTACGGGCGCGTAGGGCGTCGTCGCCTGGCGCCAGCCGGATGCTCACCTTCGCCCGGGCGACAGGGTGCAGCGTGTTCGACGCGTCGGCGACCCGGGGGGCGTCGATCGCGAGGACAGTCGCGGACGGTTTGGCCCAGATCCGTTCGGCGATGCTGCCGGTGCCGAGCAGTTCGACGCCGGGCAGGACGCTCGCCTCGGCGCGGAACCGGTCCTCGGGATAGTCGACGTCTGGCGGCTCCGCGGTGGCCAGCCCCTTGATCGCGACGTTGCCCTCGTCGTCGTGCAGGGTCGCGAGGAGCCGGCACAGGGCGGTGAGGGCATCGGGGGCGGCGCCGCCGTACTGCCCCGAGTGCACCCCGTGGTCGAGCGCGCGGACCTCTACGACACAGTCCGCGAGCCCTCGCAGCGTGGTGGTGAGAGCGGGTACGCCGATGTCGAAGTTGGCCGAGTCGGCGAGGACGATGACGTCGGCCGCGAGTTGGTCGTGGTAGGTCTCGAGGAACGCCGACAACGTGGGCGAGCCGATCTCCTCCTCACCCTCGACGAGGACGGTGACGCCGACCGGTGGTGCTCCGTCGTACGCCCGGATGGCGGCAAGATGCATCGCGATCCCGGCCTTGTCGTCGGAGGCGCCCCGACCGTAGAGCCGGCCGTCGCGTTCGGTTGGTTCGAACGGCGGGCTCGTCCACAGTGCAGGGTCGCCCGTCGGCTGAACGTCGTGGTGGGCGTACAGCAGGACGGTCGGTTTGCCCGGCGGCGCGGGGACGCGGGCGAGTACGGCCGGCTGACCGCCCTCGACCTCGAGGATGTCGACCTCCGCGCCCTCGTCGCGGAAGAGCTGCGCGGTCGCGTCCGCGGTGCGTCGTACGTCGTCGGCCGCGGCGGGGTTGGCACTCACCGACGGGATCCTGACCAGGTGCTCGAGCACCTCGCGGACGCCCGGGAGGACCCGGCTGACGGCACGCTGGGAGTCGGTTTCGATCACGATCACGCAGCGTACGCCTCGATCGGCAGGAACCTGCCCCAGCGGCCCGAGCTGGCACCGTCCGGGGAGTCCTCCGTCGCCTTTCGATGCCGCTGTCCCGTTACGCCGAACGCATGAAACGCCACCCCTTGTGGGCTCTCGTCTTTGCATCTGGACGCCAGATAGGTGTTCGCCCAACCGGCCCCTACTCTAATGCCTACCATTCGTATAGGAACTATCGGAGAAGTGGAGTCGCACTCGTGCGCAAACTCGTGCTCTTGGGCCTCGTCGGGCTCGCCGCGCAATTGGTCGACGGCAGTCTCGGCATGGCGTACGGCGTCACGTCGACGACGCTCCTCCTCGCCACTGGCGCCGCGCCCGCCGCCGCCTCGGCCACCGTCCACCTCGCTGAGATCGGCACCACGCTGGCGTCGGGTGCTTCGCACTGGCGGTTCGGCAACGTCGACTGGCGCGTCGTGCTGCGCATCGCGATCCCAGGCGGTGTCGGTGCGTTCGCCGGAGCCACGTTCCTGAGCGCACTCTCGACCGAGACCGCCGCGCCGATCATGTCGGGCATCCTGCTCGCGCTCGGCGCGTACATCCTGATCCGGTTCACCGCGTGGGGCACGCCGCGTGGTCAGCTGGGCAAGCCGGTACGCAAGCGCTTCCTGGCCCCACTCGGCATCTTCGCGGGATTCGTCGACTCCACCGGTGGCGGCGGCTGGGGCCCGGTCGCGACGCCGGCACTGCTCGCCAGCGGACGCATGGAGCCACGGAAGGTCGTCGGGTCGGTCGACACCAGTGAGTTCGTCGTCTCGGTGGCCGCCAGCATCGGCTTCCTGATCGGGCTCGGTGCCGAGGGCATTCCACTGAGCGCTGTCGCCGCCCTGCTGATCGGCGGTCTCATCGCCGCGCCGATCGCGGCCTGGCTGGTACGCCACATCCCGGGCCGGATCCTCGGTTCGCTCGTGGGTGGCGTGATCGTCCTGACCAACGTACGCACCATCCTGCAGTCGGACTGGGTAGCGGCTCCGGCTCCGACGCAGGCGACGGCGTACATCCTCATCGCGGCGCTGTGGGTCGCGGCGGTCCTGTGGTCGGTGCGCAGCCACCGGGCCGAGCGCGCCACGCTCGCCGGCGAGGCGGAGGAAGCCGTCCCCGCCTAGCGCGGACGACCCGGACCGGTGGGTCCCTCTGGTCAGGCGACGACGGCGAGGGCGAAGGGGAGGACCTCACCCGCCCCGGCGTGGCGGAGGGCCCTCGCGGCCACGGTCAACGTCCATCGTGAGTCGACGAGATCGTCGACCAACAGGATGGTCGGCCCGGAACCCGCGGTGTCCCCGGCCACCGATGCCAGACCATCGCGGACGTCCGGCGGGACGGCAAGCCGGTCCCACACACCCGCCAACCGGAACGCGCTGTTGCCGCCGGGTTCCCCGGTCGGGCCGCCGTCGACGGGGGTGAGCGTTCCGAGCAGGGGCAGCCGGCCGATCCGGGCGAGACCCGCGGCGAGCGAATTTACGAGCGCTGGCCGCCGCCGCGACCCGACCGCGACGATGCCGGTGGGTCGGCGCTCCCACCCCCAGGTACGCAGGACGTCGACGCACGCGGTGAGGACGGCGTCCGGCACCGGCTCGTCGGCCGCATGGGGCGCCAGGATCTCGCGGAGCCGCTGGCCCCAACCGAGATCGGTGAGTCGAGCGACGGCACGGCCCGACGTGGCCCGCTCGTCGACCGGGATCTTGCCGCGGACCTCGACACCGAGCCGATCCATGCCACCTGGCCACATCGCGCGCGGCTCGATCGCGACGCCGACCCGCGCCAGCTGGCCGGTCGCCGCCTGCTGGGCCTCGGTCGAGACGTCGCTGGGGTACCAGGGCTCGGCGCACCGGTCGCAGCGTCCACACCGGCCGGTCTTCTGCTCGGCATGACCGGGATCCGCGGCGGCGTGGTCGCCGACGACGTCGTTGCCGCCGACGGGGTGGTCGCGGTCGTCGAGACGGGAGCTACCGGGAGCGTGGCCATCGAGGGTGGGGTCGTCGAGGACCCGCTGGAGATAGGCCATTCGGCAGTCCTCGCTGGCGATGTAGTCCAGCATCGACTGGGCTTCGGCCTCGCGGGCCGCCGTCACTCGTGCGTAGCGCTCCGCGTCGTAGGTCCACGGCTCGCCGGTCGCCGTCCAGCCACCGGAGACCCGGCGCACCGCGCCGTCGACGTCGAGGACCTTGAGCAGGAGCTCCAACCGGGTACGCCGGATGTCGACGACCGCCTCGAGCGCCGCCGCGGACATCGGTCGCCCCGCCTCGGCGAGGGCGGTGAGGACGGCGTCGGCCTGGACTTGTCGCGGCATGGACGCGGTGGCGAAGTAGCGCCAGATGTCGACGTCCTCGATGCCGGGCAGGAGCAGCACGTCGGCCCGTTCGGTCGCCCGGCCCGCGCGGCCCACCTGCTGGTAGTAGGCGATCGGGGACGCGGGCGCCCCCACGTGGACGACGAACCCGAGGTCGGGTTTGTCGAACCCCATCCCGAGTGCGGACGTCGCGACGAGTGCCTTCACCTGGTTGTCGCGCAGCGCTTCCTCGGCCGCTCGGCGTTCGGCGTCATCCGTACGTCCGGTGTAGGCGCGGACGACATGACCGGCGTCGCGCAGCAGCGCGGCGATGTCGTCGGCGGCGCTCACCGTGAGGGTGTAGATGATGCCGCTGCCCGTCAGCTCGTCGAGGTGCGAGACGAGCCACGCGAGTCGCATCTGTGCGGTGGGGAGCCGGAGTACGCCGAGACGCAGGCTGTCACGGGCGAGTGGTCCGCGCAGGGTGAGGACCTCGCCACCGCCGAGTTGCTCGGCGACGTCGGCGACGACCCGGGCGTTGGCGGTGGCGGTCGTGCCGAGGACGGGCGTGTCGTCCGGCAGGTCGCCGAGCAGGTCGCGGATGCGGCGGTAGTCGGGGCGGAAGTCGTGCCCCCAGTCGGAGACGCAGTGGGCCTCGTCGACGACGAGGAGTCCGGCGCGGGCCGCGAGGTCGGGCAGCTGCTCCTCGCGGAACCGGGGGTTGTTGAGGCGTTCGGGCGACACCAGCAGGACGTCGACCTCGTCGACGGCCAGCGCCTTGGCGATGTCGGTCCACTCCTCGGCATTGGCGGAGTTGATGGTCAACGCACGGATGCCGGCGCGCTCGGCGGCCGCTACCTGGTCGCGCATCAGAGCGAGCAGCGGCGACACGATCAGCGTCGGACCGGCGCCCTGGCTTCTGCGGAGCGCGGTGGCGACGAAGTAGACCGCCGACTTGCCCCAGCCGGTGCGCTGGACGACGAGCACCCGCCTGCGCTGGGCGACCAGGGCCTCGATCGCTTCCCACTGCCCGTCGCGGAACGTCGCCTCGGGCGTACCGACGAGCCGCCGCAGCAGGTCGTCGGCGTCCTGGCGGAGCTGGTCGGGCGAGGCCGTGAGTTCGTCGGTCACCACGCCGACGCTAGCCCCACGGTCCGACAGGGCATCGGCGGCGTGGGCCTGCGGGCATAGAAAAGCCCCTCACGTCGGGGGGTGTCGCGAGGGGCTTCTCCAGATGGCTTCGGACCACCGGCGATCAGACGGCGTCGATCCTCGAACGGTTCCGTGGTTCGGCAAGAATTTCCGGGTTAGCCCTTCCCGCTCCGCGGGACGGGCAGCGGGAGGTAACCGGAGAGGTCGGTGCGCTCGCCGCTGGCGTGAACGGCGCCCTCGTGCACGGCGTCCTGCCATGTACGCCTTCCGGCGCAGAGCAGGATCCACGTCACCGGATCCATCTCCACAACGCCGGGTGGCGTACCGCGGGTGTGTCGCGGGCCGGGGACGCACTGGATGGCGGCGTACGGCGGAACCCGCACCTCCACCGACCTGCCCGGCGCCTTGCCGGCGAGCAGCGCGAGGAAGTGGCGGACCAGCAGACGTAGGTCATCGCGGTCCGGCTCGGTCCGGGCGTCGAGGGCGTCGAGCGCCTCGAGGACCCGGCTCAGTGCGGCGGCGGCTTCGTCCGGGTCGGCCGGCCGGAGGCGGGAAGGCACCTGCCGGAGCCTAGATGACCAGATCCACGGGGAGTCGCCTGGCTCGCGGCTCCCCGCCTCCCGACTGGCCGGGTACTCGTCGATCGGGAGTTGTCCGTACGAACGGATCCCGATCCACGCTCGCGATCTTCGGACAGGTCTCCGACGGCTGGGGCCACCCGGGATTTCACCACTGGTTCGCCGCCGGTCTCGTCCGCGTCACGCCTGCGACGGAGAGCGACCAAGCGTTCACCATGTGCCCGTTGTGGCGCCATCTGCGGTCCTGATGACGTTCGGTCCCGTTCGTCAGCCTCTGAGGTGTCTGATCCCGCTGGTCCGTCTGGTCCCGCTGGTCCCGCTGGTCCGTCTGGTCTCGCTGGTCCGTCTGCCTCTCGCTTGTCCCGCTCGTCCTGCCGTGCACCGCCGCACGCGACGCCTGACCACCCCTTCTTCCCGCGGAGACACCCATGTCTGAGCTGTCCCGTCGACGTCTACTGACCCTGGGCGGCGTGTCCGTCGGAGCCGCACTGTCCGGCGTGGTGCCGGCGTTCGGCTCGGCGAGCGCCGCTCCCGTCCGGCAGTCCGCCGGCCGCATCGCCGCCTCCACACCTTCGCGCCTCGCCGCACCCGGCGCCGTCACCCGCAGCCTGCCCACCGACCTCTTCGGGCTCGGCGTGGCCTCCGGGGACCCCTGGCCGGACTCCGTCGTGCTCTGGACCCGCCTCGCGCCCGACCCGCTAGAAGGCGGCGGCATGCCGGACCGGGCGATACCGGTGGAGTGGGAGATCGCCACCGACGCGCGCTTCCGTCGGTCCGTGCGCCGGGGCACAGAGCACGCACGTCCGGAGTTCGGCCACAGCGTCCACGTGGAGCCCGGCGGCCTGCGGGCGGGGAGTGAGTACTTCTACCGCTTCCGTGCGGGCACGGAGGTCTCGCCGGTCGGGCGGACCCGTACGGCGCCGGCCGCCGGAACGTCGCCCCGCCGGCTGCGGCTTGCGTACGCCTCCTGCCAGAACTACCAGCAGGGCTTCTACGTCGCCCATCGCGACCTCGCCGAACAGGACCTCGACCTGGTGGCGTTCCTCGGCGACTACATCTACGAGTCGCCGCCGTCGGACACGGGCGTACGCCGGCACGAGGGCGAAGGCGAGCCGTTCTCGCTGGTCGAGTACCGCAACCGCTACGCCCGCTACAAGACCGACGCCGACCTCCGCGCGGCGCACGCCGCCTGCCCGTGGATCGTGACGTTCGACGACCACGAGGTCGACAACGACTGGGCCGGACCCGTCCCGCAGGACCCCGACCAACAGGGGCCCGAGGAGTTCCGGGAGCGCCGGGCCGCGGCGTTCCAGGCGTGGTACGAACACATGCCGGTACGCAGGTCCGTCGCGCCGGAGGGCCCCAGCATCCAGGCGTACCGCCGGTTCGAGTGGGGCGACCTCGCCCGGATCCACGTACTCGACACGCGGCAGTACCGCGACGACCAGCCCAGCACGCCGGACGAGGCCGACGACCCGGCGCGCACCATGACGGGTTCGGAGCAGGAGGCCTGGCTCGTTGGCGGGCTGACCAGCGGCCGGCAGCGCTGGAACCTCCTCGCCAACCAGGCGCCGATGGCACAGACCGACCGGAAGGCCGGGCCTGACCAGGTGCTGTGGACGGATCCGTGGGACGGCTACCGCGCCCAGCGGCGGCGGCTCTTCGAGGTCCTCGGCTCGTCGCGGGTCGCCAACCCGGTGGTGCTGACAGGTGACCGGCACTTCACGATGGCCTGCGACCTGACGACCGACTTCGACGATCCCGAGGCGCGCGTGGTCGGCGCGGAGATCGTGGGAACGTCGATCTCGTCCGGCGGGGACCTGGCCCCCGCGGACTGGCACGGGACCTGGGACCAGATCATGGCGGAGTCGCCGTACTGGAAGTACGGCGACGGTCGGCGTGGCTACGTGGTGTGCGACGTCGACCGCGAGGCGATCGTGGCGACGTTGCGAGTCGCGTCCGCGGTGGCCGTGGAGGACGGGTCGGTGTCGGCGGCCGAGCGGTTCGTTGTGGAGGCCGGGCGGCGAGGTGTCGAGCTTTCTTGAGCGAGGATCGGCGCGTCCCTTGCCGTAGCGGTGAACGTGGCCCGTGGTCATGGAGTGCCCCATGATCGTGAAGGAAGAGCGGCGGATACGCCGACAAACTTCATGATCACGATCATGATCACGGGGTGGTCGAGGCGGGGACGCGGAGCTGAAGGGGAAACGGGGACAACCCCCGGATCGTGAACGACGTACGCCGGTGAACCGGACCCGCGCGCACCAGCTCGGGAAGCCGCTCGGCCAGGACCCGGAAGGCGACCTCTCCCTCCAGCCTGGCCAGCGGCGCGCCCACGCAGTAGTGGATCCCACTCGAGAACGCCAGATGCTCGACGCCGGTCTCGCGCGCGATGTCGAACCGGTCCGGATCGTGGTAGACCTCGGCGTCCCGCCCGGCCGCGCCGAGGAGGACGACGACCCACTGGCCGGGCCGGACCGTGCGCCCCGCCAGCTCGATCTCCTCGTGGGCGATCCGGGTGGTGCCCTGGACGGGCGGGTCGTACCGCAGCACCTCCTCGACCACGCCCGACGCAAGCGTGGGGTCGGCGCGGAGGCGCTCCCACTGGTCGGGGTGGGCGAGCAGGGCCAGCATGCCGTTGCCGATCAGATTGACGGTCGTCTCGAACCCGGCGACCAGGAGCAGGCGCGCTGTGTTGAGCAGCTCCCGGCCGTCGAGTGTCTCCTCGTCCAGTGGCCCGGTGAGGCGACTGATCACGTCGTCGCCGGGTTCGGTGCGGCGTTGCTCGACGAGACGGCTGAAGAGTGCGTTGAGGTCGGCCTTCGCCTCGTGCAGCTCACGGGCGTGCCGAACGGAGCGGACGCCGTCGAGGGACGCCCCGACGATGTTGCCGTACCGCGAGAACCGGTCCACGTCGACGTCCGGGATCCCCAGCAGGTCGCTGATCACCGCGATCGGCAGCGGAGTAGCGAAGTCCCTGATCAGGTCGAACTCGCCGTTCGCGAGCGCCTTGTCGAGGAGCTCGTGGGTCGTACGCTCGATGCGTTCGCGGTAGCCCGCGATCATGCGAGGACCGAACGCCGGCGCGACGAGCCGCCGTAGCCGGGAGTGGTGGGGCGGATCGAGCTCGAGGAACGACATGTCCCACTCGGGTCTTGACTCGTCGAGAGCTGTGTTGCCCGAGGTCAGGCCTCTGGCGTCGTCCGCCGGCGGGTAGGGGGCGCCCTTCTCCCGGACGCCGAATCTACGGTCACGCAGGACCTGGTTGGCCACCTGGTGTCGGGCAGCGACCCAGGCCCCGGTCCGGCTCCGCGGCAGCGGACCCTCGGCACGTAACCGCGCGTAGAGGGGGTACGGATCGAGGATTCCGGCCGGAAGCCAGACCCGGCTGAGCGTGTCGCCCCTGACCCGGCCGAGCCACCACACGCCGAACCGCTGCCTCCACAGCCGGCTGGTCAGTGCGAGCGCGGCCTTCGCACGGGCCGCCGCCGTCTCGGTGTCGCCGTCGGCCACTGTCATGAGTTACCCACCTCCTGCTGGCGGTCGCTCGGGCCAGCGCATCGGACCGGTCGCGTCCGGTGTCTCCGTCCGGTGTCTCCGTCCGGTGTCTCCGTCCGGTGTCTCCGACATCCGGATCCGCTCGCCAATCCGCCAACGATCGGGCAGCACGCCGTGCTCCGAGCCGAGGCCGGAGGCAGGAAGCTGCCAGACCGGTGGACCACGTACGCGTGGGGCGCCGGTGAGCCGGAACACTCACGACGCCGGTGGGAGTGGCCCAGTCCGGATTGAGTACGCCGACGGGTGATCGTCGGCGGCCGAGCCGGGAGGCTCGGTCCATGAGTGGTGCCGCTCGGTACCGCTCGCCAAGACCGCCGGTTCCGGGTTCGCCCTACGGCCTCACAGGCCGACGGAACCGGTGGCCGCCAAGCCGGGGTGGTTCCTTCTTCCTCCACCACCGCGGCCGGGTCCGCCCGCGCTGGAAGACGACGGGGGTTTGCGGGCGTACGGATCCGAGTTCGGCCCGGGCAGGGCTTCGCCTCGCGCGTGCTCGCCCGGGTCGACGGCGGTCCCACTCGGCAGTGCCGCCAATCTCCCGCGTGTACGCCATGGCAGGGCGGCCGTGTCCTCGGCGAGGGCGGGAAGGCATGTCGACGTCGCCGGTCGCGCCCGCGGCCCCACCGAGTACGCGTGCGGTGTCGATGTTGAGTACGCCAGCGGATTCGGGCGCACCGCGATGGACGCGAAACTCGCTGACATGAGCGACGCGGCGGACGAAGCAGCAGCCCGCCGCCGGCACCCACCGGCGACCTGCTGCCGTCACCTGAGGGGGCGCGTCGCTCATCACAGGTCCACCGGTTCCTGGTCGCCCGACGGCCACCCAGGCCAAAGGGAATCCGGTGGCCGCCGTGCCGTGGTGGTAAGCGTCCCTCCATCACCTCGGCCGGGTTCCGCGTCCGGACGTACGGCCGGGGGGCTGGATGTGGGTACTCGTTTCGGCCCGGGGTCGGCTTCGCCTCGCGTGAAGCTCCCCGGGCCGTCGGCGGTGAGCGCCAGCGTGCGCGAGAGCCGTCGCCACCCCGCACACAGGCAAGGTGGCGACGGCTCTCGTTGACCCGGCGGCAGGGCCTTGGCGGCCTCCGGCCCGGCGGCAGGGCCTTGGCGGCCTCCGGCCCGGTGGACAGGGACCTAAGCGGCCTTGCCGGTCCCGACCTGTTCGCCCGTTCCCGGCGCCAGCTCGGAACTGTCCCGGAGCGCGAGGCGGACGACTTCGGCGGCGTCGTCGACGAGATGCACGGTGAGGTCGGCGAGGACGCCTTCCGGCACGTCGTCGAGGTCGGGCTCGTTCTTGCGCGGCAGGATCACCTCGGTGAGTCCGGCCCGGTGCGCGGCCAGCAACTTCTGCTTGACGCCGCCGATCGGTAGCACCCGTCCGGTCAGCGAGACCTCGCCGGTCATGCCGACCTCCGGGCGTACCGGCCGTCCGGACAGCATCGACGCCAGCGCCGCCGTCATCGTCACGCCGGCCGACGGGCCGTCCTTGGGTACAGCACCCGCGGGCACGTGCACGTGGACACGGTGGTCGGCGAGCGCGTCGGTCGGTACGCCGAGTCCGGCGCCCTGCGCCCGCAGGTACGACACGGCGATCTGGGCCGACTCCTTCATCACATCGCCCAGCTGGCCGGTCAACGTGAGACCCGGCTCGCCCGCCATCGTGGCGGCCTCGACGTACAGCACGTCACCGCCGGCACCCGTCACCGCGAGCCCGGTCGCGACACCCGGGGTCGAGCCGTCGCGGGCCGACTCGGGCAGGAACCTCGGCTTGCCGAGGTAGACCTTCACCTCGTCGGCGCCCACGCGGACCGGTGCGCTCGCGCGATCGGTGGCCAGGGCGGTCGCGACCTTGCGGAGGATCTTCGCGATCGCGCGTTCGAGCCCGCGGACCCCGGCCTCCCGGGTGTAGTCGGCCGCGACCGTCCGAAGGGCGGAGTCCTCCACCGCCACGTCGTCGGCAGACAGCGCGGCCCGGTCGAGTGCCTGCGGCAGCAGGTGGTCCCGGGCGATGGCGACCTTCTCGTCCTCGGTGTACCCGTCGAGCGCGACGAGCTCCATCCGGTCCAGCAGCGCTGGCGGGATGGTGTCGGCGACGTTCGCGGTGGCGAGGAACAGGACGTCGGACAGGTCCAGCTCGACCTCGAGGTAGTGGTCACGGAACGTGTGGTTCTGCGCGGGGTCGAGCACCTCGAGCAGGGCGGCCGCGGGGTCGCCCCGGAAGTCGGAGCCGACCTTGTCCACCTCGTCGAGCAGGACGACCGGGTTCATCGAACCGGCCTCCTTGATGGCGCGGACGATACGTCCGGCCATCGCGCCGACGTACGTACGCCGGTGACCGCGGATCTCGGCCTCGTCGCGCACACCGCCGAGCGCCACCCGGACGAACTTCCGCCCGAGCGCGTGCGCCACCGACTCGCCCAGCGAGGTCTTGCCGACGCCGGGCGGGCCGACCAGCGCCAGGACGGCACCGGAGCCCCGGCCCCCGACGGCCTGCAGCCCGCGGGTCGCCCGCCGCGAACGCACGGCGAGGTACTCCACGATCCGGTCCTTCACGTCGTCGAGGCCGGCGTGGTCGGCGTCCAGCACCTCACGGGCGCCGGTGATGTCCGTGGTGTCGTCCGTACGTACGTTCCACGGAAGGTCGAGGATCGTGTCGAGCCAGGTACGGATCCAGCCGACCTCCGGTGACTGTTCGGAGGTGCGTTCCAGCTTGTCGACCTCGCGGAGCGCGGCTTCGCGGACCTTCTCCGGCAGGTCGGCGGCCTCGACGCGCGACCGGTAGTCGTCGGCGCCCTCGGGGTCGTCCTCACCGAGCTCCTTGCGGATGGCCGCGAGCTGCTGGCGCAGGACGTACTCCCGCTGGGTCTTGTCCATCGTGTCCCGCACCTCGTCGCGGATCTTCTCCGTGACCTCCAGCTCGGCCAGATGGGCGCGGGCCCATTCGAGGAGCAGCGTGAGGCGCTCGCGGGTGTCGGGGGTCTCGAGGAGCTGGACCTTCTTGTCGGTCTCGAGCCACGAGGCGTAGCCGGCCGCGTCGGCGAGCTCGCTCGGGTCGTTCATCCGCTGGACGGCGTCGACGACCTGCCAGGCGTCGCGGGCGGTGAGGATCGAGACCAGGACGGACTTGTACTCCCGGGCCAGCTCGCGGGTCGCGTCATCTGGCGTGGGGACGTCGAGAACCTCGGCCTCGACCCACAGGGCCGCGCCGGGTCCGTTGACGCCGACGCCGACCTTCGCGCGCCCGGTGGCGCGGAGGGCGACGGCCGGTTCGCCGGTGGGAAGGCGGCCGACCTGGGCGATCTCGGCGATGGCGCCGACCGCGCCGTACTTCCCGTCGAGGCGGGGTACGACGAGGACCCTGGGCGTCTCATCGGTTGTGTCGCGCTTGCCGGATCCGTTCGATTCGTACGACCTGCCGGATTCGTACGAAGAGTCTGGACGTGAGGCACCGGCCGGCGTGGTGTCACGGGCGGCGAGCCGGGCCGCGTCGACGGCGGCCTGGCGGTCACCGTCGAGCTCCACGGGCACGACCATGCCGGGAAGGACGACGGTGTCGGCCAGGAAGAGCAGGGGGAGTGTCAGCGTGGTCATGTCCATCTCAACTGATTACACGCTTACATGCATTCCCGCATGCGTCGAAGAAATGAGATGGGAACGTTGTCCACAGATGCTCGCCGCGTCTCCACGCAGTAACCCGTCCGGCCGCTAGCGTCATTCCTGGTCACCCGCTCCGCACAAGCCTGGTGACCGATGTCGGGTGGTCGCCGCCTCCTGTCCCTCCGGCGACCACTGACGTTCTGCCGCGGTGACCACGGGTCCCCCACCCGTTCGGGTCCCGTGCGCAGCCACGACGCGGGAAGGGCCCGGCCTCGGCCCTTCCCCCTGGTGCATTGCCACGTGCAAACGAAGGGATCTGGAGGTCCACGATGAACCACCTGCACATCGCTGCCCCGGAAAAGGGCGAAGGCCACCCGGCCCGGCTCGCCGCCTGCCGCCAGGTGTGGCGTTCCGGCCCTGTCGCAATCGCCGTTGTGGCAACCCTCCTGATCAGTTCGCCGGCCATGGCCGATGAGACGCACGTCGGACCCGACCGAAATGTGGCGACGGAGGGCTCCTAGCGTCGGCGCCCCGCCGCTGCTCCCCGTGCTGACCGGTGCGGCCCGGGGTCCTCTTTGCGCAGTAGTGCTGAGTACGACCTGAGTATCCGTACGGATGTCCCTCGACCGGTCCTCCGCCACTCTTGCCCGATGGACATCGAACAACGGCCGGTCCCGGCAGGCCTCGAGGGGAGGGGCAGGGGCTCGACCGTGCAGCGCCCGTCCGGTCAGGGTCCGTCCGGTCAGGGGTCGAACGCCGGAGCGTCCGCCGGCGGCGGTCTGGCGTGGTCCACCGTCTTCACCCTCGGTCCGTATGTCCTGGCGATCCTCGCCCTGCTCGCGTGGTCCTGGCCGAGAGATCAGGTGGGGGGCGGCCAGTGCGAAGGCCTCGGATTCGGCTGCACGCTCACCCAGCGCGACGGGGCTGTGCTGCTCGCGTTCATGTCGGCGCCGTTCGCGGCGCTCGCGACCGGTGTCGCGTGGCTGGTCGTCCTGCTCCTGCAACTCAGCCCTGCTCGGCGCTGGACCGGCGCGGCTCAGGGCGCACTGGCGGCGACCACCGTCCTGGCCGTTTCGGGCGCTGTCGCCGCGGTCGGCCTCTAGATGACGCTTTGTGGGTGTACTTCCGATTGTCGTGGTCTCACGATCGGGGACTCTGGATTCTTCGGAACGTCAGGAATCGGCCCGGAGGCGGGCCTGCCTGATTCTTGGCGACCGTTCGCACCGTGACACCCAAAGCGTGTGTTCGGGATCAGTTGAAGCCCGCCCGGATGGTCCTCAAGAGCGGTGAAAATACGCCCTTACCTCCGCCGGTTAAGCGCCGGATTCCAGAAATGTGAATTGGTCGCACCCGCCAGAGATGCGGCATTCCTCCCAGCTGATCTGTGGCCGCCCTGATCGTCGCCCAATTCTCTTTGCGCTCTTTGTCGAACTTGGCCACAAGTGATGTTCGGCAATGGCTGGGTAGTTCAAGGCGGACACCATTGCGACGTAGATCCGATTGTCAAACCTTTCGGCGTGGCAGAAGACCGGATTTCGTCATTGTGGTGAAGGCATCTACCACGTATCACGTTGGGAGGAAGTCGGGTGATCAAGTCACCATTGGGCAGGTTGCTACGCAGCCTGATCAACCGCAGGACCGTAGGCGTTCACATCGGCGCGGCGGTGGTGCTCGGCGGGCTGGCGGCTCTGTCGGCGCCAGCATCGGCGAGCGTTGCCACCGCCATCGACCCGGGCAGCGCCGCTCGGTCGTTCGCCGCGGATGGTACGCCGCACGATGGCGGGAAGGACCACAAGAAGAAGAACAAGGCGCTCTGTATCGACTCCACCTTTCAAGGCAACGACAAAATCCTCGCCTACGTCCCTGAGAAGGGACAGCTGTGGATATGGAAGGAAAACAGAGGAGCAGGCAGTGTCGACCCGTGGATTCAGTTTGTCGAAACGGCAGACACCGAGCCCACACCTATTCCCGAGAACGTGATCTGCGCGACGGTCGCGGTTCAGGGTAACTCTCTCCACGTCACGATCGTCACCGATGGTCACTCGGTGAAGGACGCCGTGAACAACGCAGCGCAAAGGGTTTGGCAGACGGTCTGCACCGTGAACCCGGATAACGCCAACTTCCCGTTCGACCCGAATGGCGAGTTGCCGAACGGCGATCCACGCTGCGAGGGGTTCGAGGAGCTCACGCCGCTGCCGGAAAGCAACGAGGCCGCTAACGAGCCTCGTGAGGTGAGCCCGTCGCTGTCCAGCACTGGGCCCAATACCGGAGACGGCGCGTCAGCGTCGGCTTCCGGCGGTGTGGGTCCGACGGCAATGGCCGGCGCTGGGATGCTCGGTCTGGCGTTGACCGCCGGAAGCGTCATGCTGCTTCGCCGGCGTGGCCACGGCACGGCCGAGGCGTAACAAGTGCGGTCGAATCTGCGGCTGGTCCTCCGCCCCCAGCATTGGGGGCGGGGGACCGCCATGGTTTTGCTCGTGCTCATGGCGATCAGTGGCTTCGGCATGGTTGCGGCGGACACTCTCGGGCGACCTGCGCCACCGCCCATGCCGGTCATGACCACACCGCCACCGCAGCCGGAGGCGGCGTCCGCAGTACCTAAGCGCGACCGGCCGACGTCGCCCGCGTCCCAGGCGCGGGAGCAGGCGCAGGCTCCTGCGTCCAGTCCGTCGCCGGCACTGCTGGACTCACGATCAGCGCCGACACGCCTGGACATTCCCTCGATCGGCGTCTCCGCGCCGCTCGGTGGGGTCGGTACTGCGAGCAACGGTGCCATCGACGTACCGCCGGCGAACAAGCCGCATCTTGCCGGCTGGTACACGCCCGGCGCCACCCCCGGTCAACCTGGCCGCACCGTGATCGTGGGCCACCTGGACTCCAGGTACAGC
This sequence comes from Actinopolymorpha sp. B9G3, assembly GCF_040120725.1. NCBI lineage: Bacteria > Bacillati > Actinomycetota > Actinomycetes > Propionibacteriales > Actinopolymorphaceae > Actinopolymorpha > Actinopolymorpha sp. B9G3. The sequence goes on along the minus strand of NZ_JBEEAB010000006.1, from coordinate 204,230 downwards.
GGCGCCGCTGTCTTCTACGACCTCGGGGCCGTGCGTCGCGGCGAGACCGTCACGGTCACCCGCCGCGATGGCATTGCGGTCGTCTACCGTGTCGACGGGGCGTCGATCCAGCCCAAAAACCAGTTCCCGGCGGATCAGATCTACGCACCGAGTGACCGATCCGAACTCCGGTTGATCACCTGCGGTGGCAGCTTCGACAAGAAGACCGGCTGGTCAGACAACATCATCGTGTACGCCCACATGATCTCCTGGCACCGCACACCGGCCACCGGGTGGGAACGCCTCCTGCGTGACTAGGCTCCGCCCGGCTAGCGGTGCCTCACGCAGCGCTCGTACACCGCCTCGCAGGGCGCCCCACGCTGGCCGTGCCCCGCCACACACAGGTCCAGCATCTGCCCCAACCCGCACCGCCGGCACCGCCGGCACCGTCGACCGGGACCACGAGGTCGATATCTGAGTAGCGGTCGGCGCGGCCAGCTGCCAGACTTCCGTACGCTTCGACAGCAACGACCCGCTGGTCCCGCCGCAGCAAGGCGCACACGCGCGACGCCAGGGCATCGCGTCTGCGCAGGTCCCTCAGCGTCTCGGGCTGCCGCCTGACCGCCATGGCGTCTCGTACGCCTCCAGAAGGTCGGCCGCCGTGATCCACCGGCGACTGATCCGGTCCACTGTCCATGTTCGGCATTACCATCTAAGTGCCGAACCGGGGAAGGAACTCCATGCCAGGCAATGCCACCTCATCGTCAAGTCACAGCGCCGGCACTCTCAGTCCGCTGCCGCCGCCCATTCCGAAGGGCGGGCGCGGCTACCTGTGGGCCATGATTCTCGTCGGTGCGCTCCTCGCCGTCACCCTCGGCGCCGTCGGTTTCGACTTCTTCAGCGTGCCCGGTGTCGACCCCGTGCGGGCCGGCAGTTGGTACTTCATGATCTCGTTGATGATCATCTTTCCTGCCGCCGTCACCGTGTTTGTCATGAGCTGCGGGGTCGTCGCCATCATGCGTTCCTGCGGTGCTCGGCGGTGGCCGGGTCTCCTCCAGGCGCTCCCGGCCGTCGTGATCATCGTCGGCCTGCTGCTACTCCTCGTCCGCTGGCTCTTCTCCGGCCCTGACCTCGGCTGAGCCCGTTACGCCTTCTGGATCGACGCAGGTCCGGGGTGCCGGCTCGCCAGCATCCGCCCGCCAACCGCCAGCATCCCGCCCGCTTGGCGGCCGCCACTTGGAGGGCATCGGCCCGAACGGGAACAAGGCAGGCGGTTCAGCTCTGCTCGTAGAGCGCGGGTAGCGTCCCGGACCACGCCGCCCGCAGCTCGGCCAGCGAGACATGGAACCGCGCGCCGGTCCCGCCGTCGCCGACCACGAGCGCGGCGTCGTCACCGCCCGCCTCCACGACCCCGATCAGGGTCGACGGCACGCCCCGGGCCGCGCACAGGTCGGCGAACCGTTCCTTGTCCTGCGTACGTACGGCGACAACCGCGCGGGCCGAGGACTCGCTGAACAACGCCACGAACGGACCCAGCTCCGCCGGGAGGGTGAGTCGCGCGCCGAGGCCCGAGGACAGGCAGGACTCCACGACCGCCTGGGCGAGCCCGCCGTCGGACAGGTCGTGCGCCGCCTCGACGACACCGGCCCGACCGGCCTCGATGAGGACGTCGGCGAGGGCGCGTTCGGCGTCGAGGTCCACCGTCGGCGGTGTGCCGCCGAGATGCCCGTGGACGACGTGGGCCCATTCGGACCCGCCAAACTCCTCCCGCGTCGTGCCCAGCAGGTAGATCTCGGCGCCGGGCGTGCGCCAGCCGTGCCGCACGCGCGTAGCCACGTCGTCGATCACGCCGAGCACCCCGACCACCGGGGTCGGCAGGATCGCCTGCTCGCCGGTCTGGTTGTAGAAGCTCACGTTGCCGCCGGTGACGGGCAGCCCGAGCGTGCGGCAGCCGTCGGCGAGACCCTCCGTCGCCTGCGCGAACTGCCACATGACGCCCGGGTCCTCCGGCGAGCCGAAGTTGAGGCAGTCGGTCACCGCAAGGGGCCGGGCGCCAGTGGCGGCGACGTTGCGGTAGGCCTCCGCGAGCGCGAGCTGCGTACCCGCGTAGGGGTCGAGCTTGGCGTAGCGCCCGTTGCAGTCGGTGGCGAGCGCGACCCCGAGGGACGTGTCCTCGCTGACCCGGATCATGCCGGCGTCCTCGGGCTGGGCGAGGACGGTGTTGCCGAGGACGTAGCGGTCGTACTGGTCGGTGACCCACGACCGGTCGCTGAGGTTGGCCGAGGCCACCAGTTGGAGCAGGACCGCGCGGATGTCCTCCTCGAGGACCGGCCGGGCGAGGACGTCGGGGCCGTCGGCCTGCAGGTCGTCCTGCCAGAGCGGGCGGAGTACCGGGCGTTCGTAGACGGGACCCTCGTGCGCGACCGTCCGTGGGGGTACGTCGACGACCGTGTGGCCCTGCCATTCGACGGTCAGCCGGCCGGTGTCCTCGACCTCGCCGATCACCGTGGCGGGCACGTCCCACTTGGCGCAGATCGCGAGGAACTTCTCGACGTCGCCGGGCGCCACCACGGCCATCATGCGTTCCTGCGACTCGCTCATGAGGATCTCCTCGGGAGCGAGCGAGGAGTCGCGGAGGGGTACGCGGTCGAGCCAGACCCGCATCCCGCCCTCACCTGCCGACGCCAGCTCGGACGTCGCGCAGGACAGGCCGGCGCCGCCGAGGTCCTGGATGCCGACGACGACGTCCTCGGCGAAGAGCTCGAGCGTGCACTCGATCAGCAGCTTCTCCATGAACGGGTCGCCGACCTGGACGCTCGGCCGCTTGGCAGGGCCGCTGGTGCCGTCGCCCGAGGCCGCGTCGAACGTCTCGCTCGCGAGCACCGACACTCCACCGATGCCGTCGCCGCCGGTCTTGGCGCCGTAGAGGATCACCTGGTTACCGACGCCGGAAGCCTTGGCGAGGTGCAGGTCCTCGTGCTTCAGCACTCCGACGCAGAGCGCGTTGACCAGCGGATTTCCGGCGTACGACGGATCGAAGACCACCTCGCCACCCACGTTGGGCAGGCCAAGGCAGTTGCCGTAACCACCGACGCCCGCGACCACGCCGGGCAGGACGCGGTGGGTGTCGGGCGCCTCAGCGGGGCCGAAGCGCAGGCTGTCCATCACCGCGACCGGGCGCGCGCCCATCGCGAGGATGTCGCGGACGATCCCGCCGACGCCGGTGGCCGCACCCTGGTAGGGCTCGACGTAGCTCGGGTGGTTGTGCGACTCGATCTTGAACGTCACCGCGTAGCCCTGGCCGACGTCGACGACACCGGCCTGCTCCCCGATGCCGGCGAGAAGTTTGCCGAGGCTCGTCTCGGTAGGCAGTTCGCCGAACTTGCGCAGGTGCACCTTGCTCGACTTGTAGGAGCAGTGCTCGCTCCACATGACGGAGTACATCGCCAGCTCGCAACTCGTCGGGCGGCGGCCGAGGATCTCGCGGATCCGTGCGTACTCCTCGTCTTTCAGACCGAGCTCGCGATACGGCTGTTCGAGGTCCGGGTTGTCCGCGGCGTACTTCACGGTGTCGACGGTCACAGTCACCTGGGGCACTCCGTCCGGACGAGGGGCGATGGGGCGCGTACGACAGGCTCCACGCTATCCAGAACCGCTCCCCACCCCTCGGGGCGTCCCGTTCCGGCTCGCCTTCCTGCGGAGAGTGACTGGTTCGACCGCCTCGGTGTCCCGCGGGTTCTGGCTGGCATGGCGTCGAGGAAGGTCCTTCATGATCATGAAAGAAAGCGGGTCCATACGCCCCGAAACGCTTCATGATCACGATCATGATCACGGGGAGAGGGCTGGAGCAGGGGGTTGCCGATCGAGCGCTGGCCGGCGGTCTGGCTCGCGATCGTCGTCACGGAGACGTCGCGGGTACGAACTGGCGCAGGAGCGAGGCGAAGAACCCGACGCCGTCGGTAGTGGGTCCACACAGCTCTTCGACCGCGTGCTCGGGATGCGGCATCAGGCCAACGACGTTGCCCGCCTCGTTGCAGATGCCGGCGATGTCGCGGTAGGAGCCGTTGGGGTTGTCACCGGCATAGCGGACGACGACCTGGCCGCCGGCCTCGATTCGGTCCAGCGTCGCCTCGTCGGCAACGAAGCCACCTTCGCCGTTCTTGATCGGGATGACGATCTCCTGGCCGGCGGAGTACGCCGACGTCCACGCGGTGCCGGCGTTCTCGATCCGCAGCGGCTGGTCGCGGCAGACGAACTTGCGGCGATCGTTGCGGACGAGCGCCCCCGGCAGCAGGTGGGACTCGCACAGGACCTGGAAGCCGTTGCAGATGCCGAGCACCGGCAGCCCGTCCCGGGCGGCCTCGATGATCGGCGTCATGATCGGGGCGAAGCGGGCGATCGCACCGCACCGCAGGTAGTCGCCGTAGGAGAAGCCGCCCGGCAGCACCACCGCGTCGGCGCCGCCGAGGTCGGTGTCGGCGTGCCACAGCGCGACGGCCTCGCCGCCCGCGATCTCCACCGCTCGCCGGGCATCCCGGTCGTCGAGCGAACCGGGGAACGTGACGACGCCGACCCGAGTGCTCATGCGGGTCTCCTTTCGCATGACCACTGCGGTGCCTCACTCCGGCACACCTCGTACCTCGGCGTCCCTGCGTGGGGGCTCATCGCGCTCATGCGGGCTCCGCACCGACCGTCTCGACCCGGACCGTGAAGTCCTCGATCACGGTGTTGGCGAGCAGTGTCTCGGCGGCCCGTCGAAGCTCCGCAAGGCGCTCCTCGGTGAGCTCGCCCTCGACCTCGAGTTCGAACCGCTTGCCCTGGCGTACGTCGGAGATGCCGGCGAAGCCCAGCCGGCCCAGTGCTCCGACGACGGCCCGACCCTGCGGGTCGAGGATCGCCTGTTTCGGCATCACATCGACGACGACCCTGGCCACAGTCGCACGCTCCTCACCTGCAGATCTCATGACAAGACGACGTGCCGCCAGCGTATCGAGCCGTGGCCGATGGTCCGTGCGGCGCCACCCGGGCGAAACGTCTGGGTTCCCGCGGCGGAGGAGTCGGTAGCCAGTCACAAGGTGCCCCGCCGCCCACCCCCCCGCCACCACCACCGCCCGTCCGGCGCCCCTCCGGCGGCCCGGTGTCGGCGAGCCATGTGTCCTGGATACGTAAGCTCCAGATATGCGGATGAGCGAGGGCGTCGAGTGGGCGCTCCACAGCTGCCTGAACCTGGCCTGGGTCGGGCCCGAGCACCGGGTGACTGCCGCGAGGCTGGCCGAGTTCTACGAACTGCCGACGGCGTACCTCAACAAGCAGCTGCAGGCCCTGGCCCGGGCAGGGATCGTGGTCTCGACGTCCGGGCCCCGCGGTGGTTTCCAGCTGGCCCGTGACCTCGACGCGATCACCCTGCTCGACGTGGTGGTCGCGATCGAGGGGCGCGACCCGGCCTTCCGGTGTACCGAGATCCGTCGTCGCGGGCCGGGAAGCGATCCCGCCGACGACTACACGGACACCTGCGTGATAGCCCACGCGGTGGGGACCGCCGAGCTCGCCTGGCGTCGCGAACTTGCCAGGCAGACCCTTGCCGACGTACAGACCGACGTGGAGCGGAAGGCGCCCGCGGTCCGTGATCGCACCAGGCGGTTGCTGGCTGCCTCAAGCCTGAACGTCTGAACGCTTGAACGTCTGAGCGCGCGTCACGCACCCATCAGCGGCGCACACTCACGTCCCGGCTGCGAGGGCGTCGACCTCGAAGGCCATGCCGGGAAGGGCGAGGCCAGCCACGCCGAGGAGGGTCTGCGTGGGCGGGTTCCCACCCCAGATCCGTTCGAGCCGCTCGACCAGGATCCCGAGCTTGTCGGCGTCGAGATCCACGACGTAGGTCCGCAACTGGACGACGTGGCGGAAGTCGAGGTCGACCGCGTCGAGGGCGGTGCCCAGGTTGGCGAGCGACCGGTCCACCTGGGTGCCGAAGTCGTCCGACACGACGTGGCCGTCGGCGTCCGACGCGTACTGCCCCGCGACGACGACCAGGGGCCCGGACACGCTGGCCACATGGCTGTAGCCGAACGGCACCGGGTCGTGCAGGGCGGGAGGGTTGACCAGGGTGTGCGACATCGGCTGTGGGTTCCTCTCTCCGGTGTGAGTGTCGTGGCCTGGTGCCCTCCGGCGGATGGGTGGCCTATTCTGGAGTGTACATATCCAGAATGAGGCGGCGTGCGGGGCGGTTCGGTGAGCAGCAGCGGATGACGGGTCCCCTCATCCAGCAGGGCTGCCGCCGCTCCAGGTTTCGCCGGTAAGTCGTTCGTAGGCCTCGACGTAGCGGTCCCGGGTCGCCTCGACGACCTGGGGCGGGATCTCCGGAGCGGGGGGTTCCTTGTTCCAACCACTTGAAGCCGCCCAGTCCCGCACGTACTGCTTGTCGAACGCGAACTGCGCGCGCCCCGGCTGCCACGTCTCCGCCGGCCAGAACCGCGACGAGTCCGGCGTCAGCACCTCGTCGGCGAGGACAAGGCTGCGGTCGGGGCCGGCGAACCCGAGCTCGATCTTGGTGTCGGCGATGATGATGCCCCGCTCGGCGGCGAGGGCGGCGCCCCGCCGGTAGACCTCGACCGTGAGCCGGCGCAACTCCTCCGCGGTGTCGGCACCGACCTTGGCCACCACCTCGTCGTACGTCATGGCGGTGTCGTGCTCACCCACGGGCGCCTTCGTCGTCGGAGTGAAGATCGGCTCGGGCAGCTGGGATCCGTTGACGAGGCCGGCCGGGAGGGAGACGCCGCAGACTGTGCCGGACTTTTCGTACTCCGCCAGGCCTGAACCGGTGAGGTAGCCGCGGGCGACGCACTCGACCGGCACCATCTCCAGGCGGCGGCACCGGATCGCCCGGCCCGCGAACGCGGACGGGACGCCGGTCGCGGAGATGACGTGGTTGGGTACGAGGTCTGCCAAACGCTCGAACCACCACAGCGAGAGAGCGGTGAGGATCCGCCCCTTGTCCGGGATCGGGGTCGGCAGCACGGTGTCGAAGACCGAGATCCGGTCGGAGGCGACGAGGATCAGATCGCCGCGGTCCTCGTAGATGTCGCGGACCTTGCCCGAATAGACGTGCGGGAGGCCGAAGGCCGGCACCGATTCGCTCATACGCCGATCCTTGCAGAGCGCGCCGGCCGCCCGACGCCTGTGTCCGCGACTGCGCCAGCGACCAGCTCAGCCAGGTGGCCGGGGCAGGTCCTACGAAGACGACGCCGACCCCCGCCGGGGCCGACGATTGCGGCGCTTCCGGTCAGCGGCCGCGCCCCCGGTAACCGGCAGTGCCCCCCGTCACGCACGACGCGTCCCCTGGCAACACTCGATGTTACGAGCCGGACCATATCGCCGGCATATCGAAAACCACATACGTGCCGACAACACCACGCTGCCTTGACTGGTCGCATGACTCGAGCCGCACGTGGTACGCCACCCGAGGATGACCGTGCCGTCCCCGACGGCGTGACAGTGTTTGATGACGAGTACTCCTGCGTAGCCAACCTCGCTTCGGATCTTCTCGGTGCCCTCCGCCAAGCCGCGACGGATGCCGCGGACGACGGCGTCACGTTCTACGTCAACAGCGGCTGGCGTTCCCCTGACTACCAGAATCAGCTGTTTCGTGAGGCGGTCCTCAAGTACGGCTCCGAGGAGGAAGCCGCTCGATGGGTGGCCACCCCCGACACGTCTGCTCACGTGTCCGGGGACGCGGTCGACATCGGGCCCCCCGACGCCGCGGTGTGGCTGTCCAAGCACGGCGCCGGGTACGGGCTGTGCCAGATCTACCGCAACGAGCCCTGGCACTACGAACTGCGCCCTGAAGCGATCGATCACGGCTGCCCGCCCATGTACGCCGACCCCACGCACGATCCAAGGATGCAGCAGTGACCAGCACGCACGGCATCGAGCCGGTGTCGGGCGTGAGTTTGACCGTCGGGCCGATCAGCGCCGCCGAGCATGTGGCGTTCGTGCGAAAACAGCGGTCGGTCAGCTTCCTGCAGACCCCGGCCTGGGGCCGCGTCAAGACCGAGTGGCGCAGCGAGTCCCTCGGCTGGTACGCCGGCCGGACGTTGGTCGGCGCCGGCCTCGTCCTGCACCGCCCAGTGCCACGGCTCGAGCGCTTCACGCTGGCCTACCTGCCCCAGGGCCCGGCCATCGACTCGCCCGGCGAGATCGACGCGTGGCTCGACCCGCTGGCGGCACATCTCAAGGCAGACGGCGCGTTCGCGATCCGGCTCGGCCCGCCGGTGCGTACGAACACCTGGAGCGCGGCCCAGGTCAAGGAGGGCATCGCCGACCCGGGCATCGAGCGGCTCACCGAGCTGCCCAGTCAGCAGACCGACCCCCTCGGCGCTCGCGTGACCAGCCAGCTCAGGGACGCCGGCTGGCTGCCGCAGTACCCGGAGGACGGATTCGGGGCCGGGCAGCCGCAGTTCACGTATGAGCTTCCACTGCGCAATCTCGACGGGCAGAGCAGGACCGAGGACGACCTGCTCACGGGCATGAACCAGCTGTGGCGCCGCAACATCAAGAAGGCGGCCAAGGAGGGCGTCGAGGTGACGGTCGGCGAGGACCTGAAGGCGTTCCACGACCTCTACGTCCACACCGCCGAGCGCGACCGCTTCACGCCCCGGCCGCTGCGCTACTTCGAGGCCATGTTCGCGGCGATGAGTGCCGAGGACCCCGAGCGGATCGAGCTCTACCTGGCCCGCCACCAGGGCGACCTGGTGGCTGCCGCCATCCTGGTCCGCGTCGGCGGCCACGCGTGGTACTCCTACGGCGCCTCCTCCACCGAAAAGCGCGAGGTGCGCGGCTCCAACGCCTGCCAGTGGGCGATGATCCGCGACTCGTTGGCGGCTGGCTGCGACGTCTATGACCTGCGCGGCATCACGCCCACCCTCGACGCGGACGACCCGCACGTCGGGCTGATCCAGTTCAAGGTCGGCACCGGCGGTCAGGCGGTGAGGTACGTCGGCGAGTGGGACCTGCCGCTGCGGCCGATGGTCTACCGGGCCTTCGACCTCTACATGAGGCGGCGCAGGTCCTTGAAGCGGCGCGGGCGATGAGCTGAATCTCCCTACCCAAATCGTTCCGACCTGGGATGGATATCGCGGTCGGGCAAGCGGAGGCAACGTGACCATGCATGGGTGGCACAGCTGGGTCGGTACGTTCACCGGCGTGGCCTACCTGACGGTGCTCGTACTGCCGATGGCCGCGCTGGCGGTGTGGGCTCTGGCACGCCGGCGGAGTGCCAGCGGCGTCACGTCGGCGTCGGCCTGGCGCACGTCGTTGGCCGAGGTCGGCATCGTCTACGGGACTGTGCCCTGGGTATGGATGACCATGTTGCCGGGCAGCCGGGCCGGCGCCATCCCTGGTCGGGTGAGCCTGGTACCGCTGCGGGACCTGCTCACGATGTCGACGGGCCAGGTCGTCGGCAACGTGCTGGTGTTCGCCGCGCTGGGGTTCTTCGCGCCCCTGCGGTTCGCGGCACTGACGTCGGTACCGCGGATCCTGGCGTTCGCGGCGGGCTGCTCGGTCCTGGTCGAGACCGCTCAGTACGTCCTGCGGCTGGACCGCGTGTCCTCGGTGGACGATGTGCTGCTCAACGCGGCCGGCGCCGGGCTGGCCGCACTGGCGTCGCGCCGCTGGTGGCTCGCCTCAGCGGGCATGCCGTCAGACCGACCTCGATCCGCTCCGGTACCGAGGTCCTGAGCCGTCGGCGCTCTCAGGGTCAGTTGCGCACCCCGCCGAACTCCGCCAGCGCGGCGGCAACCTCGTCGAGACGCGCCCCGCGGGACGCCTTGACGAGCACCACATCGCCGGCGGCGAGGTGGTCGCGCAGCCAGTCGACGGCCGCGTCGTTGCCGGCCAGCGCCACCGCCCGCTCTCCCGCGCCGTCGGCGATCGGCCGGGCGGCCTCGCCGACCGCGACCACCACGTCGGCCCGGGAGGCCGCGTACTCCCCGACGGCGCGGTGCTCGGCCTCGCTGTCGTCGCCGAGTTCGAGCATCGCGCCGAGGACGGCGATGCGGCGCCCGCCCTCGATCGCCGACAGCGCGTCCAGTCCAGCGAGGGTCGATTCGGGGTGGGCGTTGAAGGAGTCGTTGAGCAGGGTCGCGCCGCCCGGGAGGTCGCGTAGCTCCAGGCGCCATTTCGACAGCGAGACGGTGGCCAGTGCCGCCGCGGCCATGCCGAGGGGTACGCCGGCCGCCTGTCCCGCCGCAGCGGCAGCCGACGCGTTGAGCGCCTGGTGGGCGCCCACGAGCGGCAGCGTGACGGGAGCCGAGGTGTCGGCGGTCCGCAGCACGAAGGACGGCCGGGCGAGCCGGTCCAGCGCCAGGTCGAGCACTCGCACGTCGGCGTGCTCCGCCCGGCCGAAGGTCAGCACCGGGCCGTCGGTGAGTGCACGCATCGCGACCACCCGCGGATCGTCGGCGTTGAGGACGGCGGTGCCGCCGGGCGCCAGCCCCTGCACAAGCTCGCCCTTGGCCCTGGCGATGGCCGCGCGCGACCCGAACTTGCCGACGTGGGCCCGGCCGACATTGAGGACGACGGCGATGTCAGGCGAGACCAGCCCAGTGAGCGCGGCGATCTGGCCGATGTGGCGGGCTCCCATCTCGAGGACGAGGAACCGGGTGGCCGCGTCGGCGCGCAGCATGGTGAGTGGCATGCCGAGTTCGTTGTTGAGCGAGCCGATCGTGGCGATCGTCGTCCCGGCGCTCGACAGTACGGCCGCCAGGAGGTCCTTCGTGCTGGTCTTGCCCTGGGAGCCGGTCACCCCGACGACGGTCAGCCCGTCGCGCAGCCGGGCCACGACGTGGGCGGCGAGCGCCTGCAGCGCGGCCTGGGTGTCCGCGACGACGACCGTGGGCAGGGACGTTGGCCGGGAGCCGAGCACGGCCACCGCGCCCGCCCGGCCGGCCTGGCCGGCGTAGTCGTGGCCGTCGACGTACTCGCCGGCGAAGGCGACGAAGAGGCCGCCGGGCTTGGCCTGCCTGCCGTCGAGCACGGCCGGCGCGGTCACCGTCACGGCGTCGTCGCCCTCGACCGTCCCGCCGAGGACCGCGGCGATCTCGCCGAGGCTGAGCGGGATCATGCCCGGACGGCGCGAGGGCCGGCGATGCGCAGCGACAGCCGGCCGATCGAGATCGCGCAGATAGGGAGCAGGCTGACGAGGTAGCGGTTGGAAGAGGTTGGGTCGCTGTAGGTCATGCCAGCCAGTCAAGGCGGTGCGGCATATCGTCGGCATATCGAAAACTCGATACGTGCTGGCAACACCGCACCGCCTTGACTGGCTGGCATGACCTACAGCGAACCAGTACGAACAGCGGCCCGCCGCACCCGATCGCTGGCGTCCACGTCCTCCTCTGCCGGCCAGAAGATGGGGATCACCATCTATGGATGTGGTCAGGACGAGGCTGTTCTGTTCCGAGAGTTGGCACCTCGTCTCGGCGTCATGCCGAAGATCACCGAGGCAGCGGTATCCGAGGCCAATATCGACCTGGCATTGGGAAACCGGTGCATCAGCGTGGATCACAAGACTCACGTCACAGACTCCACCCTTCAAGCACTCAGCCGAGTCGGCGTCACATACATCTCGACAAGAAGCATTGGCTACAACCACATCGATGTGGGCTACGCGGCGAGCGTCGGCATCTCCGTGGAAAACGTCACCTACTCGCCCGACAGCGTGGCTGACTACACGCTGATGCTGATGCTGATGGCGGCGCGACATGCAAAGTCCATGGTCCGCCGCACGGATACGCATGACTACCGACTGAGCGGTGTACGCGGGAGAGAACTACGCGATCTGAGGATCGGCGTCATCGGAACAGGACGCATCGGCGCGGCGGTCATGGACAGGCTGCGGGGTTTTGGCTGTCGAATACTGGCCCATGACACTCATCCCGAGACCGCTGCCGACTACGTACCGCTCGATGAACTGCTGCGGCTGAGCGACCTGGTGACGCTCCATACGCCGCTCACTGCGGAAACACACCACCTCCTGGATCGTCGACGTATCGAGCAGATGAAGCACGGCGCGTTCATCATCAATACCGGACGCGGGGCACTTCTTGACACCGAGGCGCTGGTTCAAGCCTTGGAAAGCGGTCGACTTGGCGGTGCGGGGTTGGATGTGCTCGAAGGAGAGGAAGGAATCTTCTACGCAGACTGCCGAGGCAAACCCATCGAGAGCAAGGCGTTGTTGCGACTCCAGGAGTTGCCGAACGTGCTCATCAGTCCGCACACCGCCTATTACACGGACCACGCTCTGAGGGACACCGTGGAAAACTCCCTCACCAACTGCCTGGAATTCGAAAGCAGGAATCAGCATGGATAGGTTGAAGCTCGGAATCATCTTCGGGGGCGGTTTCGAGGAGCATCCCATCTCCGTCAAGTCTGCGCGAGAAGTCGCCAAGAACCTCGATCTCGCAAAGTATGAACCGTTCTACATCGGGATCACGAAGCGCGGTGCCTGGATGCTCTGCGACGGCCCCGACGGCGGCTGGGAGGACGGCAACTGTCGTTCGGTTGTGCTGTCACCGGACCGGAGCGTCCCTGGGCTGCTCGTGCTGGAGCAGGGGCGGTACGCCACGATCAGCCTGGACGTCGTGCTGCCCGTCCTACACGGCAAGCTCGGCGAAGACGGTGCGATCCAAGGCTTGCTCGAGCTCTCCGGCCTCCCCTACGTGGGCTGCGATGTCCAGAGCTCCGCCGTCTGCATGGACAAGTCCCTCGCCTACATCGTTGCCGGCAGCGCGGGAATCGCCACGCCGAAGTTCTGGACCGTCACGACGAACGACGACCTCGATGCCGACCGGCTCAGCTATCCCGTCTTCGTGAAGCCGGCCCGTTCGGGATCCTCCTTCGGGGTCAGCAAGGTCTCGGGGAAGGAAGAACTGCCGAGTGCGCTGGAAACCGCACGACAGTTCGACTCGAAGGTGTTGATCGAGGAGGCGGTCGTCGGCAGCGAGGTCGGATGTGCCGTCCTGGGGAACGACTCGGAGCTGGCGACAGGTGAGGTGGACCGAGTCTCGCTCTCTCATGGCTTCTTCAAGATCCATCAGGAGGATGATCCCGAAAGCGGATCCGAGAACGCGACCTTCATCGTTCCCGCGGACATTCCGGCCGAGGTGCGTGAGCGTGTTCGGGAGACGGCCAAGGCCATCTATCGCGCCTTGGGTTGCCGGGGACTGGCGCGGGTGGACATGTTCCTCACAGGGGATGGGAAGGTCGTCCTCAACGAGGTCAACACGCTGCCGGGCATGACCTCCTACAGTCGTTATCCGAGGATGATGGCCGCCGCGGGGTTGCCGCTTTCCGACGTGATCGACCGGATGGTGGCGTTGGCCTTGGCGGGAACCGGGCGATGAAGGACGACTTTGTCTTCGTCGACGAGGTCGTATCCGGCATTCGCTGGGATGCCAAGTACGCTACCTGGGACAACTTCACCCGCCGGCCGGTGGACGGGTACCTAGCGAATCGAATCGTCGGCACAAGGGCCCTGTGTGCGGCCCTGGAGAGAGCGCGAGACAAGGCCGCCTCCCTCGGATTCGGTCTGCTTCTCTGGGATGGTTACCGTCCACAGCGTGCCGTGGACTGCTTTCTGCGGTGGTCGAAGCAACCGGAGGACAGCCGGGCGAAACCGAGGCACCATCCGAACATCGACAGATCCGAGCTGTTCGACCATGGATATGTCGCCGCCAGGTCGGGCCACAGCCGCGGCGGCGCCGTCGACCTGACGCTCTTTGGGCTCGCCACCGGAACCCTCGTCCCCATGGGTGGTGATCATGATCTGATGGATTCGATCTCGCATCACGGCGCAGCGGGGATCACAGCGGCCGAGGCGAGAAATCGTCAGTACCTTCGATCGATCATGTCCGCCTGCGGATTCGATTCGTACGATCGCGAGTGGTGGCACTACGAACTGAAGGACGAACCATATCCGGACACCTATTTCGACTTTCCCATCACTCCTGATCTCGTCGACAAGGGAAGGCATGTAGAGGCGGCTGGCACACCCATGAGAACAACGGCCGACCAATCCTGAGCGGGGAGCGTGGCTGCCGTTCCCCTGAGTACCTGAATCAGCTGTCTCACGATCACTCGGTCGTCGTCCTCACGTGGGAAGCGAGGCCAGCCCGACCTCGGTACGCCAGGCCGCGTGGCGGGCACGGAGGCGTTCGACGATCTCCGGATGCTCGGCGGAGAGGTCGGTGGTCTCGCCGATGTCGTCGCCCAGGTGGGTGAGCCGCTGGCCGACACCGATGTCGGTGTGCTCGCCGCGCCGCAGAGCGTCGGCGTGTGGGCCGGCCGAGGCGTGGTGGAGCTTCCAGTCGCCGAGGCGTACGGCCCACTGGAAGCCGCAGTCCCAGTGCAGCGCCTCGTGCCCAGCTGCCCCGGCGTCGCCTGACGACTTGGTTGTGTCGCCGCGCAGCGCCGGCAACTGGTCGAGTCCGTCCGTGTGCGCCCAACCTTCCGGGGGTGCGCCGGCCGCGGTCAGCAACGTGGGATAGAGATCGAGGGTGCTGGTCAGTGCGTCGTTCGTACGCCCGCCCGTGATGCCGCCCTCGGGCCACCGCACGAGGTAGGGAACGCGGATACCGCCCTCCCACAACGTGTACTTCGTACCGCGCAAGGGAGTGTTGACACCGAAGTTGCACATCGAACCGCCGTTGTCGGTGGTGTAGACGACGAGCGTGTCGTCGGCGAGTCCGCGCTGGCCGAGCTCGTCGAGCAGCAGCCCGATCTGGGCGTCCATGAGGTCGAGCTGGGCGAGGTAGTACGCCCGACCGTTCGGGAGGTAGGGCGAGATCGCACCGTCGTACCAGTCCACGTACGACGAGATCGCGGGATCCCAGTCCGGGAACTTCGCCAGTCCGCGCCTGGCCAGCTCGTCGTCCGGCAGCTGGAAGCAGAAGTTGTGCACGGCGTTGAACGCCAGCATCAGGAAGAACGGCTCATCCTCGTGCCTGGTAACGAAGTCCCGTGCTCGGCGGCCGAGCTCCGCGGTGAGGAAGCCCTCCAGCTCGCACTCCTCGTCACCGTCAAGAAGGGGTTGCACCGCCATGGTGCGGGACGCTTCCGGCCCGTAGCTCTCCACGGCCGCGCGGGAATGGCGCAGGTAGTTGAGCCGGCCCACCTGCTTGCCAGCAAGGCCGTAGTAGCTCTCGGCGAACCCATGGTGTGGCGGACATGCGCGGTCGCCCTTGTCCTCGCGCCCGTAGTGGACCTTGCCGAGGTAGCCGGTCGCGTAGCCGGCGTCACGGAGGCGTTCGGCGAGCGAGGGCAGGTGGTCGGGAAACGCACTGGAGTCGAACCACTGGGCGCCCCACCGCTGCTGGTACTGCCCGCCGATCAGGCCGGCGCGGGACGGGCTGCAGATCGGTGCCGTGACGTACGCCTGCGTGCACGAGACCCCTTCGGCGGCCAGCCGATCGAGGGAGGGCGTACGCACGTCGGGGTCGATACCGAGCGCGCCACGGTCGGCGTACCCGTGGTCGTCGGAGACGATCAGGACGATGTTCGGCTTCCGTGGGGTCGCTGCCATACCAGCCATCCTGGTCGCCGATCGACCGCGAGGACAGGGGTACCTCCGCGCACGTGACCGCTCCTGGCCGATGACCAGGCCACGCCGCAGGAGAGTGGGACGGGGTGGCGACGGGCTCTCAGAGGATGGAGTCCGGGGTATACGACGAGGCCTCCGGATAGCGCTCGACCACGGTCCGCACCCGGCGCACGACCTCACTCACCTGCGCCAGAGCCGCACCGGTGAACGTCAGGGGATCGTTGACAAGGCCGCCCAGCTCGTCCCGGCTGAGGCCCAGGCGTTCGTCGGCGGCGAGCCGGTCGAGCAGGTCGTTGCGTTCGGCGCCCTTCTCCCGCATCGCCAGCGCGACGGCGACAGCGTGTTCCTTGATGACCTCGTGTGCGGTCTCACGCCCGACGCCGCGCCGGACCGCCGCCATCAGCACCTTGGTTGTCGCGAGGAACGGGAGGTATCTGTCAAGCTCGCGTTGCGCCACCGCGGGGAACGCACCGAACTCCTCCAGCACCGTGAGGAACGTCTGGAACAGCCCGTCGGTGGCGAAGAACGCGTCCGGCAGGGCCACCCGGCGGACCACCGAACACGAGACGTCGCCTTCGTTCCACTGGTCGCCGGCCAGCTCGCCGACCATCGACAGGTAGCCGCGAACGACGACCGCGAGGCCGTTGATGCGTTCGGCCGAACGGGTGTTCATCTTGTGCGGCATGGCGGACGAACCGACCTGGCCGGGCTGGAATCCTTCGGTGACGAGTTCGTTGCCGGCCATCAACCGGATCGTGGTCGCCAGGTTGGAGGGGGCGGCCGTCGCCTGGACGAGGGCGGACAGGACGTCGAAGTCGAGCGAGCGCGGGTAGACCTGGCCGACGCTGGTGAGAACACGGGTGAAGCCCAGGTGTGCGGCGACGCGGTCTTCGAGATCGGCGAGCTTCTCCGGCGACCCGTCCAGCAGGTCGAGCTGGTCCTGGGCGGTGCCGACCGGACCCTTGATGCCACGCAGCGGATAGCGCGCCAGCAGGTCCTCGATGCGTTCGAGGGCGACGAGCAGCTCGTCGGCGATCGACGCGAACCTCTTGCCCAGCGTCGTGGCCTGGGCGGCGACGTTGTGGCTGCGGCCGGCGATCACCAGTTCGGCGTGTTCGGCGGCCCGCGCCGCGAGCCGTGCCAGCGCGGCGACAATGCGGTCGCGGACGAGCTCGAGGGAGGCGCGGATCTGGAGCTGCTCGACGTTCTCGGTGAGGTCGCGACTGGTCATGCCCTTGTGGATGTGCTCGTGACCTGCGAGGGCGCAGAACTCCTCGATGCGTGCCTTGACGTCGTGGCGGGTGCGGCGCTCCCGCTCGCGGATCGAGTCGAGATCGACCTGGCTGGCTACTCGTTCGTACGCCTCGATCACGCCGTCGGACACCGGGACACCGAGGTCGCGTTGCGCCCGGAGCACGGCGATCCAGAGTCGGCGTTCGAGAATCACCTTGTGGGCCGGCGACCACAGCTCCACCAGGGGGGCGGAGGCGTAGCGGGCGGCGAGGACGTCGGGGATCACCGGTGGCGGCACGTACCCCATTCTCCCGCAGGCCGCCCGCCGGTCGCGGTCCCGCCCCGGATCACCCCTCGCGCCCTCGGTTCCCCGAAGGCGTCGACCCCCGTGATCATGATCGTGATCATGAAAGTTTGCGGGCGTATAGCCGCCTTTCCTTCATGATCATGGAAACCGCCGCGCAGAGCTCGGACGCGTCGCTGGACGCCGCCAAGCGGGTGTGCCTGGTAGTACGGTCGGGGCGTGATCCGGGTGCTGCTGGCGGACGACGAGGCGATGATGCGGGCCGGCGTCAGGGCCATCCTGGCCGCCGCACCTGACATCGACGTGGTCGCCGACGCCGGCAACGGGCGCGAGGCCGTCGAGGCCGCTCGGGTGCACCGGCCCGACGTCGCCCTGCTGGACATCCGGATGCCCGTGCTCGACGGGCTCAGTGCGGCGGCAGAGTTGCGCAGGGTCGTCCCGGACACCGCGGTGATCATGCTGACCACCTTCTCCGAGGACGAGTACATCGGGGCGGCGCTCGAGAGCGGCGTGAGCGGATTCCTGCTGAAGGCGGGTGATCCGTACGAACTCATGGCCGCGGTGCGGGCGGCATACGGCGGTGCGTCGTACCTCTCGCCGAAGGTCGCGCACCGGGTCATCCAGCTGGTCAACGACGGCCAGGTGACCCGGCGTACGGCGGCGAAGGAACGCCTCGACAGGCTGACGCCGCGTGAGCGCGAGGTGTTGGCCCTCCTGGGCGCAGGACTGTCGAACGCCGAGATCGGCCAGCGGCTGTTCCTGACCGAGGGGACGGTCAAGGCCTACGTCAGTACGTTGCTGGCCCGACTGGCTCTGAAGAACCGGGTCCAGGCGGCGGTGCTCGCCCATGGGGCCGGCCTGGTAGACGACTCCGAGGGCGAGTAGCGGCTCAGACGTCGCGGGTGCGCAGGGCCCAGATACCCGTTGCGATCGTGAGCGTCGCCCAGGCCGCGAGGACCAGCCCGTACTCCCAGTCTCCGGACATGAGCCGCCACCCCGCGGGCGACGGCGTGTAGTCCGCGATCGTGGCAATGACCGGAGCGCCCAGCCGCTCGGACACGAGCACCATGACCTCGGGGACGACGAGGAGCAGGAGGACGAGGATCGCCAGACCGCCGGCCGTCCGGCGGACGAGGGTGCCGATGCCGAGTGCGAGCACGCCGAGTAGGGACAGGTAGACGCCCATGGCCGCGATGTCGGCGACGTGGGTCGAGTCGAGCGCGCCCAGCTCGCCGAACCGTACGGCGGCGACACCGACGCCCAGGACCGCGACCCCGGTGCCGACGAGCAGGACCGTGGACCCCACCACGACGGCCTTGGCCAGCATGACGCGGGTGCGCGAGGGCGTACACGCGCACGTGACGGCGATGCTCCGGAAGGCGAACTCCCCTGTGATGGCGAGCATCGCGAACGCCGCGAGCGTGTACTGGAGGAAGTTGGACAGGGCTGCCGTGGCAACGGATACCGCGAGGACGGTCGTGGGGTCGCCGTCGTCGGATTCCAGCATGGCGACGAGTGCCATGATGGCGGCGGAGCCGCCCACGAACCACCAGGTCGAACGCAGTGTGCGCAGCTTGATCCACTCGGCGGCCGCGGTCGAGGCCACGGTGGCGGCCGCCGGAAGGGACGTGGTGGCGGCCGGCGGAAAGGACGTCGTGGTCATGCTTCGGCTCCGTACTCGATGCTGTCGGCGGTCAGGTTCATGTAGGACTCCTCGAGCGTCGGCTCGACCGGACTGAGCTCGTAGAGCATGAGCCCGAGCTCGTGGGCCAGCGCACCGACCTGCTCGGGATGGACACCGGTGACGGTGAGCTCGTCAGGCCCTGACCAGCGGGCGTCGTCCAGCGCGTCAGCGAGCGCGTGGAGCTGGGGTCCGCGCACCTTCGTCCCGGTGCCGGTGAGCAGGTTCGCCATCGGCTCGTCCGCGATCAGGCGACCCTTGCCGAGCACGACAAGCCGGTCGGCCGTCTGCTCCACCTCGCTCATCAGGTGCGAGGAGATGAAGACGGTGCGTCCTTCAGCCGCCAGTGACCTCAGCAGAGTCCGGATCCAGCGCACGCCGTCGGGGTCCAGGCCGTTGACGGGCTCGTCGAGCATGAGGATCTGCGGATCACCGAGGAGGGCGCCCGCGATACCGAGCCGGTGACTCATCCCCAGCGAGTAGGTGCCGGCGCGCCGCCGCCCGGCTTCCGTCATCCCGGTCAGGGCCAGCACCTGGTCCACCCGGGACGCGGGGATGCGCTGGCTCCGGGCCATCGCCCGAAGATGGTCGCGGCCAGAGCGGGCGGGATGGACGGCCTTGGCGTCCAGCAATGCGCCGATGGTACGCAGGGGCTGGTCGAGTTCGGCGTACCGGCGTCCACAGACCAGCGCCGTCCCGGCCGTCGGAGCGTCGAGGCCGAGGATCAAGCGCATCGTGGTGGACTTGCCGGCGCCGTTGGGGCCGAGGAACCCCGTGACCGTCCCAGGTGTGAGCTCGAGCGTCAGTCCGTCGACGGCAGTCTTGGCGCCGTAGCGCTTGGTGAGGTCTCTCAGGCTTATCACGCTCGCGAACCTACGGATCGTCGGCTGCCCCCGACTGCGCACGATCGTCAGTGAGCCGTACTGTCGTTCGTCAGCTCTTTCCGCCGGTCGTGCCCGTAGCCTGTCGCCCGTGGAGCGGATCTGGAGGATGTTCGGCAGTCGTCGCGCTGTCGACTTCCTGGTCTGGGCCGCCATCACGGCCCCGGTGTTCCTCAGCGACGACGGCCTGCCGCCGGGTTCCGTTTTGTCCATGCCGATGTTCCAGGCCGTGGCGGTGGCGTTGCTGGCGGGCGCCGTGCTCGTGTCCCGGAGCGTCCCGCTCGTCGCGGTGGTGCTTCCCACGGTCCTCGCTCTGGCAGTGACCAGGGAGTTCTACTGCGAGCAGCTGACCCTTGCCCAGGTGACGTTGGCATTCCTGCTCGGCCGGCGGACGGCCGGGGGGCGGTCCGTGGTGCAGCTGTTGGCCGCCCTGTGCGCCGTGGCCCTGGCCTTCGCCGTGGTGAATCAGGAGGGAACGGCCCAGGACTGGTTCACCCTCGCGAGCACGATGGTCCTCCAGGTCGCTCTCCCGTGGACCGCCGGCCAGTACGTCCTGCAGCGGGCCGAACTGCTCCGCGCCGGCTGGGAACTCGCCGAGCGACTCGAGCGGGAGCAGGGTCTGGTGGCCAACCAGGTCCGGTTGCGGGAGCGGGCCAGGATCGCCCGCGACATGCATGACTCCCTCGGCCACGAGCTGAGCCTGATCGCCGTTCGGGCGGCGGGCTTCGAGGTGACCACGGGGATCGGCCCGCAAGGGCAGCAGGCGGCCGGGGAGCTGCGGCAGGCGGCGGCGTCGGCAACGGATCGGCTGCGCGAGATCATCGGGATGCTGAGGGACGACGGCGAGACGCCGCCCGTCGTTCCCGCGGGAGGCACCGTGCAGTCGCTCGTGACGCAGGCGGCGGCGTCCGGAGTTGCCGTGACCCTCGAAGACGCCACGGCCGAGTTCGACACACCCGTGCCGGACGTCACGGCCCGCGCCGCCTACCGGGTGGTCCAGGAGGCGCTCACCAACGCGATCAAGCACGCACCCGGCGCTTCGGTGACGGTGACCCTGCGACGCCACGACGAGGGCGAGCAGGGGATCGTCGTCACCGTCGTCAACGGTGCTCCGCCGATGGCCCCACCACAGACCGACGGCATCCAGGGCTACGGTCTCATCGGCCTGGACGAGCGGGTCCGGCTCGTCGGCGGCACCCTGGACGCACGCCCCACTGACGGTGGCTTCACCGTCACCGCGTGGCTCCCGCTCATGCCCATGGCATCGGCCGCCGCGCCAGTCGTCGCACCGTTATCGAGCCACGCGCTGTCCGCCGCGCGCCGCCGACTGCACCGCAGCATGATCGGGACATTCCTCGCCCCCGCTGCCATGGCCGCCGTACTCGTACTTTTCTACGTCCTGAACGCTGATCGGCTCTGACCCGGTGATCGTCGGGAGCGGGGTTGCGGCGGTCCGTTAGGTTCACATCATGACGAGACCAGTACGGATTGGCGTTCAGATCCAACCCCAGCATGCCGACTACTCCCAGATCCGCGATGCCGTCGCGCGCGCCGAGGAGGCCGGTGTCGACATCATCTACAACTGGGACCACTTCTTCCCGCTCTACGGCGAACCCGACGGCAAGCACTTCGAGTGTTGGACCATGCTGGGTGCCTGGGCGGAGCAGACGTCCCGGGTCGAGATCGGCGCGTTGGTGACCTGCAACAGCTACCGCAACCCCGAGCTCCTCGCCGACATGGCCCGCACGGTCGACCACATGAGCGATGGCCGGTTGATCTTCGGTATCGGTTCCGGTTGGTTCGAACGCGACTACACCGAGTACGGCTACGACTTCGGGACCGCCGGTGGCCGGCTCGACAACCTGTCCGAGGCCCTGCCGCGGATCACCGCCCGCTGGGGCAAGCTGAACCCGGCGCCGACGCGGGACATCCCGGTGCTCATCGGCGGTGGCGGCGAACGCAAGACCCTCCGCTACACCGCGCAGTACGCCCACATCTGGCACGGGTTCGGCGACGCCTCGACCCTCGAACGCAAGCGCAAGGTCCTCGACGACTGGTGCGCCGACATCGGCCGCGACCCGGCCGAGATCGAGCGGTCCGCCGGCGCGCCCGAGGGTACGCCGGAGGACGTCGCCAAGCCGCTGCTCGACGCCGGGATCACGCAGTTCACGCTCGGCGTCAACGGACCCGACTACGACCTGAGCACGGTCGAGAAGTGGATCGCCTGGCGGGACGAGTACAACTCCTCCGGTTCCTGACGCGTTCATGCCCGCAAGCTCCACGCTTCCGCGGTGACACAGGCGAAGGGGAAGTCAGGAGGACGCCGCTCTTGGCTCCCCTTCGTGAGATGACGTTCATCGCGGCGCCATCGGCGGTTGTGGAGGCGGGGGTTCGTAGCCGTCGACGTGTCGACGTGGCGTATGCCGGCGCGAACGAATGCGGTCACCCGGCGCGAACGAATGCGGTCACACGGACTTGAGACATCCCGCATCGACGATGAAGTCGGCACCCGTCGTGCTGGCAGAACGCGGCGAGGCGAGCAGGGCGACCGCGTCGGCGACCTCCTGTGGGTCGACCATGCGGCCGGTGGACAGACGCATCGACTCCGGGACGATCGTGTCCAGCACGGTGTCCCGATCAGCGCCGGCCTGAGCTGCGAACATGTCGGCGACACCACCGGCGTCGGTCCACCAAGGCGTACGCACCGGCCCCGGGGAGACCGTGTTCACCCGGATACCGCGCGGTGCGAACTCCTCCGACAAACCCTTCGCGGCACTGGTCATCGCCGCCTTGGCCGCGCAGTAGTCGAGGTTGGTCGGTGACGGCTGCCAGGCCATCATGGAGGAGACGTTGATGATCGAGCCGCCGCCCCGCTTCAGCATCAGCGGGATGGCGGCACGCACCGCGCGGACCGCCGAGAACAGGTTGAACTCGACCGTCGCCCGCCAGTCGTCATCGGTCGCGTCCAGGAAAGAGCCACGGGGGAAGGTGACTCCCGGAGGTTGCCCACCCGCGTTGTTCACCAGGATGTCCACACCCCCGAACGCCTCTTCAGCGCGCGACAGGACCATCGCCGGCGCATCCGGATCCATCAGGTCAGCGGCGACATGAAGGACGGCCGGCCCGAGCAAGACATCGAGGTCCGGCGTGCTCTTGCGGGACGTGGCGACCACGCGCGCGCCCTCGGCGACCAGGGTCCGGGTAATCGCCAGTCCGATGCCCTTCGAGGCGCCGGTGACAACGGCCACGCGATCTGACAGGTGCAGGTCCATGGAGGCGGGGTTCCTTCCTACTGTGCTGACGTCGTTGGCTTCGAACGCTAACCAGCGCAGGCGTGGCGGGCCGGCGGGATTCGGACCCGGCGTGACTGCGCTGGCCCGGACGGGCGTTACAAAACGTCAAGATCTGGGAAGGCCGCCGGTATGGATATGCCCGTAGTGAACCGGTGTGCAGCGGAGTCGTGTGCGTACAACCGCGATCAGGCCTGCCACGCTCTCGCCATCACGGTCGGCGACTCCCGTGGCGCCCAGTGCGACACGTTCTACGACGTGGCCTTCAAGGGAGGAGATCCCGCGTCCGTCGGCCACGTCGGTGCCTGCAAGATGGCCGAGTGCCAGCACAACGTCAACCTCGAGTGCCAGGCCGCCGGCATCGTCGTCGGTTACCAGCACAACGAGGTGGACTGCCTGACCTACCAGCCGGCCTGACTGCGTAAGGGTCCCGCCGCCCGAACGTGACGTCGACGGGCGTGCCTTCCTGCGATCCCGACGTGCGTGCGGGAACCTCCGCCACGACAAGCCCCCTGCTCGGGGAAGACGTCACATACCGGGCGTTCGTACCTCGCCCTGAACCGCCCTGGCCGCGATGTCGCGCCGGTGGTGGGATCCGGCGATGTGGATCCGGGAGACGGCAGCGTAGGCCCGGTCGCGGGCGCTCGCCAGGTCGCTGCCCTGCGCGGTGACAGCCAGCACCCGCCCGCCGGACGTGCTGAGGCGCCCGGCGGCGTCGAGCGTCGTTCCCGCGTGCAGGATCTCCACGCCGTCCAACGCGGCGGCGTCGTCGAGCCCCTCGATCACGTCGCCCGTCCGTGGCGCGTCCGGGTAGCCAGCCACCGAGATGACGACCGTGACGGCCGCGCCGGCGTGCCAGCGCAGCGGCTCGACCTCGCTCAGCGTGCCGGTGGCCGCGGCGAGGAGGACGGGGGCGAGGGGGGTACGCAGCAAGGGGAGCAGCACCTGCGTCTCGGGGTCGCCGAAGCGGGCGTTGAACTCCACTACCCTGAGGCCGCGGGAGGTGAGCGCGAGGCCCGCGTAGAGGAGCCCCGCGAACGGCGTCCCGCGCCGGCGGAGTTCGTCAACCGTGGGTTGCACGACCCGGGCGACGATGTCGTCGACGAGGCCGGGCGGCGCCCAGGGCAGCGGGGCGTACGCACCCATCCCACCGGTGTTGGGCCCCTCGTCGTTGTCGCCGACGCGCTTGAAGTCCTGGGCCGGCAGCATCGGGATGACGGTGGCGCCGTCGGTCAGCGCGAACAGCGACACCTCCGGGCCGTCGAGAAACTCCTCGACGACGACCCGGTCGCATCCTTCGGCATGGGCGAGGGCGGCGTCGCGGTCGACGGTGACCACGACGCCCTTGCCGGCGGCGAGCCCGTCGGCCTTGACGACGTACGGCGGACCGAAGGCGTCGAGGGCGGTGGCCACCTCGGAGGGTTTTTCGCACACGTGCGCCATCGCGGTGGGTACACCGGCAGCCGCCATGACCTCCTTGGCGAACGCCTTCGACCCCTCGATCCGCGCCGCCTGTCGCGAAGGGCCGAAGCAGGTGATCCCTCTGCTGCGTACGGCATCAGCGGCACCGGCCACGAGCGGCGCTTCGGGTCCGATGATGACCAGGTCCACGCCCAGCTTCTCGGCCAGGTCGGCGATGGCGTCGTTGTCGGAGATGTCCAGTGGATGGGCCTCGGCCACCTCGGCGATGCCGGGGTTGGTGGGGGCGGCGTGCACGGTGTCGACGGTGGGATCGCGGCGCAGAGCTAGGGCGAGGGCGTGTTCGCGGCCGCCGGCGCCCACGACGAGTACGTCCATGGCAAGCGACCCTAGACGACCCCTCCCGACCGCCGCCGCCGGACTCGCTCAGCCGCGCAGACGGTTGGCCTTCGGCCGGTGATGTCTGGGAGTCAGTCGGGGGCGGGGTAGACGGTTCGCGGGCCGGCGACTTCGGCGCCGAACGCCAGCACCCGGTCCCGCAGGCCGCGGTCGGCGGTCACCACCACGACCCGGCGGGAGTCCTGGGCGTCCTCGGCCGCGACCAACTCCACGATCGTGTCGTCCGCCGAGCCGGATGCGGGGATCACGCGTACCTCCGGCGTCGCCGGCACCTTCCGTGCGGCGCCCTCCACCACGAGGACGACCTCCAGCGGCGGCTCGGCGATCGCGTCGACTCCACGGGACGCGAGGGGGGCGAGGGTGTCGCGGAGCCGGATCGTCGCGCCGAGCCGGTCCCGCCACCAGCCGTCGGGTACGGAGCCGACGACGTTCGCCGCATCGACGATGAGGAGAGTCTTGGCGGTGCCGTTCACAGGAACCACCGTTCCACGTCGCCCGCGAGCCGGCCCGGCGAATGACCACGCTGAGCATGCCTGTGGCACCCGGAACAGGCGCCGACGCCTGGTGAGGCTCCACAGGCATGCTCAGCGTGGTCATTCGCGCCGCCACGGGCGAGGGCAACCGGCGCCGCCACGCGAAAGGTCCCAGGCCGGTAGCTCCGTACGGTCGGCGCCGCACCCGTCCGGCTGCTCCGTGCCGTTGACGCCGCACCCGCCAGCGCCGCGCTTCGTACGGTCAAAGCAGTGGCCGCAGGGCGATGACCTCGTCCCGCCCGGGTCCGACGCCGATGCCGGCGACGGGAGCGCCGATGAGCTCTTCGAGTGCCTTGACGTACGCCTGGGCCGCCTTCGGCAGGTCCTCGAACGACCGGCAGCCGGAGATGTCCTCCCACCAGCCGTCGAGGTACTCGTAGATCGGCCGGGCGTGGTGGAAGTCGGTCTGCGTCATCGGCATCTCCTCATACCTTGTGCCGTCGACGTCGTAGCCCACACACACGGGCACCCGCTCGAAGCCGGACAGCACGTCGAGCTTGGTGAGGAAGTAGTCCGTGAACGCGTTGACCCGGGTGGCGTAGCGCGCGATCACCGCGTCGAACCAGCCACACCGGCGCGCCCGTCCCGTCGTCACGCCGTACTCCCCACCGACCTTGCGAAGATGCTCGCCGTCGGCGTCGAACAGCTCGCTGGGGAAGGGGCCCGCACCGACCCGCGTGGTGTAGGCCTTGAGCACCCCGATCACCTTGTCGATCCGGGTCGGGCCGATTCCGGCGCCGATGCACGCCCCGCCCGCGGTCGGGTTCGAGGACGTGACGAAGGGATACGTCCCGTGGTCGACGTCGAGCATCGTCGCCTGGGCACCCTCGAGCAGGACGACCTTGCCGCCGTCCAGGGCCGTGTTGAGCACTGCGGACGTGTCGGTGACGTAGCCACGTAGCGGGTCGACGTAGCGCAGGAACCCGTCGACGATCTCGTCGACACCGATGGCGCGCCGGTTGTACGCCTTGACGAGCAGGTTGTTCTTCTGGAGCAGGGCGCCTTCGACCTTCTGGCGCAGGATGCCGGGGTCGAAGAGGTCCTGGACGCGGATGCCGAGACGGTTGACCTTGTCGGCGTACGTCGGTCCGATGCCGCGTCCGGTGGTGCCGATCCGGTTGTGGCCGAGGAAGCGTTCGGTCACCTTGTCGATGACGGTGTTGTACGGCGCGATGAGGTGCGCGTTGGCCGAGATCAGCAAACTCGTGCAGCTCACGCCGCGGCCCTCGAGCATGCTGATCTCGTCCAGCAGCACGGCCGGGTCGACGACGACACCGTTGCCGATCACGGGTACGCAGCCGGGCGTGATGGCGCCGGAGGGCAGCAGGTGGACGGCGTAGGACTCGCCGTCGACGACCACCGTGTGGCCGGCGTTGTTGCCGCCCTGGTAGCGGACGCAGTAGTCGACCGAGCTGCCGAGCAGGTCGGTGACCTTGCCCTTGCCCTCATCGCCCCACTGGGCACCGACGAGCACGATCGCGGGCATCAGGGGTCCTTCCGAATGGCGGACGTCCGGCCGCCACCTGCGGAACGAGCGCCAGGAGTGAGGTGGCTCGCTCCGCTGCCGGGTCGCGGATCCCGGCTCGTCGCAGCGAACCTGGGGCAGCCGGCTCTTGCGGGCCCAGGATAGTCCACCCCCGTCCGGGCCCCTTTCGGCAGCGCCATGGGCAGTGGAGCAGGCGGTAGGGTGCCGTGCGTGGAGTCCCTGCTCGTGGTGATCCCTCCCGACGCCGACGGTGTGGACGAGCACAAGGTCCAGGCCGCCATCGACACCCTGCGCGCGGAGGCCGACGTCCAGGCGGTTCGGGTACGGCTGCCTGGGGAGCTCGACGGCGCCCTGCACCGGCGCGGCGGGCGCACGGTGGTGGTGGCCGGCGGTGACCGGCACCTCCATTCGGTGGTCGCCGCCCTGCACCGACGCAACGAGCTGGACGACGCGTTGCTCGCCGTTCTGCCGGACGGCTCCGGCCGCGGCTTCGCCTGCGGGGCGGGGGTTCCGCCTGATCCGGACGTCGCCGCCAAGACGGTGCTCGCCGGCGTCGAGCGCCGGTTCGATCTGCTCGTCGACTGCCGGGGTTCGGTAGTCGTCAATGCCGTACACCTGGGCCGCTGCCCCGCGCGTGGCACGCCGGGATGGTGGGGGTTGGGCGGTGGCCGGGACGGCTTCGGCGACCACGGGCCCCTGTCCGCGTTCGGTCGTCCCGCCCGTCGCCGTGGGTCAGTGCGGCCGCGAGCCCTCCACGTACGCATCGAGGCCGATGACGAGGTGGTGACCGACTTCGACCGGCCGGTGTGGTCGGTCGCGGTCACCAACGGCAGGTCCGCGATGTCGTCGGCCTCGTCGCCGCGGCCGGGTGCCGGGTCCACGGTCGCCTCGTGCGCGGCGAGAGCGGACGGTCACGCAGAGCTGGTCGTGGGCTTCGCCGTCGACCCTGTGTCCGCGGCACGGCACTGGCTCCGCCGTCCGCACCCGATCGTTCGTACGGACATCCAGACGGTCCGGGCGCGGGAGATCAAGGTCTGCGGCCAGCGGTTCTGGATGACCTGCGACGGCCAGGACAGCGGCACCGAGCAGCGGTGTACCTGGAAGGTCGTGCCCCAGAGCCTGCGGATGGTCGTGCCGGCCGCCTGAACCCGGCGCGGGAGCGCACCGCCAGGGCGCTCATGCCGGCCTAGGCCGGGGGTGTTTTCGCCGTCCGCCCTGGTGCGCGTGTCCGGCGACGGGGTATGTGTCCGACGGCGCGGCGGAAGTGATCCGAGGTGAGGAGCGTCGATGGGCGGTTGGGTGGACCACGCGATCTGGTGGCACCTCCTTCCGCTGCCCTTTCTCGGCGCCGAGCCGGTCGCGCTGCCGCCGGGAGCCGAGGTCCGGCATCGTCTGAGCCGGCTGGAACCCTGGTTCGACTATGCCGTGGAGCTCGGCTGCTCGGGGCTGGTGCTCGGGCCGATCTTCGCGTCCGAGACCCACGGCTACGACACGGTGGATCATCTCCGGATCGACCCGCGACTCGGCGACGCCGCCGACTTCGACCGGCTGGTGGCGGCGGCCCGTCAGCGCGGGCTGCGGATCCTGCTGGACGGCGTGTTCAACCATGTGGGGCGGGGGTTCCCGAGCGGTGGGCAGGCACCGGAGGAGGAGTCGACCCGGGCCGCGTGGCTCCGGCGCGGGCCGGACGGCCGCCACGTCACCTTCGAGGGGCACGACCGTCTCGCCGCCCTCGACCACGACCTGCCCGCGGTCGCGGCGTACGTCATCGACGTCATGAACCACTGGCTCGCTCGGGGCGCCGACGGGTGGCGGCTGGACGCCGCGTACGCGGTGGCACCGACGTTCTGGAGCCGCGTCCTGCCGGAGGTGCGGCGGCGGAATCCGGAGGCGTGGTTCGTCGGGGAGATGATCCACGGCGACTATGCCGGGTACGTCGCCGAGAGCGGGTTGGACTCGGTGACGCAGTACGAACTGTGGAAGGCGATCTGGAGCTCACTCCGCGACCGGAACTTCTTCGAACTGGCCTGGGCGCTGGAGCGGCACGACAGCTTCGTCGAGGCGTTCTGCCCGCTGACCTTCGTCGGCAATCACGACGTGACACGGCTGGCGAGCAGGCTCGACCGTGCCGAGTTGGTCGGACATGCGCTCGTGGTCCTGTTCACCGTAGGCGGGGTACCGAGTGTGTACGCCGGGGACGAGCAGGGGTTCCGGGGGATCAAGGAGGAACGCGAGGGTGGTGACGACGCGATCCGGCCGGTGTTCCCGGACTCACCTGCCGGGCTGTCGGAGTCCGGGTGGCCGGTGTACCGCCTGCATCAGCGGCTGATCGGCCTCCGTCGGCGCCATCCGTGGCTGGTCCACGGGCGTTCCACGGTCGAGCACCTCACCAACCGGGCATTCGCCTACCGGGTGACGGCGGCGGACACCGCAGCTGCGCCGGGCGGACCACGCAGCGAGGTGGTGGTGCTGATGAACGTCGCCGACGAGGCGTACCGCTTCCCGGATGGGCTGGCTGACTCGATCGCCCGGATGGTGATCGGCGCGAGTTCGGGGCCGGGGGTGGAGCCGGGCGAACCGGAGGACATTGCCGATCCGCTCGACGTTCCCGCGTACGGATGGCGGGTCTTCGTCCCCACCCACCCGACCTCCCCTCCCGGGACGTAGGGCCTGTCTCCTGATCGGCGTCCCGCGGGACGTGGTGGCTGCCACGGGCGGGCAAGGCGTTCCTGACCTGCGCTTTCCATCAGCTCGCGTGCTGAATCCCAGAACGTTCTGCTGTTGGACAGATGGCGGCCGAGGGTCCGATCCTGGCGAGGAAACGCCGGCGCTCAACCGCCGGGCGACCGCCCGGAACGGGTACGTGCATACTCCCGCGAGCCGTTGATCACCGTAGAAGGGGACCGTCCATGAAACTCCGCCAGCTCGGCGATGTGCAGGTCGGCGCGATCGGGCTGGGCGCGATGCCCATGTCCATCGAAGGTCGCCCCGACGAGGCGCGCAGCCTCGCCACGATTCACGCCGCGCTCGACGCCGGCGTCACCCTCATCGACACCGCCGACGCCTACCACCTCTACGCGGGAGAGGTCGGCCACAACGAGTCGCTCATCGCCAAGTGTCTGGCGAGCTACGGCGGTGACACCTCGAACGTCATCGTCGCCACCAAGGGTGGCCATCTGCGACCGGGCGACGGTTCGTGGACGGCCAACGGTTCGCCGGCCTATCTCAAGTCCGCGTGCGAGGCTTCGCGGAAGCGGCTCGGGGTCGAGGCGATCGGGCTCTACCAGTTCCACCGGCCGGATCCCAATGTTCCGTACGCCGAGTCGGTCGGCGCGCTCCGCGACCTGCTCGACGAGGGCAGGATCCTACGCGCCGGAATCTCGAACGCCACGGTCGCGCAGATCCGCGAGGCGAACGAGGTGCTCGGGGGGCGGCTGGTCTCGGTGCAGAACCAGTACTCCCCGGCGTTCCGGAGCAGCGAGCCAGAACTCGAGCTGTGCCACGAGATGGGGATCGCGTTCCTGCCGTGGAGCCCGCTCGGCGGGATCTCCCGGGCGGGTGAGCTCGGCTCCCGGCATGCGGCGTTCGCGGAGATCGCAAAGGCGCACGGGGTCAGCCCGCAGCGGGTCTGCCTGGCCTGGATGCTGGCGAAGTCGCCGGTGGTGATCCCGATTCCTGGCGCGAGTCGGCCGGAGTCGATTCGCGACTCCGCCCAGGCGCCCGAGCTCTCCCTGTCCGCCGACGAGGTCGCCACCCTCGACGCCGCGTAGCCGCGGAGGCGCGTCGCCGCGTCGCTGCGTCGCCGCGGAGAAGAGACGATCGGCGGCGGCCGAACTGGACATCCGCCGCCGGGCTGTCCGGGTCCGCCGCCGTTGATCCGCTTCGACTCAGGCGTGCAGGCCGAGCTCCTTGGCCGCCGTGCTGCTCGACTCGAAGAGGAACGTCGTGCAGCGCTCGGCCTCGTCGTCCTCGCCGATCGAGTCCGCCGCCTTGGCCAGCGAGCCCAGCGCCCGCAGGAAGCCGCGGTTGGGTTCGTGTTCCCACGGCACCGGGCCATGGCCGCGCCAGCCGTTCCGACGTAGGGCGTCAAGGGCGCGGTGGTAGCCGACCCGGGCGTACGCATAGCCCTCGATGTCTCGGCCGTCGGCGAGTGCGCGCTCCGCGAGGAGCGCCCAGGCGAGGGAGTACGTCGGGTGGGCGCGGGCGACCTCCGCGGGATCAGCGCCGCCGTCGAGGGCTGCGCGCGCCTCGGTGTCTTCGGGCAGCCGGGTCGCGGGCGGTTCGCCCAGCAGGTTGTGCGGTGTGCTCATGCCCACCATCCTGCCCGGAGTCGGGTGGGTGCCGCTTCCCACCTGCCGGGGCGGCCGTGGACGAGTGAGGTTGCGGCGGCCTATCCTGGCGGCCGCGCGCAGGGCGCGTCCGGTCCGCGGACAGGGCTCACAGCCCACCTGAGTGGTGCAGCGGTGACCGAGCGGTCCTCGACTTGCGACGCTTCTCGGTTTCGGTGTGCGGACCCCCGGAGCCGGTGAAGGAGCACGTCGTGTCTGACCCCGTTCGCCCTGACTCCGATCGCCCTGACTCCGATCACCCCGGCCCTGATGGCCCTCGCCCCGATCGCCGTGGCCCTGATGGCCGTGGTCCTGATGGCCGTGGCCCTGACCAAGGCTCCGACCACTCGTCGCAGCCGCCGTCCGCCGCGCCGCGGCCTCTTCGTACGCTGCCTCCGCGGCCGGACCTGCGCAGGCTGCGTGACGAGGCCAAGAAGCGCCGGCGAGACGGCGAGTTCGCTCAGCTCGCCGAGGCCCAGCTGGCCGTTGCGCGTGAGCACGGGTTCGCGTCCTGGCCGCGCCTCAAGACCTACGTGGAGACCCGCGCGCTCGATCTCGACCAGCGTGCCGCGATGCTCGTGCGGTCGGCGTGCTCCTCGGACATCCGCACGGCCCGTACCCTGCTCGACGCCGATCCCGAGCTCGCCCGCCACGATCTCGCGGCCGCGTGCGTCACAGGCGAGGTCGACGAGGTACGCCGCCGGCTTGACCGCGACCCTGGAGCCGCCAGCCGCAGGACTGCGCCGTCGGACTGGCCGCCCCTGACGTACGCCTGCTTCTCCCGCTTCCTCCGCACCGACTCACGCCAGGCCGATCATGACCGCGAGGCCCGGATCGTCGCCGTCGCCCGGCTCCTTCTCGACGCCGGTGCCGATCCGGACGCCGGCTACACCGATGACCACGGGCACCTGCAGGTACCGCTCTACGCCGCCGCCGGGATCGCCAACAACGCCGAACTCACGGCGATGCTGCTCGATGCCGGAGCGGACCCGGACGAGAACGGCGGCAACGAGGCCGTCTACCACGCGGCGGAGTTCACCGACATCACCTGCGCCCGGCTGCTCCTGGATGCCGGACCGGACCCGGAGAAGGTGTCGTACTGCCTGGGCAGGGCACTGGACTTCGACAACCTTGCCATGGTGGAGCTCTTCCTCACCCACGGCGCCGACCCGAACCACCAGTCCGGCGCGCACCTTCGCAAGGCACTCCGCAACGGGCGGATGGACCAGGTGGACCTGTTGCTCGCCCACGGTGCCGACGAGTCCCTGGCCAGCGACGACGACCGCGCCGTCGCTGCGTTGCTGTCTGGTGCGAAGTCGCCGGAGGCCGGCGTACAACCGCACCCAGACGTGTTGCGGAACGCCGCACAGGCGAACAACGTCTCGCTGTTGCGGCACCTACTGGCCGCGGGAGCTCACGTCGACGCCGCCCCGGACGGCGTCATGACGGCGCTGCAACGGGCCGCGTGGTGTGGCCAGGCCGATGCGGTCGAGCTGCTGTTGGCGGCAGGCGCGGATCCTGCGGCGGTGGATTCGACGTACCACTCCAACTCCGTGCAGATGGCCTGCCACGGGTCCGAGAACTGCCACGACCCGCACGGCGGACCCTCGATGCGCACGGTGGAGGAGGTACGCCACGGCGACTACCCGCGCACCGTGGAACTGTTGCTCGACGCGGGCGCGCCGGTTCCCGAACAGGCCCGGGGTTCGGACGCCGTACGCGCGGTTCTGGTCGCGCGCGGGGCCGCCGGCGACTGACGACGGGTGAAGCGAATCGGGCCCGCGGGCAACGTCCGGCGGGGGTAGCGCGTCCCTCGGCACATCGCATTCCCGCGTGAAGGGACATCCCGCCGTGACCCAGCTACGTACCGCGATCGCCGTCACCGCCAGTGCCGCCCTGCTCCTGCTCGCCGGTTGCTCCGGCGATACCGCGCCTGGCGCCGCCGGAAGCGAAGGGCGGGAGCGGGCGGCTCCAGGCGAGGCGGGCAAGAGCGCGCCCGGCGGTGGTTCCGCGTACGACGGAAACTCCGGCGCCGCCCCCATGGCTCCGCAGGGTGGCGCCGCACCCGAGAGCGGGCTCCGTGCCGACGGCGACGCCGCCGTCGACTCCCGCGCTCTCCGTCCGTACGACGACAACCTGTCGACGTTCGGGCTCGACGTCGACACCGCGTCCTACGACTACGCCCGCCGGGTGCTCTCGGACGGGTCGCTCCCCGATCCGGCGCAGGTACGGCCGGAGGAGTTCATCAACGCGTTCGCCCAGGACTATCCGCAGCCCACGGGCGACGGCATCGGCGTCCACACCGACGGGTTCCGACTGCCGGCGTGGGGTGGGCCGAGGGTCGACAACGGCGGCATCGTCGCGACCGACACCCGGCTGATGCGGGTGGGGCTGCAGACCCGCGCGGAGCGGTACGGAACGCGGCCGAACGCCCACCTCACCTTCGTCGTCGACGTCTCCGGATCGATGCGCGAACCCGGGCGGCTCGACCTCGTCCAGGACGCCCTGCACACGCTCATCGACCAGCTCCGGCCCTCGGACGCCGTAGCCATCGTCGCCTACTCGACGCAGGCCCGGGTGATCCAGGAGATGACGCCGGTGTGGGAGCGGGCCGACCTGCACCAGGCCGTCGACCAGCTCGCGCCGGAGGACAGCACGAACCTCGAGGCCGGCCTCGTCGCGGGCTACCGGGTGGCGCGCGACGGGTTCGGAGAGGGCGTCGCCAACCGGGTGATCCTGCTGTCCGACGGCCTCGCCAACACCGGGAACGTCACCCACGAAGGGATCCTGGCGCAGGTACGCGAGAGCGCCGGCAAGGACATCGCGCTGCTCTGCGTCGGCGTGGGCCGGGAGTACGGCGACCAGCTGATGGAGCAGCTCGCCGACAACGGCGAGGGGTTCGCGGTCTACGTCTCGCAGGTGGAGCAGGCCCGGCGGCTCTTCGTCGACCGGCTGCCCGGGACCCTCTCGGTGCGCGCCCGCGATGCGAAGGCGCAGGTGGCGTTCAACCCGGAGAACGTTGCCGGCTACCAGCTCATCGGCTTCGAGAACCGCGCCGTCGCCGACCAGGACTTCCGCAACGACGTCGTCGACGGGGGCGAGGTGGGTCCGGGGCACAGCGTGACCGCGCTCTACGTCGTGAACCTCCGGCCCGGTGCGCACGGGGAGGTCGCGACCGCCACCGCGCGGTGGCTTTCGCCGCGGACCGGTGCCGCTGACGAGGCGCAGTCGGTGGTGTCCGTCGCCGACCTGGATCTGCCGTACGCCGCCGCGTCCACCCGACTCCGGCTCGACTACGTAGCCGCGACGTTCGCAGTATGTCTGCGCGGTGCCGGCTACGGAGTGGTCGGGTCGGGCCGGGAGTACGTCTATGGCTGCGGTGGAGGTGTGGTGTACGACCGTGGCGACGTCGAGCCGGACGGCGCGCTGGATGGCGGCGGGGCCGGCTTCGACGGTCGCGGTGACGGGTTGGGCGGCCATGGCGGGGTGGGCGGCGACGTTCCGCCGGGTCACCCGCTGCCGGGTCCGTCCGTACCCGAGCTGGTGTCGTGGCAGCAGCTCGCGGCTGAGGCCGACGCTCTGGCGGCGGCGACCGAGGATCCGGACGCCGCGACCCTCGCCGGCCTCATCCATCGCGCGGGCGAACTGATCTAGCCCTGGTGGCGCCGGCCGATCAGGTGAGTGAGGCGAAGTAGGCCTCGGTGAGCCAGCCGCGTAAGTCGGCGTCCGAAGCGGCGCTCGCACTCGGGGCAGGTCCAACCAGCTGCCATGGCCACATCATGGCCCGGCTGCGCGGTATCGGGCACCGGCGGGGAGATCCAGAAAGTGGTCGCGGCAGCGCCCCTCATCGAGTCCCGTGGAACGGTTCGTCCGGAGCGCCGCCGCTGGAGCAAGTTTTGTGGTACGCCGGACGGCCTCGCAATACGTGTCTCAGCGGGAGTTCCAGGTAATCGAGGCCAGATTCGGACACCACCCTTGGTAGCGGCAAGCGCTTGCCGCGTACGAACAGTCACGATTTTCCGTGAATCGGGCATCCGGGGCCCGTCTCGTCGGTGAATGACCACGCTGAGCAGGCTTCTGGTACCTGGAACAGGCATCGGCGCCTGTCCGGAGATCACCGGCATGGGCAGCGTGGTCATTCACCCAAGCGAACCGCCTGCCAGGGCGGCGAGCCCGTGGGCCAACCCGCGCTCAGGGCGATCCCGCGCTCGGGCGGAGTCGGAGTCCTAGTTCTTCGCCAGGGTCGTACCCGTCGAACGCAGGGCCTCGCAGGCATCCGCGACCCGCTTCGCCATCGACGCTTCGGCAGCCTTGCCGTAGGAGCGCGGGTCGTACACCTTCTTGTCGCCGACCTCGCCGTCGACCTTGAGCACGCCGTCGTAGTTCTTGAACATGTGGTCGGCGACGGCGCGGGTGAAGGCGTACTGCGTGTCGGTGTCGATGTTCATCTTGACCACGCCGTAGTCGAGCGCGGACCGGATCTCCGACAGCAGCGACCCGGACCCGCCGTGGAAGACCAGGGAGAACGGCTTCTCCCTGCCGAACTTCGCCCCCACCTCGTCCTGGATGTCCTTAAGGATCTCCGGACGCAGCTTGACGTTGCCCGGCTTGTAGACACCGTGCACGTTGCCGAACGTCAGCGCCGTGATGTAGCGGCCCTGCTCACCGAGACCGAGCACCTCGGCGGTACGCAGACCGTCGCCGGGCGTGGTGTAGAGCTTCTCGTCGATCGCGCCGACGATGCCGTCCTCCTCACCGCCGACGACGCCGACCTCGATCTCCAGGATGATCCTGGCCGCGGACGCCTTCGCCAGCAGGTCTTTCGCGATCTCGAGGTTCTCCTCCAGGGGCACGGCCGACCCGTCCCACATGTGCGACTGGAACAGCGGGTCCTCGCCCCGGGCCACCCGCTCCGCCGAGATCTCGAGCAGCGGCCGGACGAAGCCGTCGAGCTTGTTCTTCGGGCAGTGGTCGGTGTGCAAGGCGATGTTGACGGGGTAGTTCTTGGCGACTTCGCGGGCGTACGCGGCGAAGGCGGCCGACCCGGTCACCATGTCCTTGATCGTGGCGCCCGACAGGAACTCCGCCCCGCCGGTCGAGACCTGCACGATCCCGTCGCTCTCGGCTTCGGCGAACCCGCGAAGCGCGGCGTTGAGTGTCTGCGAGGAGGTCACGTTGATGGCCGGGTATGCGAACGCGCCCTCCTTGGCGCGGTCGAGCATCTCGGCGTAGACCTCGGGAGTGGCGATAGGCATGGGCGCTCCTCGGATGGTTCATCGATCCTCGCGTCACTCCAAGTATCCCCGAGCCCACTGGTCAGACGTTTCTCGCCCTCGCCGTGCTCGACGACCGGCTCCGCCGCTGGCAAGACAGCTCCGACAAGGCGACCATGGTCATGCGTCACGAATGGCGGCAATTCGGCTGCCGGAACCGCCAACTCTGCCGCATGATCATCGTCGGCCATCGCTCATCGTTGGCCAGCGCTCATGGTCGGCCACGGCTCATGGTCGGCCACGGCTCATGGTCGAGCACCGCTCATACCGGCGGCACGCTCAGCGCGGGCGCAGCCAGGGCACCTGGCCGGCGTCACTCGCCCGGGCGAGGTCGATGTGGACCTGGTAGCGATCACCGCGGTACCACGACGTGATCCGCTCGACCGGCCGCCCGCCGGCGGTCGACGTACGATCCAGCACCAGCAGCGGCGACCCGGCCGCCACCCCCAGGATCCGCGCGGTCTGGGCGTCGGCGATCTCCGACCGCAGGGTCTGCTTGGCCGCGTCGATCACCACGCCGTACGAACGAGCCAGGATGCCGTACAGCGACTCCGACAGGTCCCGGTCGAGCAACCCGGGTGCCGGTTCCGCGACGTACCACCCGTTCTCCAAGGCCATCGGGATGCCGTCGGCGATCCGCAGCCGCTCGATCCGGTACGCCTGCTGGCTCGCCGACAGCCCGAGCGCCTGGCGGATCGCGACCGGCGGGACGAGCTCGACCGAGCGGAGCACGACCGTCGAGGGTTCATGGCCGCGTCGGCGCATGTCCTCGGTGAACGACGTGAGCTCCAGCATGGAGTCGACCCGGGGTGCCGCGACGAACGTCCCCTTCCCGCGTACGCGATAGAGCCGACCCTCCGCCACCAGCTGCCCGATCGCTTCGCGCACCGTCAGCCGGGAGACGTGGTAGCTGGCCATCAGCTCACGCTCGGACGGGATCGGTGCGTCGGAGGTGAGGTCTTCGGTGATGAGCGTTTCGAGGATGTGCCGGAGCTGGAGATGCTTGGGCACGGGCCCGTCGGTGACGACGCGCGGCCGGTCACCCACGGTTGACTCCTCCTGCCGGCTGCCCGGCTCGTCGATCAGGGTGCCCCCGGCGTTTCCAGCCGGCGCTGCCACCCGAGGCCGCCAGCCGGCCCTGTCACCCGGCCCTGTCACCCGGCCCTGCCACCCGGCGCTGCCACCCGAGGCCGCCAGCCGGCCCTGCCACCCGGCCCTGCCACCCGGCACTGGTCGCCGGCAGCTGCCGGCAGTCCGCTGTCGCAGGGGCGTCCTCGCTCCGAGAAGTGTGCCCGGTTATCGTCCGCCCAGGCATGTACGGACGCATCTTGTCACGCGAGGGATGCCGGACCACTCGAAAGGCGTTGGTATGACCACCCAGATGGCCCGGGAGATCGGCGAGCAGCCGGACGCCGTCGCGCGCACCCTGGACGTCCTGCGTCCGCTCCGGGGCGACCTGGCCCGGCTTGCCGCGGGGACGCGGCACATCCTGTTCGTCGCGCGTGGATCGTCGGACAACGCCTGTGTCTACGGGCGGTACCTCGTCGAGATCCACGCCCACCGGATGGCCGGCCTCGCGGCGCCGAGTGTCGCCACCCATTACCACGCCGAGGTCGACCTCACCGACGCCCTCGTCGTGTGCGTCTCCCAGTCGGGCGAGACCCGGGAGATCGTCGAGACCCTGGAATGGGCGACCTCCCGCGGCGCCCGGACCGTCGCGGTGACGAACGAGGGAGGGAGCGCTCTCGCGCGGGCTGCCGACCTGACCCTCGAGACACATGCCGGCGAGGAACGCGCCGTCCCGGCGACCAAGACCTACACGACGCAGCTCGCCGCGATGGCGGTGCTCGCGACCGCGCTCGCGCCCGATCCCACGGCGCTCGACGCACATCTGGCACGGGTGCCGGGCGAGATGGCCCGGCTGGTCGAGCTGCGTACCGGCGTCGACGAGGCCGCCAAGTCGCTGGTCTCGTCCGCGGAGACGCTGGTCTCCGGTCGCGGCCTGCTCTTCGGCACCGCGCTCGAGGTCGCGCTCAAACTGGAGGAGACCTGTCTGCGGCCGGTGCGTGGACTGTCGTACGCCGACCTCCGGCACGGCCCGATCGCGGTCGTCGACGCCGATGTGGCGGCGATCGTGGTGGCGGCACCTGACGGTCCGGTCGTGGGCGGGCTCACCGAGGTCGCCGTGGACCTGCGGGAACGTGGGGCCCGCACCATCGGGATCGGCGGGAACGCGACCTTCGCCGAGTCCTGCGCGCTGTGGGTACCCGGGCCGGACCTGCCGGAGCCGGTGGCCCCGCTCGCCACCGTCGTACCCGGGCAACTCATCGTCGAGGCGCTCGCCCGCCAGCTCGGGCTCGATCCTGACTCGCCGCGCGGCCTGTCCAAGATCACCCAGACCGACGCCACCTGACGTTCCTCTTCGCGGTGGCTTGGGGTGTGGGGATCCTGACGCGCGG
The DNA here is from genome assembly GCF_040120725.1 of Actinopolymorpha sp. B9G3. Classification (NCBI taxonomy): domain Bacteria; kingdom Bacillati; phylum Actinomycetota; class Actinomycetes; order Propionibacteriales; family Actinopolymorphaceae; genus Actinopolymorpha; species Actinopolymorpha sp. B9G3. The sequence continues at coordinate 165,376 of NZ_JBEEAB010000006.1, read as the reverse complement.
GCCGGTTACGATAAAGCGTGATGTGCGCTTTCTTCATTCGTCTGCGGTCAGAACGCCTCACCGACGCCCGGTGAGGGTCTGACCGGACCCTGCATCCGCGCTGCCGTCCAGGACGCCGCGCGGAGTGCGTGATATTCCTCCGCCGCGCTGAGCGCGGCGACTGACGCACATCATTTCCGTACGACCTTCCCGAGTGATCTCGGTGGGGCTTCTTCATGCCCTGTCCGCATGCCACTCGAGGAGGTCTTCATGCCTGCCCGCCCCTACCACACCGGCCGCTCCCACCGGGTCCCGCCGAGTAGTCGCACCACCGGCGCCCACCGGCACGCGGGTTCGCGTGGCGGCAACTGGCACGGTATCCATCTGCTGCGTTCGGGCTCGATCATCGATGGCGTGGTGTCATCGGCGGCATTGGGTCCCGACCACCTGGTGCTCGACCTCGGCGCCGGCCCGGGCACGCTGACCGCTCCGTTGGCCGAGACGGGAGCCCGGGTACTCGCCATCGAACGCGAGGCCGGCTTCGTGGCCCGCCTCCACAAGAGGTTCGGCGACTGCCCGAACGTCCGCGTCGTCGAAGCCGACCTGCGGGTGGTCCCCTTTCCCAGGAAGGCATTCCAGGTGGTGGCCTCGATCCCGTACGCACTGTCGACCGGCTTGTTCCGCCGACTTCTCGATCCCGCTCAGACCGCCATCGACGCGGCGGACCTGGTGGTGGAGTGGGGGTTCGCGAAGCGCATGACCAGGCGGATTCCGCGTGACCTCGAGACGGCCTGGTGGGGTGGGCGGTTCGAGCTCCGGATCGTCCGCAAGATCCCGACGGCGGCCTTCTCACCCGCGCCGGCGGTGGACGGCGCGCATCTCGAGGTACGCAGGCGGCCGGGCATGGCGCGGCGACCGGTCGCCGGCGCCTTGCACGGTGTGCTGGCGGCTGCCTACCGGGACCCTCGTCGTACGACCCGGGAGGTCCTGGCCACGGTCGTCCCGAAGAAACGGGTGAACGGTCTGCTCTCCCTCGCCTCGCTCCCGCCGACGGCCGCGGCGGGGCAGATCGACGTTGCCCAGTGGGCCGACGTCGCCCGCCGCATCGCCGCCGACCCGACCCTGCCGAACCCGCCGCTTCCACGGTCGCTCGAGCGGGGACCTTCCTTGAACGCCCGGCGGAGGTGGTGACATCCGACTCCTCGTCCGGCTGGCACCGGTGATGAGCAGGCCGGCGACGCACTCGGCGCAACACGGGTTCGGGAAGCGTGGGATTCGACGCCGGCGAACGATCGTCTCGATCGTCTGCACGATTGTGGTGATTCGTGCCGCTGGTGCGTTCTCTGCCGATCGAGGCTTCGCGGGCCCGCCGGGGTGCTGTCGAAGAATTCGGACACCCTGGGTTTCGATATGACTACTGTGCGCGTTAGTCTCATCCCTGCAACGGTCCGTCCCGGCGGGCCGGTGAACCACAGCCACCCGGCTGCGTCCAGAGGTGGGTGTCAAGGCGGGCTTTCCTCGGCCCGAAACACCCTTGCGCCCTTGGCGTTCCACCGACGGTCGCAGTACCCGGGTAGAGCGGCGGACATGTGCGCCAGGCGTCCACGGCGCTGGAATGCACCCGGCACGACCTCACGGGTCAGCGGTCACAGGAGGGGGGTGACCGCTGATCGCGAGGTTGGTTGCCGCGTCAGCTTTCCGGCCCGCCTGGTCGACACTCGGGGGACGTCCGCCGGCCCGGTGGGCTGGCACGAGCGAATTCGGAGGCGGATCCGCTCGTGCCAGCCGCTGAGGTTGGCGCCGCCGCCGCTGGCGAACGGCGCCGCCAGGGTGCCGGCCGAGGCGAACGGCTACGGTGGCAGCCCTGGGCGTTGTGCGGCACGGTGGTTGCCGAGTTGACACTGCGCGGCGCGGCCACGGTACGGAGGTTGGCGGGTGTCGGAACGCAGGGCGATCGAGTGCTGGCTGGCCGACATGGACGGCGTACTCGTCCACGAGGGCCAACCGGTCCCCGGCGCCGCCGAGTTCGTCCGGCGGCTACGGGAGTCGGACAAGAAGTTTCTGGTCCTCACCAACAACTCCATCTACACCCCGCGCGATCTGCGCGCCCGGCTTCGCTCGGCTGGTTTGGACGTTCCCGAAGAGGCGATCTGGACCTCCGCGCTGGCGACAGCGAGGTTTCTCGAGGACCAGTCGCCGGGAGGTACGGCGTTCGTCATCGGCGAGGCGGGACTCACCACCGCCCTGCACGGGATCGGCTACGTGCTGACCGATCGCAACCCCGACTACGTCGTGCTCGGCGAGACCCGGACCTACAGTTTCTCGACCATCACGACGGCCATTCGGCTGATCAAGGATGGAGCGCGGTTCATCGCCACCAACCCCGACCCGGTGGGACCGTCACCGGCCGGCGTACTGCCGGCCTGCGGCGCGGTGGCGGCACTCATGACGAAGGCCACCGGTGCCGATCCGTACTTCGTCGGCAAGCCCAACCCGCTGATGATGCGCAGCGCGCTCAACCGGCTCGAGGCGCACTCGGAGACGACGGCGATGATCGGTGACCGGATGGACACCGACGTCATCTCGGGGGTAGAGGCGGGCCTGCGTACCGTGCTCGTCCTCAGCGGGGTGACGCGGCGCGAGGAGATCGAGCGCTTTCCGTACCGCCCCTCGCGGGTGGTCGACTCCGTCGCCGACCTGCTCGACGAGATCTAGCGTCGGCCTCTCCCGTCTTCCATGATCATGAAGGAAAGTCGCCCATACGCCGGAAAACCTTCACGATCACGATCATGATCACGGTTTCTGGTCGAACGCATGACGCCGGATCCATGCGTGCATCGCGATCGCCGCTGCGGCACCGGCGTTGATGGACCGGGTGGAGCCGTACTGCGCGATGGAGAGTACGGCGTCGCAGGCAGCCCGGGCATCGGGCGAGAGACCTGGGCCTTCCTGGCCGAAGAGCAGGATGGAGGCGCGCGGCAGGTCGTACGTCTCCAGCGGCACAGCGCCCGGCAGGTTGTCGACACCCAGGACGCTCAGGTCCTGCTCGTGCGCCCAGGCTGCCAGCGTGGCCGGGTCGGGGTGGTGGCGGACATGCTGGTAACGATCGGTCACCATTGCTCCCCGGCGGTTCCACCGCCGCCGCCCCACGATGTGCACTTCCCGCGCCAGGAATGCGTTGGCCGTACGTACGACCGAGCCGATGTTGAGGTCGTGCTGCCAGTTCTCGATCGCGACGTGGAAGTCGTTCCGGCGCGCGTCGAGGTCGGCGACCACGGCCTCCCGACGCCAGTAGCGGTACCGGTCGACGACGTTGCGCCGATCGCCATGGGTGAGCAGGTCGGGGTCGTAGCGCGGGTCACTCGGCCGCTCCCCCTGCCACGGTCCCACACCCACCTCGAGGCGGAGGTCGTCCTCCACAACCGCCTGAGCCCCGTGATCATGATCGTGATCATGAAGGCTGGGAGGCTCCATGGCCCCGCCCGGCTTCATGATCATGGAACGGGCCTCCGCCGGTCCTCCGCCGTCGGCAGCGGGGTCATGTTCACAGCTCACCTGCCCATCCTGGACCAGGGCTGCCGCGACGCGGCGAGATGCCCCGAGCGGGCAGCTCCGGACAGGCGCCACCGATAGGCTCGCCAGGTGTCGACGACGAATCTCGCCCTGCTCCCTGACTGGCTCGATGCCCAACACATCCTCGACTCGCTGGGGCCCTACGCCCTGATCGGCGTCCTGATCATCGTGTTCGCCGAGTGCGGACTGCTGATCGGCTTCTTCCTTCCCGGTGACTCCCTGCTCTTCACGGCGGGCCTGCTGGTCGCCACCGGCTCGATCGATGCACCGTTGTGGCTGGTGTGCGTCCTGATCGTCATCTCCGCCTGCGCCGGCAACCTGGTCGGCTACGGCATCGGCTACCGCGCGGGGCCGGCGATCTTCAACCGGCCCGACTCGCGACTGTTCAAGAGGGAGTACGTCGACAAGACGCACGCGTTCTTCGAGCGCTACGGCGCCCGGGCGATCGTGTTGGCGCGATTCGTTCCCATCGTGCGGACCTTCATCACCGTCATTGCCGGCGTGGGCCGGATGGACTTCCGTCGGTACGCCATCTACACCACGGTGGGCGGGATCCTGTGGGGGGCCGGGGTGACGGTGCTCGGGTACTTCCTGGGCCAGATCGCGTTCGTACGGGACAACATCGAGGCGATGCTGATCCTGATCGTCTTCGTGTCGGTGATCCCGATCGGGGTCGAGTTCCTCCGGGCGTGGAGCCACAACCGGCGAGAGAACGCGAAATCGGAGAGCGGCGAGGCTCCGGCATCCTCGCTCCACGACCGCCGCTGAGGGTTTCGTCGGTGCGGTTGGCTTCCGTACGCCTCTGTGCGTGATGAGAGTTGGCCGCGGGGCTACGTGGGCTGGCTTCCTGGCGTGGCGCCGGAGCCGGGACCCGGGCCCATCTGGGGCGGCGTCGTTCCCGGCGCTCCGGGGACGGCCGTCTGGCCAGACCCCGCCGCACCCCCGGACGCGGTGGAGCCGCCGAAGTCGATCGCGGGTGCCGCTCGGACCTGTGCCTCCTCGACCTCGAAGTACTCCGCCTTCGCGAACCGGAACTGCGCCGCGACGAGGTTGGACGGGAATGCCTCGACCCGGGTGTTGTAGCCCCGCACGTTGGCGTTGTAGAACCGCCGGCCGGCCGCGATGCGGTCCTCGGTTTCGGCGAGCTGCTGCTGGAGGCCGAGGAAGTTCTGGTCGGCCTTGAGCACCGGATAGTTCTCGACCACGGCGAACAGTTGGCGCAACGCGCCCGACAGCGCCGACTCCTGTTGGGCCCTGTCGACGAGACCGGCATCCCCGGCGACGGCGGCATTGCGGAGCCGGGCCACCTCCTCGAAGATCGCTCGCTCGTGGGCGGCGTAGGCCTTCACGGTCTCGACGAGGTTGGGAACGAGGTCGTAGCGCCGGTGCAGCTCGACGTCGACCTGTCGCCACGACTCCTGGACGAGGTTGCGTTGGCTGATGAAGCGGTTGTACGAAACGATGCCGCTGATCACGAGCAACCCGACCACGGCGACGGCGACGATGATCCAGATCACGAGGAATCCTCTGCTGCTCGACTGGCTGGCACCTGCGGATACTAGTGCCCGCTGGCGGACGTTCTGTGGCGTACGGGCAGTGGTGCGGTCACGCTGTGTTCCGTCCATTCCCATGGAGCGTCGACCTCGCCCGTCCGGCTTCGAGCGCCGCCCCCCACACTCGCCCGAGGCCATCACCCCTGCCGACCCGCGGCCCCAGGGATCCGCGCCCGGTCAGGTGGAGCCGAAGTCCTTCCACGCGAAGGAGGGCACCAGCTCGATGATGTCGGCGAGCAGGTCGAGGCGCGCCACGATCGACGCCGGATCGGCGCGATCCTGCTCCCAGCAGACCAGGACGTCGCTCTCGATCCGCCAGCTGACCGCGCCTGACGCGGCGGCGGTGAGCAGCAGCTCCATCATCCTGGGGTGGAGCATGGCCGTGCCGTAGCGCTTGTCGTCGCAGTCGACCCGGTACGCCTGGTTGAATGCCTCACTCTCCAGCTCCAGGTCGCCGAACCCGAGCGCGCCGGCGACGCGGCCGCCGAAGATGCCTTCCGGCCGTACCTCGAGGTCGGGGAGCCGGTGCGGCAGCGTCACCAGCCAGATGGCGTAGTCGTGGGTCTTGGTGCTCCGGTTGTTGCCGCTGCCTGAGTCGGTTTTGTACTCGTAGTCGTACGCCACGATCTGCCGGCCACGATGGGTGCCGACAAGGACGTTCTCCGCGCGTCGCGACCGGCCCTGTCCGAACGGCGTGCCGCTGTCGTCGCGGACGAACCGCGAGTCCTCTTCGTACCAGGTCCAGCCGTGGTCGGCGGCGAGCTTCTGCATGGCCCTCATGCGCTCCTGGTCGGCCTTCCAGCGCAGGTACCAGAAGATGCCGGCAACGGCGGCGAACAGCACGACGATGAGGGCGGACTCGATCTGCATGCGGGCCTCCCGTTGCGGTTCCGGCGATCGCCGATCCGCGCTCGTGAGCCGGTCAGTGCTGGTGGGCCCGGTGAGTGCTGGTGGGCCGGTCGGTGCTGGCGGGTGGTCAGCGTCGGTCGGTGGCCAGGCCGAGGTCGGTGAGGCCATAGAGGTACCGGTACTCGAGTCCGGCCTCCTCGACCCGCTGGCGCGCGCCGGTGTCGCGGTCGACGATGACGGCGACCGCGACCACCTCGGCGCCGGCCTCTCGGAGTGCCTCGACGGCGGTGAGGACGGAGTTGCCGGTCGTGGACGTGTCCTCGACCGCGAGGACGCGCCGCCCGGCGACGTCGGGGCCTTCGATCCGGCGCTGAAGGCCGTGCTGCTTCTCGGACTTGCGTACGACGAACGCGTCGAGCCGACGGTCCTCGGCTGCGGCGGCGTGCAGCATGGCGGTGGCCACCGGGTCCGCGCCCAGGGTGAGGCCCCCTACCGCGTCGTAGTCGAGGCCGTCGGTGAGGTGGCGCATCTGCCGGCCGACGAGCGGGGCGGCGGCGCCGTCAAGGGTGATCCGGCGGAGGTCGACGTAGTAGTCGGCAGTACGACCGGAGGACAGGACCACCCGCTCGTGGACGATCGCGCGGGCCTTGATCAGTACGAGGAGCCGGTCGCGGTCACCGTCGGGATCTGAGCCGGGTGCGCGCTGGTCAGGGTCGGTACCAGGACCGGACCCGGGGCCGGGGTGGTGAGGGACGGCTTCGGAAGCGTGGGGGCGGGACGCAGTGGACACGACCAGGAAGCTTAGAGGGCCGAGGGGCCTCGTCCATGATCATGCGCGGCGTCTCGCGTGTTTTCTGCCGCAGAACGCCCCGACTTCCCGCGCATGATCATGGTCGCCCGGCGTCGCAGAGCGAGCCAGGTGAGCGGCGCGGCGGCGTCCGGGAGTGGTGCGAGTGCAGCTGTGCCGGGCGTGGAACGGCGCATCGAGGCGCTGCGAGACCGGTGATGGCCCGCGTGGTCAGCAGCCGTTCGTGCTGCGTACGAGCGGGAACGGTCCGTCGGGTGAGAGTCGGCGAGCCGCGCCCTGGATGACGGGCGGGACGATCTCGGGCGGACGCGCGTTGCCGTCGCCGTTCTCGTCGAAGAGTTGTTCGTAGTGCAGGTGTGCGGCCTGCGTGCCCACCGCACCCACTCGCCCGATCGGCTGCCCCCGGCTCACCTCGTCGCCGGGGCTGACGGAGATGTCGTCCATGTGCAGGTACAGCGTGTACCACCGGCCGCCGTGGTCGATCTTCACTCCGCCCGGGCGGACCAGCTGGCGCACCTCGCCGGAGGCGGAGGCGCGGACAACGGCGCCCTGGGTGGCCCCGTCCATGCGGAACATGTCGATCTTCGCGTCGTCGGGATTGTGCCCGCGATATGTACTGAGCCGCCACCGCTGGCCGCAGGCGAACGGGAGGGCGAAACCCGGTCGGGGCCCCGGCTCGTCGACGCTCAGACCGGGGATCGGCCCGAAGGCGCCACTCACACCGAACCAACGATCAGCGGCCCAGGCGAAAGCGACGATCCCGGTGAGGACTGCGAGAACGATCGCGAGCGCGGCCCCGCGCCGGCCCTGCCGGGTCGCACTGCTCCGCCGGTCCTGCCAGATGGCTCGACCCTCATACTGGCTCGCGCCCTCGCCCCGGTATTCCCGCGCGACCTGGCGTTGCGGTGCGACCTGGTGTTGCCGTGAGACCTGGTGTTGCGGTGCGACCTGGTGTTGCGGTGCGACTTGGTGTTGCTGTGTGACGGCGTTCGGCCCTGCGGCGTCGTACTGGTCCTGCCTGGGTGGTGCGTAATGGGTTTGTCTGAAAGCCGGCGGCCGATCTTGCGGGGCGTCCCGCTTGCGTTCGCCCATCACGCCCAGCCCCGCTCCCACTCGCGCCTGCCCCATGATCATGTTCGTGATCATGAAGGATTCGTGGCTCCATAGGCCCGTTACCTTTCATGATCATGGGTGGAACGACCCAGGTGGCGCTTCCCGTTCCCGCAGTACGCCCTGGCGGTCTTCGCGCCCGACCTTGCCGGACGGTTCGCGCCACCCATCTCTTACAGGCCCCTACGCGTCGCGCGCCTCTGTGGTTCGTACGGGCGGCGTTCCCGTGCGGGTTCCCGCCGCCTCCGCCCGCCGCATCCCACCTGCGGCACCCACCGGGCGGTTCTACCGGCGGCGCATCCGCAATGCACGAGCGAACCGGCGTACCAGGACACGCGGGCTGTGGCGGCTCGCCGTCGCCAGCACCCGGTAGCGCAGCGTCGGGATCAGCACCGGGGACGTACGCCCGGCCTCAAGATGCCGCAGCGTCGGCTCCACGATCTCCTCCGGCTGGAGCCACATCCAGCCGGGCAGGCCGTGCACCCGCACGCCGGAGCGGTCATGGAACTCCGTACGGACGTAGCCCGGACACACGGCAAGCACCCGGACGCCGGTGCCGATGAGCTCAGCCGCGAGCCCTTCACTGAAGCTCGTCACCCACGCTTTCACCGCGCCGTACGTGCCGTACGGCACGAAGCTGGCGATGCTGGAGATGTTGACCACCGCGCCGGTCCGCCGCTCGACCATTCCCGGGAGGGCCGCCATCGTGAGCCGCAGCACGGCCCGGACGTGGACGTCGAGCAGCCGCTCCTCGTCCTCGACCGGGCCGGCGACGATGGTGCTGGCGAGGGTGAAGCCGGCATTGTTGACGAGCAGGTCGATGGCGGGCTCGCCAACGGACAGGCGCTCCTCGACCGTACGCAGAGCAGCGGCGTCGGCGAGGTCGGCGGGCAGGATCTCGCAGCTGATCCCGTGTGCGGTGCTGAGCGTCTCGGCGACGGAGCCGAGCCGGGCGACGTCGCGAGCCACCAGCACGAGGTCGTAGCCGCGGCGGGCGAGGGCCTCTGCGTAGGCTCGGCCGATACCTGAGGTAGGTCCGGTGATCAGGGCGGTCGGCATGAGGAGGCAGCCTAGATGGCCAATTCCAGGAGGAGCCGCCTGCCCTGCGGGTTGTCCGGTCGACTCACCGGCACCGCCTGACCGTCTACGCCGATACCTTCCGGGACCCGTCGAACCATGGTCGGGACGCCGGCAGCCAGAGCAGGACGACGGCCGCGATACCGACGACGACCAGCGCCAAGCCGACGAAGGACAGCCCCTGCAGGTTGAAGAACACGTTGGCCACGGCGAGGATGCTGGCGGTCAGGCGGGCCCAGTTCTTGCCCCGGTCGTTCATCAGCGCGAGGAAGATCCAGAGCGCGATCATGATGATGCCGAGCACGATGATGAACGTGAACGTGTTGTTGGCCAGCGCCTCGGCCTGTTCGGGCGTGCCCTTCTGCCGTTCGACCGCCTTCTCCGCCTCGCTGCGGATCTGCTGTCGCGTCCCTGAGCTGAACAGCGACAGGAGCGAGGCGACGGACAGCGCGGCACCGACGTACATCAGGATGACGGCGATCCTGATCTCCCGCGGCTTGGTGACGGGACTGGCCGCGGCATCCTTCTCGCTGACCGGCCAGGACGGCATCGGCGGCGGGGGCGTCGGATCCCGGCGCTCCGGCTGCTCCTCCGGTGGCTTCGACTCACTCATGCGCGTCCTCGCTTCACCGCGAACCCGCATGAGGCCCGGTGGGCGCCGCGCTCACGTGGGCGCTCGCTCCACTCGCTCATGATGTCCTCCTGGGCATGTGCTCCGCCGCCGTACGTCCGCGCCGGTCTCGATCCACCCTTGATCCACTCACTGTGCAGGGCAACCTTGCCATCATCGGGTAGGTGCGGCGGCGGCCAACCTCGGACGCGCCGACCGCCCGGCGCTGGTCGGCCCCGGCCGCGGCACCGCGTCCGCTACGTACACAGCCTAGGCTGAGCGAACGTGACCCATCCACGCATGGCTGCCCGGCTGCACGGCCTCGGTACGACGATATTCGCTGAGATGTCCGCTCTTGCCGTACGTACCGGCGCGATCAATCTCGGCCAGGGGTTCCCCGACACCGACGGGCCCTCGTCGATGCTGGAGGCGGCGGTCGGGGCGATCCGGTCGGGCCAGCACAACCAGTACCCGCCGGGCATCGGCATTCCCGCACTCCGGACGGCGGTCACCGATCACCAGAAGCGTTTCTACGACCTGTCGTACGACCCGGACACCGAGGTACTCATCACCGCCGGGGCGACCGAGGCGATCGCGGCCGCGCTGCTCGCGCTCGTCGAACCGGGTGACGAGGTCGTCGCGATGGAGCCGTACTACGACTCCTACGCCGCCTGCATCGCGATGGCCGGCGGGCAGCGGGTGCCGGTGACGCTGCGGCCGCCGGAGTTCCGGCTCGACCTGGACGCCCTGCGGGCGGCCGTCGGCCCGCGGACCAAGGTGCTGCTGGTCAACACGCCGCACAACCCGACCGGCACGGTGCTCACGCCGGACGAGCTCTCCGCGGTGGCGGCCCTGGCGTGTGAGCGCGACCTGCTGGTGATCACCGACGAGGTCTACGAACATCTGGCGTACGACGGTGCTCCGCATGTCCCGCTCGCTTCGTACCCTGGCATGCGCGAGCGGACGGTCACGATCTCCAGTGCGGGCAAGACGTTCGCCGTCACCGGATGGAAGATCGGTTGGGTGTGCGCGACGCCCGAGCTGGTGGATGCGGTCAAGACGGCGAAACAGTTCCTCACCTACGTGTCGGGTGGGCCGTTCCAGCCGGCGGTGGCGACGGCCTTGGCGCTGGACGATTCGTACTATGTCGAACTGCGAGACTCCTTGCAGGCAAAGCGAAACCTGCTCTGCGCTGGGCTGGCCGACGTGGGGTTCGAGGTGTTCGTACCGCAGGGCACATACTTCGTGACCACCGACGTACGGTCGCTCGGGTACGACGACGGTGTCGAGTTCTGCCGGATGTTGCCCGAGCGGTGCGGGGTGGTGGCGATCCCGCACGAGGTGTTCTACGACGACAAGTCCGCCGGCCGTCCCCTGGTGCGGTGGGCGTTCTGCAAGCGGGACGAGGTCTTGGCCGAGGCCGTCGATCGCCTGGGTCGCGGTCTGCGGCGCTAGCGGTTCCCGCATCGCGCGCACCGCCCCGTTGCGCAACAGGTGTCCCGTGGCGCGGGTTGTCAGTTCACTGACAACCTCCAGCTCCCCGCCACCCCCTCGGCTGCCGGCGGGTCGGGTACCGGATCAGGCGTAGAGGCGGGCGACTGCTTGGGCGGTTTCGGCGAGGAGGGTACGCAGCTCGACTGGCTCGAGGACCTCGGCGTCGACGCCGAACTGCAGCAGCTCATGTCGCGCGTGGGTGAGCGACTCGATCGGGATCACCGTGCGTACCCATCCCTCGGCGTCGGGCGGTCCGGCATTCGCCCGTGCCGCCCGTGCCGCCACCGGGCCCAGGTAGTAGCCGAGCAGGAACAGGCCACGCTCCGAGAACCGGACGACCGCCTCGCCTCGGTAGAGCCGCTCGCGGTACTGGTCCGACCAGTCCTGCCAGTACGCGGCCAGGTCGAAGTCGTCGACCCGCGCGAAGTGCTCGTCGCGGGTGGTGAGCGCAACGATCCGCGAGATCCGGTACGTACGCATGCCCGCGGCGGCACGAGCGGGCGGGTCGGGCTGCCCCGTTGCGTGAGGGGTCCCCTGCGCCAGTAGGTTCGCGTGAGGGGTCCCCTGCGCCGATGGGTTCGGGTCGGGGGCGCCCTGCGCCGGTGGGTTTGGATCGGGGGCGCCCTGAGCCGGTGCGTTTGGATGAGAAGTCCCCTCCTCCAGCGGCGCGGTGTGGGGCCGGGCCGCGAGGTACCACACGCCGGTCTTGAGGACCAGACCATGCGGCTCGAGGGTGCGGGTCACCTCCCTGCGCGCCGATCCGGCGCGTACGTACCGGATCTCGATCACCCGCTGGTTCCACACCGCGTCGGCCACACCGGTGAGGTGCCGGGGGCGCTCCACCTCGTGGAACCATCCGGGTGCGTCGAGATGCACCCGCTCGCGGATCCGACCCGCCCGAGTCCGCAGCTCCGGCGGCAGGGCGGCCATGATCTTGAGCTGGGCCGCCGCCAGGACGCTGCCGAGGCCGAGTTCCGCGGCGGCCGGTTCCGGGATCCCCGCCACGAACAGCGACTCCGCCTCGTCACCCGTGAGTCCGGTCAGCCGGGTGCGGTAGCCGTCGAGCAGTTGGTAGCCGCCAGCCGGACCGCGGTCGGCGTACACCGGGACGCCCGCGGCGGACAGGGACTCGACGTCCCGGTAGACGGTACGGACGGACACATCCAGCTCGCTCGCCAGCTCACGCGCCGTCATCCGCCCGCGACCCTGGAGCAGCAGCAGGACGGAGAGTAACCGGCTCGCTCTCATCGCGTTGCTCCCTCCGGATCAGATCGCCGGTGACGTTGACTTCTGTCTGACGGGGCGACCCTCTGTCTGACCGCTGCCCGGCTCGCCGGCCGAAGCATTGCCGCCTGAACCCCGACGGCTTGGCTGAACCCCGACGGCTTGGCTGAACCCTGACCGCCTGGCTGAACCCCGACCGCCTGGCTGGCCGCTGACCGGGTGCCTGACCGCCGGATCAACCACAGTTTCGTCCCTGGTATCTGACAAGAACTGACAGGTATACCGGCCAGAGTGAGCCTAACCCGCGGGCCCGCACCTCCCACGTGCCGGCGGCCCGACGGGACCAGCAGACAGATGACGAGGAACGGAGTACGCACCATGACGACGCAGCCGAGCGGTACCGGCAGGTTCACCACCACCAGCTGGGAGGAGAAGCAGCCCGACGAGGCAAGGTCCGGGCCGCGCCTGGCCCATGCGTACACGACCAGCACGTTCGAGGGCGTCATCGAGGGCACCAGCGAGTCCGACTACGTGATGTATTACTCCGGCCAGGGTGAGGGCTGGGGTTCCGGGACCTACGCCGGCTATGAGCAGGTGACCGGGACCGTCGCCGGCCGCACGGGAACCTTCGTCCTTCGGCACGTCGGCGAGTTCGACGGCGCGAATGTCGGCGGCCGGTGGACCGTGGTCACCGACTCCGGCACCGGAGAGCTTGCCGGCATTTCCGGCGTGGGCGGCTTCACCAGTACCCATGGCGATCAGAGCACGCCCTACACGTTTGCGTACACCTTCGCCGGATGACACCGGCCCTGATGACATCCGCTCTGATGACACGGTCGAGGGAGGCTCTCCCCGCCGGCGAGGGTCGATCCGAGCCGAGGAGAAGGCGATGACGACGGACAATGCCGCACAGTACGACGCCAGCCGCGCACGGATCGCCGGCCTCGTGCGAGACGCTGACCCCACCACCCCCGTCGGCGCATGCCCGGGTTGGACGATCGGCGACCTGGTGGCGCACCTCGCCGGGTGCCTCGGCGACTTCCTCGCCGGCAGGTTCGCGGTCGACGAGGGAGACGACTTCGGCGAACGTACCGTCCGCGAACGCCGGCACCAGTCCATCGATGACTCGCTCGCCGAATGGGAGCGGAACCGGGCGACCGCGGACGAGACCCTCGCCGGCCCGATGGGTGGCGTTCTCGTCGCGGAGGTCATCTCGCACGAGCAGGACGTCCGGCAGGCGGTCGGCGCGTCCCGCGTCCCCGACGCCGAGGCTCTCCTGGAGGCTCTCGTCCGCCCGTTGCAGGAGATCGAGCGTAAGGCGCGGGAGGCGAGCCGCCCGGCGGTGCGGCTGGTGCTCGACGGTGAGCCCCGGCTGGTCGGCGTCGGCGAGCCCGGTGCCACCCTCACGGTGTCGGCGTTCGACCTGCTGAGGATCGTCGGCGGGCGGCGGAGCCGGTCACAGACACGGGAACTCGACTGGTCCGGCGACGATCCGGAGCCGTACCTTGATGCGCTGACGATGTTCGGTGGGTTCCGCGACACGCCGCTCGAGGAGTGAGGTCACGATGGTGCTGACGGTTGACCGCCGGCAGGTGCTGGCGTACCGCGTCGCGGCGCACGGACTCGCCCGGGACGTCAAGGATCCGCGCGACCTCGGGGTGCTCGACCTGGGCATCCAGGACTCGCAGTTCGGCACGGCCCGGCTGGCGCTCACCGCCCGGCTGCCGTTCGTACCCACGGCCGCTGCTGGCGACCCGGTGAGCGACGAGACGACGTACGCCCTGCTGTGGTCGTTCCGCGGCGCCCCTCACCTGCATCGGCGTACGGACCTGCCGGCGCTCACCGCCGCCCTCTGGCCGCTCGACGACGCTGACGCGATGACCCGGCTCGCGTCCGCCCGGAAGCCGATGGCGCAGGCGGGCATCTCCGGGCTGGAGGCGTTCACGGCCGCCGCGAAGGCGATGCGTGCCGTCGTCACCAAGGCCCTGCCGAAGGGCGAGGTGAGCGCCGGGGTGACGGCGGCCCTGCCGGACGCGTACGCCTACGCCTGCCGGTCATGCGCATCGACGCATGTCTACGGGTCGATCTTCCAGCTGGTCGGGCTGCCGGCGGGGGTGCGGCACGTACCCGACCGGGCTCCGTTGACGTTGGTACCGCTGGAGGGGCGCTCGCGCGTGCCGACCAAGGCCGCTGGGACGGTGGATGTCGTACGTACGTACCTGCGACTGCACGGTCCGGCGTCCGCGGCGGAGGCGGCGAGCTACCTGGGTACGACACAGGCGAAGGTCCGCACGGTCTGGCCCGACGGCCTCGCCGAGGTGAGCGTCGAGGGGCGCCGGTCCTGGCTTCCGGAGGAGCAGCTGCCCTTGCTGCGCAAGGCTTCGCGGGCCGCCTTCGTCCGACTGTTGCCGGCGCTCGATCCGTTCCTGCAGTCGCGCGATCGGGACCTGCTCGTGCCGGATCCTGGGCAGCAGAAGGCGTTGTGGAAGATCCTCGGCAACCCCGGGGCCCTGCTGGTGGACGGCGAGGTTGCCGGGACGTGGCGGGTCCGGGGTACGGGCAAGAAGAGGTTGACGGTGACGGTCGAGGCGTTCGGGAAGCTGTCGGCGAAGGTGCGGGCGGCCATCGACGGCGAGGCGGGTCGGATCGCTCAGCTCCGCGAAGCGAGCGACGTCGCGGTGTCGTACGGCTCCGGGTGAGAGCGGCACCCAGCGAGCTCGCCGGCGGGTGAGAGGGACACTCGGTGAGCGCGCCGGCGGGTGAGTGCGGCGCCGGTGAGCGCGGCACTGGGTGAGCGCGGCACCGGTGAGCGGGCCCCAAGCGGGAACCGAGCGGTGCGGGGCAGGGCAGTGCGGGGCGGGGCAGAACCGCAAATGACCACGCTGCCCATGCCTGTGGAAGCCGGAACAGGTGTCGGTACCTGTCCAACGACCAAAGGCATGGGCAGCGTGGTCACTTACCGCCGGCACTGGTGGGCAGCGTGGTCGTTTACCGCCGGCCCCGCCCGGGCGAAGACCTCCCGGAGCGTGCCGCCTACGAGAGGCCGTTCTGGGTGAGCCACTCCTCGGCAACGGCGGCGGGGTTCTGCTTGTCCACCTCGACCTTCGCTACGAGGTCGCGCAGCGTCGGCGTGTCGAGATTGGCCGATACGCCGTTCAGCGCCTCCGTCACCGTGTCGGACGCCTTGTCCTTGACGATCAACGGCACGACGTTCTGTGCGGTGAAGAGCAGCTTCGGGTCGTCGAGGACCACGAAGTCGTTCTGCGCGATCGCGGACTGGGTGGTGAACAGGTTGCCGGCGTCGACGCGTCCGCCCTTGAGCGCGGCGATCGTGAGCGGGCCCGCGACGTCGAGAGATGTGAACGACTTGAACTCCACGTCGTAGACCTCCTTCAGCCCGGACACGCCGGTCGGCCTGGTCTTCCACTCCGGCGGTCCGCCGAGCACCAGGTCCTTGGAGTGCGGCGCAAGGTCGCCGATGGACTTCAGCTTGTACTTGTCGGCAGTCTCCTGTGTGACGACCACCGCGTCCTTGTCCTCCGCGGACGACTTCTCCAGGACGGTCAGGTCACTCGGCACGGCAGACTGCAGGGCCGTGTAGACCTCGTCCGGCTTGGCGGCCGTCGCCTCCTCGTCGAAGTACTGCAGCAGCACGCCGGTGTATTCCGGCACGAGGTCGATCGAACCGTCCTCGAGGCCCTTGATGTAGGCCTCGCGGGCGCCGATGTTGAGCTTCTTCTCGACCTTGACGTCCTTGGCTTCCAGGGCGCCGGCGTAGATCTCGCCGAGCAGGACCGCCTCGGGGAAGTTGGCCGAGCCGACGGTGATCGTGTCGGCAGGTGCATCGGAGCCGTTGGGCGCCTCGGCCGTCTCCTCCGCCAGCGGATCGCCGCCGCCACCGCACCCGGCGAGTGCGAGGACGCTGACCGCGAGGGCCGCGAAGATCGTCCTTGTCGGTTTCATCAGGTGTCTCCTGTTCGGGTACGGACCTTGCGCAATCGGATGGATGGATGGACTCGGATGGGTGTCGTACGGAACTCCGGCTGCCCCCGCGTCCCGCCGCTACGCCGCGACGGGTTCGTGCTCGGTCGGGTCGGCCTCGACCTTTCCTGCGTCCTGCGTTCGGCGCCGCGCCGTGCGACGGCGGAGCCCCCGCGGCACCGCGAGCCACTGCGCCGCCGCCAGCACCAGTTCGACCACGACGGCGAGCGCCGCCACCAGCACCGCTCCCGCGAGCATCTGCGGATAGTCGCGGATCGCGATCCCGTCCATGACGAACTGGCCGAGCCCGCCCAGCCCGACGTACGCCGCGATGGTGGCCGTGGCGACGATCTGCAGCATCGCGCTGCGCAGGCCGGAGAAGACCAGCGGCAGCGCGCACGGCGCCTCGACCTTCGCGAGCACCTCGTGGCCGGTCATGCCCATGCCGTACGCCGCGTCCCGGGCGGCGAGGTCGACGCCCTGCACACCGGCGTACGTGCTCGTGAGGATCGGTGGAACGGCGAGGACGACCAGCACGGCGATGCTCGGCACCAGGAATCCGAGGTCACCGGGCAGCCGACTGATCAGCGGGAGGGTGACGAGAATCAGCAGCCCGAACGTCGGAAGCGCGCGAAGCGCGTTGGCCAGCCCGGCGACCATGAAGGTGCCGCGACCGGTGTGCCCGATGTACATGCCGAGCGGGATGCCGATGAGGGCGGCGAGCGTCAGGGCGAGCAGGGAGTAGCCCGTGTGCTCGATCAGCCGCTGCGTGATGCCTTCTGGGCCGCTCCAGTGAGCGGGGTCGGAGAGCCAGGCAGCGAGTTCCGCGATCATGCTGCGCTCCCTGCCCGTTGCCACGGGGTCAGTGCCCTGATCAGCCCGAGAATGATGCCGTCCAGGGCCAACGCGAGCACGACGCAGCCGAGAATGCCGACGATGAGCGGCGCCATGAAGTTCCGCGAGAAGCCGTCGGTGAACAGCAGTCCGAGTTCAGGGGTGCCGATGATCGCGGAGACGGCGACCAGGCTGACGTTGGAGACCGCGGCGACCCGAAGCCCGGCGCCGATCACCGGCACCGCGACCGGCAGTTCGACGCTCGCCAGCCGCCGCAGCCGGCGGTAGCCCATCGCGGTCGCCGCCTGGAGTACGTCGTCAGGGACGGTGGCGAGGCCGTCGGCGACCGTGCGTACGAGCAGAGCGACGGTGTAGACCGTCAGCGCGGCGACGACGTTGATCGGATCGAGGATCTTGGTACCCAGGATCACGGGCAGCGCGACGAACAGCGCGAGCGACGGGATGGTGTAGAGCAGGCCGGTCACGCCGATCATCGGCGGGTAGAGGTGGCGGTGGCGCCGGGCGAGCCAGCCCAGCGGGATCGAGATCGCCAGCCCCAGAAGGAGAGGCAGCACCGACAGCCAGGCGTGCCAGGCGAAATAGCCGCCCACCTGACCGGCGTTGCTGGTGAACCACTCGATCACCGCGGGGCTCCTGTCGTGGAGCCGGTGTCGTGCCCGCCGCGACCGGAACCTCCGTTGCTCCTGCCGTTGCCAGTCGTACCACCACCGTTGCCGCCGGCGGCATCGGAGGTCGGCGGGTCGAGGAGGGCCAGAACGGTCGCCGTGCTGACCGCGCCGACCAACCGCCCGTCGTCGTCAGCCATCACGCCGCGACCTGTCGGTGAGGACAGGGCGGCGTCGAGGGCACTGCGCAGCGAGCCGGTGACGCTGCCGACCGTGCCGCCGCGGTGGAGGAGTTCGGGCGTCACCTCACTGGTCAGCCGGCCGACGTCAACCCAGCCTTGCGGGCGTTGCCTGTCGTCGACGACGAGAACCCAGCCGTCGCGGGCCGTGGCGCGGGCCTGCTCGGCACTCGCCCCAAGCGCGACGGCGGGTTCGGGGTCGTAGGTGATGCCGTCGGCGGGCGTGAACGACAGCGCGCGATAGCCCCGATCCTTGCCGACGAAGCCCGCGACGAACTCGTCGACCGGTCGCGAGAGCAGCTCCTTGGGCGCGGCGAACTGCGCCAGCGTGCCGCCGGTCCGCAGGACGGCCACCTTGTCGCCGAGCTTGATCGCCTCGTCGATGTCGTGGGTGACGAACACGATGGTCTTGTCGAGCTCGTTCTGGAGGCGGAGGAACTCGTCCTGCAGGCCTTCGCGTACGACCGGGTCCACCGCGCTGAACGGTTCGTCCATCAGCATGACCGGCGGGTCGGCGGCGAGTGCGCGGGCGACTCCGACCCGCTGCTGCTGGCCGCCGGAGAGCTGCGCGGGGTAGCGCTTGGCGAGCTGGGCGTCGAGGCCCACCCGGTCGAGGAGTTCCATGGCCCGGGCGCGGGCCTTCGCGCGGTTCCAGCCCAGCAGGTAGGGAACGGTCGCGATGTTGTCGATCACCGTACGGTGCGGGAAGAGCCCCGCGTGCTGGATCACGTAGCCCATGCCGCGCCGGAGCTTGGCCGCGTCAGTGGCGGTGTTGTCGGCGCCGTCGACGAGGATCCGGCCGCCGGTCGGCTCCACCATGCGGTTGATCATCCGAAGGGACGTGGTCTTGCCGCAGCCGGAGGGTCCGACCAGAACGGTGATCTCACCTGACTCGGCGCGCAGGTCCACGCCATCGACCGCCACGGTCCCATCGGGGTAGCGCTTGGTGACGGACTCGAACTCGATCACGTCGGCCCTCCTCGGTCGACGGGCGGAATGGCGGTCCGCACTCTGCCGCTGGTCGCCGTGCCTGACAGCCACCGTGGTCGCGGCGCCGGGGTGGGCTCCGGATCACGTGCACCGGCTCCACCATAACGGTGCGTACGGACAAACCGGTCTGCGCGAAGGTCGCCCAGGAGCGGCAACAGCCAGTCGAACCTACCGGGCAGCACGGGAAAGGACCACGCGAGGTAGTGAGGCGAGGCAGTGAGGGAGTGGGTCCCGCCTTTCTCACCTTTCGGTCGGCGAGGAAGTGACCACGCTGGGTATGCGTACTGACGCCAGGCGGGGTGTCGACGCCCTGTCACGGCTCCGACCGCATGGGCAGCGTGGTCATTTCCCGCGAGGATCGCGAAAACGCCGGGCTGGCGACGACGGGAGACGGCGGGACCTCCTACTCTCGGGTACACCAGCGTTACCAGCGCTGTCCTGGCCTATCTTCCGCGAGGAGTGACCCGATGCGAGTCGCCGCGATCGTGTTCTCGACGGTGCTCACCCTGGTCGCGGTCGCGCTCGTCGCGCGAACCGTCGCCAGCATGGTCGGCGTGATCCGGCTCGGCCAGCCGGCGATCGGTCGTACGAATGAACCGGCACAGCGCTGGCGGACCATGCTGGTCGAGACGCTGACCCACACGAGGCTGCGGAAGTGGTCGCTGGTGGGGGCCGCCCACTGGTTCGTCTTTGTCGGGTTTGGGTTCCTGTTCCTCACCCTGGTCACTGCGTACGGCCAGATCTATGCGGGAGCCGACTGGGCGTTGCCGCTGATCGGACACTGGTGGCCGTACGAAATCGTCGCCGAACTCGTTGCCCTCCTGACACTTCTCGGCATCGCCTTCCTCATCGTGGTCCGCCAGCTGGCGCATCCGCGGCGGCTCGGGCGGCTCAGCAGGTTCGCGGGATCGACGTTCTGGCAGGCCTACTACGTCGAGTACACGATCGTCGCGATTGCCGCGTGCATCCTGGTGTTGCGCGGCCTCGAGGGAGCGCTCGCGGGTGGCGGCTGGTCGCTGCATCACGTGGTGAGCTATCCGCTGGCCATTGCTTTCGCGGGCCTGAGCCCGGCCGCGCTGGCCACCGCGATCATCGCCGTCGCGACCGTCAAGATCGCGGTGTCGATGGCGTGGTTCATCGTGATCGCGGTGAACCCGACGATGGGGGTGGCGTGGCACCGGTTCACTGGGTTCTTCAACGTCTGGTTCAAACGGAACGCCGACGGACGGGATGCCCTCGGTGCGTTGCCGGTGATGCACTCGGCGGGGAAGCCGATCGACTTCGAGGATCCCGGCGAGGACGACATCTTCGGTGCCGGCGCGGTCGAGAACTTCACCTGGAAAGGGCTCCTCGACTTCACGACGTGCACCGAGTGCGGGCGCTGCCAGTCGGTGTGCCCGGCATGGAACACCGGAAAGCCCTTGTCGCCCAAGGGTTTCGTGATGGATCTGCGCAATCATGCGTACGCGAAGGCGCCCTTCCTGCAGGCCTCGGAGGAGGCGCGGGCGGCGCTGCCCGATGCTGTGAAGGCTGAGGCCGACCGCGGCCTGGTCGGTCCGGTCGACGAGGGTTTCGTCATCGACTCCGACGTGTTGTGGTCGTGCACCACGTGCGGTGCCTGCGTGGAGCAATGCCCCGTTGACATCGAACACGTCGACCACATCGCCGACATGCGCCGTCATCAGGTACTGGTGGAGTCGGAGTTTCCGAGCGAGCTCAACCAACTCTTCCGCGGCCTGGAGAGCAAGGGGAACCCGTGGAACATGCCGCCGTCGGCGCGTCTTGACTGGACGAAGGGGCTGCCTTTCGAGGTGCCCGTGCTGGGTGGCGGGGTGGACGACCTCGGCGAGGTGGAGTATCTGTTCTGGGTCGGGTGCGCGGGTGCGTACGACGATCGCGCGAAGCGGACCACGCGCGCGGTGGCCGAGCTGTTGCACACGGCGGGCGTGTCGTTCGCGGTGCTGGGCGAGGCGGAGACGTGCACGGGCGATCCGGCGCGCCGGTCGGGCAACGAGTTCGTCTACCAGATGCTTGCGCAGCAGAATGTCGAGACGCTCCGCGAAGCCGGCGCGACGAAAGCGGTCGTGACATGTGCGCACTGCTTCAACGCGATCAAGAACGAGTATCGCCAGCTTGGTCTGGAACTGGAGGTCGTGCACCACACGCAGCTGCTGAACCGGCTTGTGCGGGAGGGACGGCTGACGCCGGTCGCGCCTGAGGCCGGCGCGGGCAGCGGCTCGGCGTCCCAGCCGATCACGTACCACGATCCGTGTTACCTCGGCCGGCACAACCAGGTGTACGAACCACCGCGTGAACTCCTCGGCGCCCTGCCCGGGGTGGAGGTCCGCGAGATGCCGCGCAGCGGGAGTCGGTCGTTCTGCTGTGGTGCGGGCGGTGCGCGGATGTGGATGGAGGAGAACATCGGCACCCGGGTCAACCTCGCCCGTACGACCGAAGCGGTCGACACCGGTGCCGAACGCATCGCGACCGGCTGCCCTTTCTGTTCGGTGATGCTGGGTGACGGGCTGACGCAGAAGCAGTCGGACGGTACGGCGGGGGACAACGTCGAGGTGATCGACGTGGCGCAACTGCTGCTGGAGTCCGTACGCCGCGGAACCCTTGCTCCCCGGGAAGACCAGGACGCCGCCGCGTCGACCGACTGAACCGCGCCGCCCGCGCCCTCTCCCGTGATCATGATCGTGATCATGAACGTTTTGTCGGTGTCTACGTCGCTTTTCCTTCATGATCATGGAACGGTCGGCTGATCGGCTCAGCTGCTGGCTCGGCTGGAACGGTCGGCTGATCGGCTCAGCTACTGGCTCGGCGGAACGGTCGGCTGATCGGCTCAGCTGATCGAGGGTGCACGGCGAACCGTTACGGATCAGGACGCCTCAGTGCTGGCGACGACCGCGAGGTAGGCCTCCTGCAGGTGCTGGCGAACGGTCTTGCCAGGCGGAGTGCCGCCGGGACGCTCCGGGCTGCCAACCGGGCTGTCCAGGTGCTCCTCGCGGAGTTCGGCCATGAACCGGTCCCACAGTTCGGAGCCGCCTTCGTCCAACAAGCGTGCCCGCACGGACAGCTCCTCGCTGACCGGCAGCCATTTGCTTCCCCAGGCGCCGAGCGCCGCCATGATCGGTACGAGTTCGATCGCGGGTTCGGTGAGGCTGTAGATCGCCTTCTGCTTGTGGGTGGGGTCGTCGCGCTTGGTGAGCATGCCTTCCTCGACCAGCCGCTTCAGCCGGTTGGCGAGGATGTTGGAGGCGATCTTCTCCTGCGATCCGTTCAGGAGTTCGCGGAAGTGTCGGCGGCCGCCGAAGATCATGTCGCGAAGGATGAGCAAGCTCCACTTGTCGCCGAAGATCTCGAGCGACAGGTTGATGGGGCATCCCGACCGGTGCGCCTCGGTCATTCGGAGCCTCCACCCGACTGGTTGCATTTCGAGAGCAGTTTATCTAGCATCGCAACTGCTTGCGAAGTGCAAGCGGTCTCCGGAAGCCAACAGGTCGAGCGGCCAGGAGGTTCGCTGACATGGCCACGTTCGTACTCATCCATGGCGCCGGTGACACCGGCTGGTACTGGCACCTGCTCGAGCCTGAGCTGCGCGCGCGGGGACACGACGTCGTTGCTCCCGACCTGCCGATCGACGACGACGCGGCAGGTCTCGAGGAGTACGCCGACGCAGTGGTCGCGGCCGTCGGGGACCGGAGGGATCTGGTCCTGGTCGCGCAGTCGGCCGGCGGGTTCACCGCACCGCTGGTCGCCGATCGGCTTCCGGTCGAGGTGCTGGTCCTGGTGGCTGCGATGATCCCCGCCCCCGGCGAGCCACCGCGCGACTGGTGGGGCAACACGGGGTGCGGGCCGGCGGTGCGGGAGCAGGCGGCGCGCGACGCTGGCAGGACTGGTCACAAGGACCCGTTCGTCAGCTTCTACCACGACGTACCGCATCACCTGGCGGAGGAGGCGTTGTCCAGGGAAC
Source organism: Actinopolymorpha sp. B9G3 (assembly GCF_040120725.1). NCBI lineage: Bacteria > Bacillati > Actinomycetota > Actinomycetes > Propionibacteriales > Actinopolymorphaceae > Actinopolymorpha > Actinopolymorpha sp. B9G3. The sequence goes on along the minus strand of NZ_JBEEAB010000006.1, from coordinate 142,453 downwards.
GCCGGCAGTCGACGACTCCTGGCGATGCGCCGTGGCCGCTGGACTCATGGCCGGACGTACCGACGAGATTCGTCCTGTGCACCGAGGATCGCTTCTTCCCGCCGGAGTTCCTTCGCCGGCACGCCGCCCAGCGACTCGGCATCACCCCCGACGAGATCGCCGCCGGCCACTGCGTCGCGCTCAGCCGCCCGAAGGAACTGGCCGACATGCTGGCCAGCTACGTCGCGCCGCGATAGACGCCGTACGAGCAAGTCACCGTACGGACAGAATCGGCACCCGAGAGAGGGGTCGCGTCATGGCCAAGCTGATCTACACGTCGATCATGTCGCTCGACGGCTACATCGAGGACGAGGACGGCAGGTTCGACTGGAGCATGCCCGACGAGGAGGTACACGCCTTCATCAACGAGCATGAGGGGCCGCTCGGCACCTATCTCTACGGGCGCCGGATGTACGAGACCATGGCCGGCTGGGAGACCGACCCCACGCTCGCCGAACAGTCGCCGCTCATGCGGGACTTCGCCGAACTCTGGCAGGCCGCCGACAAGGTGGTGTACTCCAGGACGCTCGAGCAGGTCTCCACCGCCAGGACGCGGATCGAGCGGGACTTCGATCCCGAAGCGGTCCGGCAGCTAAGGCAGGCGGCCACCCGGGATCTCGCCGTCTCGGGCCCCGAACTCGCCGCTCATGCGTTCAAGGCCGGGTTGGTCGACGAGTGTCATCTGTTCGTCTCACCCATCATGGTCGGAGGCGGGAAGCGGTCTCTTCCCGAAGGCGTACGCCTGAAGCTCGACCTGCTCGAAGAGCGCCGGTTCGGCAACGGCGTGATGTACCTCCGCTACCGCACCGGGACGTGAGGTCGGCCCGCCCCCTGAGGATCGGCCCGCAGGCCTCCTGAGGTCGGTCGACGCCGCCCGGTCAGGAAGTCGAGGCCGCATCTCCAGGCGTGCCGCCTCGCCGACGTCACTCGACGCTTGACATGACGTCGTTATGACGCCACCATGGCGTCATGGAACTTACACCGTACGTCGAAAGCATTCGCCGCGACCTGACAGTCGCCGCGGAAGTGGCGGGTCAGGACGCCCGTGCCGCCGCGGAGCGACTGACCGCCGCGCTGGACGCCGCCGTACGGCTCGCGCTCATGGATGCGCTCTCCACTGCCGCAGACGAGGTCACCCGTGAACTCGCCCCCGGTTCGGTGGAGGTCAGGCTCCGCGGACGCGAGCCGGAGTTCGTGGTGTCCATGCCCCCGAGCGTTCCGGAACCGCCGGGCCCACCCGGCCCGCCGCCCGGACCGCCCCCCATCCCCGACGCCGAGCAGGGCACCGCCCGCGTGACGCTCCGGCTCCCTGAGTCACTGAAGACGCGGGCCGAGGAGGCCGCCGCCCGCGCGGGCATGTCGGTCAACACCTGGCTCGTCCGTGCGGTGGGCGTCGCACTGGAGGAAGCGTCGGCAGCCGACAGCCGAGGCGGCCGGGGCGGTCGACGGGACCGAGACGACCGCATGCGAGGACGTCGCGGCCCGCAGATCGGCCAACACTTCTCCGGTTGGGCCCGCTGACCGGACCGGCCACACAAGCTGCCCGCACCACAGCCTCGCACCCCCGCACCGTGTGCGCCTGCGCAGCAGGCGAGCACAACCCCCGCACCGCAAGCGCCCGCACGACAGCCGCCGGCACCACGCGGCAGGTTCGCCCGTCCCCACACCACGACGCCGAGAGCGGAGTTCGTCATGCCTACTTTTCCTACCCCTGAACCCATCACCCTGCGGCTCAAGCTGAACTCCGGCGAGGCCCACATCAGCGCGGGACCCCGTACCGAGACCGAGGTCGAGGTCCTCCCGAGCAACCCGAGCAACTCGCGCGACGTCGAAACCGCCCAGCACACAGCGGTCGAGCACCGCGACGGCGTGGTCGTCGTCGAGGCACCGGACGACCGGAGCTTCGGTCGTACCGGCTCGATCACCGTCCGGGTCTCCTTCCCGGACGGGTCCGCGGTACGGGGGTCGGTGGCATCCGCCGACGTCGGCGCCGACGGGCGGCTGGGTGCTGTGGAGTTGCACTCCGCGTCCGGCGACCTTCGCATCGATCACGCCGGCGACGTGACGATCCAGACCGCGAGTGGCGACGTCTTCTGCCGCCAGGTCGACGGTGACGCCAAGGTCCAGACGGCATCCGGTGACCTCCAGATCGCCACGGTGGCCGGACGCGCGCAGCTCTCCACGGCCTCTGGCGATGCACGCCTCGACGACGTAGGCGGAGACCTCCGCCTACAGGCCGCGTCGGGCGACCTCCAGGTCGGCACCATCGGTGGGTCGGTCGACGCGAAAACCGCCTCAGGAGATGTACGCATCGGATCCGTACGCCAGGGCGAGGCGTCCGTCGACGCGGCCTCGGGCGACATCCAGGTCGGCATCGCCGCGGGTACAGCCGCCTGGCTCGACCTGTCCTCACTGTCAGGCGACGTGAGCTCGGCGCTCGACCAGGCCGACGAGCCCGATGACAGCGAGCTCACAGTGTCGGTGCGTGCTCGTACGCTCAGCGGAGACATCTCGATCGTGCGAGCCCGCTGAGCCGCACCTGCTCCTTGCCCAACCGCCGGGCACCGTCCGGCTCGACGCCACCGACCTTCCCACCGAACCCGATATCGACCTTCGCCGTCCTGTGGGCGGGCGCTGCCCGCCCACCTGGACAGCCGCGCCCTGTCCTCCCACCGCAAGTTCCGCCAGAAGGAGTTGTCCCACGACGATGAACGACCACGCCATCTACGAACTCGCCAAGTCCCGCCAGGCCGACCTGCTCGCCGAAGCAACCATGAGCCGGTCCGTACGCCGCTCGCGCCTCCACCGGCGCACCCGCCACGAACGCGTGCTGCGCGGCCTGAGACGGACGTTCGCGCTGGCCCTCCGCCGGTTGGCCAACCGGGTCGAACCCGCCCATCCGCCGCAGCGCGCCACCCTGCCGGCACAACGGCGCCGGCGTGGCGACCGGCCGGCCGTCGTCAGTCGGGCGTGAGCCGCCGGCGCCGTCTCGCGGGTTGCGACCTGCCGCCTTCAGCCGGGGCGTGATCGGCCGGCGCGGCGGGCGCGACCTGCCGCGGTCAGTCGAGGGCGAGCAGCGCCTGCACGGGCCAGTGGTCCGACCCCCACCGACCGTCGACCGTGCGGGTGTTGATCGCCGCCGCCTGCACCCGCGTATCCGGCCGGACGAGGATCCAGTCGATCCGGTCGCCGCCTTCTACCGCCGGCTCGTAGCCGTGGTAGGTCGCGTACGCGGGTGTCAGGCGGTCGTTCGCTGCCGACCAGGTGTCGACCAGGCCGGCGCCGGTGGTCAACGTGTCATACGGCGTGGACGCCTCGGCCGCGACGTTGAAGTCGCCCGTGACGATGACCGGCAGGGCGAGGTCGAAGGCGGCGAGCCGTTCGGCCACCAGCTCCGCGCCCAGGCGCTGCGCCTTGTCCACCGCGTGGTCGAGATGGGTGTTGAGGACCACGAAGTCCCGCCCGGTCACCCGGTCGCGGAACCGGATCCAGGTCGCCATGCGTACCACCTTGTTGCCCCACGACGACGACCCGATCTCCGCCGGAGTGTCGGAGAGCCAGAAGTGGTCGAACTCCCGTGGGTCGAGCCGGCGGACGTCGAAGAAGACGGCCATGAACTCTCCACGGCTGCCGCCTTCGCGTCCGGTGCCGATCCACTCGTAGTGCGTCGGCAGGTCGGCGCTGATGTCGCGCAGCTGGTGATAGAGCCCTTCCTGCGTACCGATCACGGTCGGCGCTTCGGACCGCAGCACCGCGGCGGTCGCGGCACGCCGGTCGGCCCACGGATCGTGGAGCCCGTCGCTTCCCACCCGCACGTTGAACGACATGACGTGCACGGCGGGCGCCTCGCTTGGCCCGATGAGGGGCTCGGGACGTGGCCCGTTGGCGGAGTCCGCAGAGGGGTCCGCGGAGGGGCCCGGGTCGACGGTCGACGGGGTGGTTTCCTGGTGTCTCGGCACGATCCCAGTCAAGCCAGGTCGTTCGACTGTCGGCCAGCCGAGGCCTGACAATTGGACACCGTAGGTGGACTCGACGCGGTCGAACGCCTGAACTGGACACCTTCGGGCCGGCCGTGTCCCGCCAGCCGGCTTCGCGGTCGGCACACCCGTCGGGCGTTTGTGGGCAGGCTGGCCGAGACCGGTTAGCGCACTCCACGGCGACCCGCGGATGTGGGCAAGGTCAACAGTGAACCTGCCTCGTCGCCGGCCGAAGGGCCTTACCGACATGCTCACCGAGATCTTCACGAGTGACGCGCTCGCGACCCACCTGCCGGAGCCGGGAGGGTGGCGTCCGGTGCCCGACGTCGACGACCGCGCCTTCTGGTCCGGCATCGATGACACGACCCGGCGCGCGCACCTCGCCGCTGCCGAGGAGCTCTGCCGGGGTCCGTGGCCGGAGCTGCCGGCCACACTGTGGCTGGACTTCCGGCGTACCGGGAACCGGGTGCGCTACCAGGACCCCTCTTTTGCCAGGCGTTCGCGGCTCGCCGCCGCCGTCATCGCCGCCTGCCTCACCGACGACGACCGCTGGCACGAGGAGGTTCTCGACGGTGTCTGGCTGCTCTGCGAGGAGACGTCGTGGTGCATCCCGGCGCACGACCTCTCCCACAGTGGGGACAATGCCGAGGGCGCCGATCGCGGCAAGGATCTGCCGGATCCGGGGAACCCGACGCTGGACCTCTTCGCGGCGGAGACGGGTTCGCTGCTGGCATGGACGTACGCCGTGCTCGCCGACCGGTTGCGGGAACGTTCCCACTCGGCGGTGCAGCGCATGGTCGACGAGGTACGCACGCGCATCCTCGTCCCGCAACGTACGGTTGACAGCTGGGTGTGGTTCGGCAGGGTACGCCCGCATGTCAACAACTGGAACCCGTGGATCAACTCCAACGTCCTCGCGTGTTCTCTGCTGCTCGACGACGATCCCGCCGACATCAAGCTCACCGTGGAACGCGCGGTCGAAGGGCTGGACGTGTTCGTCGGCGGCTACCTCCCCGACGGTGCCTGCACCGAGGGGCACAGCTACTGGTGGCGGGCAGGTGCGTCGCTCGCGGAGTGCCTGGAGACGCTGTACTCCGCGACAGGCGGTGCGTTGGATGGATTCGGCGTACCGCTCGTCCAGAAGATCGGCCGCTATCCGCACGGCGTCCACATCGCCGACCGGTGGTACGTCAACGTCTCCGACGGCCCGGCCAGCATCGACGGCCGGGCCGCGTGTGGGCACGTCCTCTACCGCTACGGCGTACGGATCGGCGACGAGGAGGTGGTCGCGCACGGGCGTTCCCTGCGCGGGCCGGATGGCCCCGTCGTCGAACCCGGAACCCCGCTCGGGCGCTGCCTGCTCGCTCTCGCCGACGCCGAGTGGCGGGCCGAGCCGGCGCGTCCCGCGCCACTGGTGGCCGAGACATGGTGGCCGGACACCCAGTTGCTCGTCGCCCGTACGTACGCCGGACGCGACGACGGCCTGCTGCTCTCGATCAAGGGCGGGCACAACGCCGAGGACCACAACCACAACGACGTGGGCACGGTGCTCGTCGCGGTCGACGGGCATCCGGTGCTGGTTGACGCCGGTGTCGGGGAGTACACCGCGAAGACGTTCTCCGCTCGCCGCTACGAGATCTGGAGCCTGCGCAGCACCCACCACAACGTGCCGCTCATCAACGGCCACGACCAGCCGCCCGGTGCTGAGTTCGCCGCGCGGGACGTCGAACTGACCCGCGACGGCGTTGGCCGGGTGGGCCTGCGGTTGGATCTCGCCGGCGCCTATCCGGCCGAGGCGGGCTGCCGGTCATGGGTACGCGAGGTCACGCTGGACCGGTCGGTCGGCGACGGCCGGGTCGTGCTGTCCGACGCGTGGGAGCTCGACGGATCGCCGTCCGACGTACGTCTGCACTTCATCACGTCGGGCGAACCGGACATAACGGCCGGATCCGGCGTCGTCCGCGTGCCGGGTGTCAAGCGCGGATTGACGATCGGTTACGACCCTGCGCTCGTCGACGTCTCGACCGAACGCATCGCGCTCGACGACCGGCGGCTCGAGCGGGTCTGGGGTGGGTCGTACCTCTGGCGGCTCGCCCTGGTCGTGCGTACGCCCCGGGCTTCCGGCGCGGTGCGTCTCGTCCTCGATCCCGCGTAGCAGCCGACGCCGACGCTGAACGGTCCGGGCCGTCAGGCCGCCGGCCCGCTGAACTCCGCCCGCCAGCGACGAACCTGTCGATCAGCATCGTACAGGTCGTCGATGCGTACGACCTCGAGTCCGTCGTGGGCGAACGCCTCCACCTCGGCGCGCGTCAGCGGCCACGGTGGCTGGCCGACAGCGGGTTCGGACTCCTCGCGGGCGGCGGCGATCACGAGCAGCGTGCCGCCAGGAGCGACGAGGCGCGCGACCTGCCGGATCGCATCGGGGCGGAACGCGTCCGGCAGGGACTGGACGGTCAGGCTCTCGACCACCAGGTCGTACGCGCCGTACCACTCCGGCGGCGGCGCCAGCAGGTCGGCGGTGAGGTAGCGCACGGTGGAGTCAGGGAAGCGTTCCCGGGCGGCGCGCACCGCGGACTCCGCGATGTCGAAAGCTGTCGTGGTGAAGCCGAGGCTGCTGACGAACTCGGCGTCGTGGCCCGGGCCGAAGCCGACGACGAGCGCGCGCCCGCCCCTGCCGTCGAGGCCACGCGCCCGCGCCCAGTCCACGAGCATCGGGTGCGGCGTTCCGCGATCCCACGGCACCACCGCTGCGCCCTGCTCGGCCGCCGCGTAGAGGCGTTCGAACCAGCCCGTCGGATCGTCGGCCGCGAGGGACTCCCTGGCCAGGCGTCGCGCCTCGGCGTCGGGCTCCGGGGTCGTCACGCTGACTCCATGGCTGCCAGGGTACGGATGACGAAAGGTGTGGTGTCATGGGCGCCATGGCCACGGTTGAACCACGTCACATCGGCATCGTGCTCTTCGACGGCGTGGAGGAACTCGACGCCATCGGCCCGTGGGACGTCCTCGCCCACTGGACCCGCCGATATCCCGACGACGGGTTCGCCGTCTCCTGCGTCTCCCGCGACGGCGGCACGGTCGAGTGTGCGAAGGGCCTGACGGTCCGCGCCCATCATTCGTACGCCGATGCTCCTGGGTTCGAGGTTCTGCTCCACCCCGGCGGGCGCGGCACCCGACCGCTGGTGCGGGACGAGGCGCATCTGGCGTGGGTACGGCGGCAGCGCGAGAACGTCGCGCTGATGACGAGTGTCTGTACTGGTTCGCTGGTCTACGCTGCCGCGGGACTTCTCGCCGGGCGCCCGGCGACCACCCACTGGGGCGCGGTCGACGAGCTGGGCGAACTCGATCCGAGCGTCACGGTTCGCGCTGAGGAACGGTTCGTCGACGACAGCGACATGATCACCTCGGCGGGAGTCTCCGCCGGTATCGACATGGCGCTCCACCTGGTCTCCCGGCTGGCCGGGGTGGAGCGGGCCCGGCAGGTCCGGCGCGGCATCCAGTACGACCCGGCGCCTCCGGTCTGACGTGCCGCCGCGGCCCCTGGGCGTCAGATCTCGGCTGGGTCAGATGTCGGGCCGGGTCAGATGTCGTGCCGGGTCAGATGTCAGGCAGGGTCAGATGTCGGCACGGTAGAAATTGCGGTACGACTTGGACGGCGTCGGCCCCCGCTGGTCCTGGTAGCGGGACCCGTGCTGGGTTGATCCGTACGGGTACTCCGCCGGTGAGGAAAGCCGGAAGAAGCACAGCTGCCCGATCTTCATGCCCGGCCAGAGCTTGATCGGCAATGTGGCAACGTTGGACAGCTCGAGCGTGACGTGGCCGGAGAAGCCGGGATCGATCCAGCCGGCCGTCGAGTGAGTGAGCAGGCCCAGCCGACCGAGGCTCGACTTGCCCTCCAGCCGGGCGGCGATGTCGTCGGGAAGTGTGATGATCTCGTACGTCGAGGCGAGGACGAACTCGCCCGGGTGCAGGATGAACGCCTCGCCCTTCTCGCACTCGACGAGCCTGGTCAGGTCGGGCTGCTCCTCGGCGGGATCGATGTGGGGGTAGCGGTGGTTCTCGAAGACCCGGAAGAACCGGTCCATGCGTACGTCCACGCTGGACGGCTGGACCAGCGTCGGGTCGAACGGGTCGAGCACCACCCGGGCCTTGTCGAGCTCGAGGCGGATATCACGATCGGAGAGGAGCACATTCGCAACCTACCGAACACCACCCGCCCGGGTAGACCCGGCGCGACGCTCGGCGCGCCGGGCGCGGGGTGGCGGCCGCGGCACAGGGTCCGCGCCGCGGGGGCGCGCGGCGCGGAGGTGCGCGGCGCGGGCGTGGCGCGGGCGTGGCGACTGGTGGCAGGCGGTGGTGGTGCCGGCTGGGAGCGAACGTGTCGGTTGCGGTCCGCGAACGGGCGGAGGTGGGTAGTATCCTTAGCCGGTCGTCGTCCGTTCCGGTCCATGCGGACTCGGAGTGGGGCGGCGTCGTGCGGGTGTAGTTCAATGGCAGAACATCAGCTTCCCAAGCTGACAGTGGGAGTTCGATTCTCCTCACCCGCTCCACGGCAAAGGCCCAGGTCAGGCGGTGAGTCCCGACCTGGGCCTTGATCGTTTGAGAAGCCTTGGTGTGCCTCCGTGCAATTAGCGTGCAATTAGGCCACGGGGACAGCCGTCCCGCAGCCCCGTCGTCGTGCCCATGCGCCGTATGAGGCTTCTAGAGGCCTCATGACGTGCCTCGCAGTGGATCTGTTCGGACCTCAGTTAGAAGATGGTGTGTAGCCAGCTCGTGCCGGTGGCGTGGCTGTGTAGCCGTTGGATCGGTGCGCAGGTCGAGAGGTCGGTGGTGTCGCGGGTTTGGCGGAACCAGCGCCGTAATGCCCACAGGTCACGGAGGATGGCGTATCCCCGCAGTCTGGCGTCGGCGCCTGGGCGGTTGAGCAAGTCGGCTGCGAGCATGGCGATGTGGTTGGACGTGGCTTGGTCTGCCATGTAGTGCAGGTAGCGGAACAGGTTCTCCAGGTCGAGATCTACCGGGGCGACGCAGGCGGACTCCAGGTCGATCGGTATCGCCTGACCGCTCGGTGTCAGAACGGCGTTTCCTGGCGCCGCGTCGGTGTGATTGAGAGCGAGTGGTGCGAGGGGTATCGCTTCGAACGCCTCGCTGAGCAGTGCGGCGAGACGGTTGCCGATGCTCACCTCCAGGGCGCCACGGTCCACTAGTTCTGCGAGCCCGATGTGAGCCTGTGCCGAGTCGAGGTCGTAGTACCTCGTCGATGTGCATCCAGCCGCTCGGGCTGCTGCGATGTCGGTGGCGTGGAGGACCTGTAACCGGGACCACAGATCTCCTACCGCATCCTTCCTGACCGCCGGCTCTAACTCGGGCCAGGTCTCGTGGAGATTGCGGCCGGGTAGGCGGGCACTGGCCATCCACTCGCGATCGTCGATGATCCCGTAGCCGAGCACCGCGGGGTACCCGACGCCGGCGGGTATGTGCCGTGCGAGGGCGACCTCCCTGGAAAGTGAGTTGCGCCCGAGCTTGCCCACGCGTACGACGACTTCCTCTGCCAGCCATACTTCGTTGGACCATGCAAAGGGGACGCGGGAAGCGCGTGCCACACTCGTATCAAACCGCGCAAGGATCTGGTCGACCCGAGCCTGCATCGCGTCCGTCGCCTGCTCGGCGGTTTCCGCGTTGGATGGCGCCGGCACAGCTAGCGGGGTCGTACTGTCCCGGCCGGTGTGATTGGGGCCGTCACCGTTCGTCCGGGCTGGTTGCGGGAACGCTGAGACAGCGGAACCAGTAAGGCTGTTGCGACGTCGCTGGGCTGTTCGTCGAAGCCGTGGCAGCCAGGGGTGGTCGGGGCGGCGGTGCGCGATGTTGTCGATGAGCCATTCGCGACGCTCGTCGTCGAGCATCTCGTGGATGTCATCGAAGTCCTGCCAGTCCTTGGGCCGCAACATAGGCGACTTGTACAACAGCGCGACCTCGGGCCCGACGAAGGGTAGACCACGTTCAGTGGTGAGCGTCATCCGCGTGTGTGGGCGGCGGACGTTGCCGGTCCCACGGTGGTACACCCACTCATCCCCATCGGAGGCAGTGAGCATGATCGTGATGGGGCAAGGATGGGAGTCATCAGGTATCACGAAACCATGGGGGCCGGGCCTCAACTCCTCATCCGGCGTCCACTCACGGCGTTCACCGGTCGCAGGATGGACCAGGACGGGCCGCGGATCACGGAATGTCTCGGCCAGATAGTCGACATCGCGATAGAGGACGGCGATGTCCACGTCCCCGTGCGGTCGACGGACACGCTGGGCAAACAGGTCGACAGCCCATCCGCCAGCTACCCAGTACGGGCGGGCGTAGGAACGGAACAGGTCACGCACGATGACGAGCGGGGTCGAATCTTCGACGAGGCTCTGCATGGAAGGGACTCCTCCGCAAGAATGTGACGCGGTGAGCCCGAAGGGATCCGGGGTGGCTAGGAGTCGCTAGGAGGCGTCACCGCGCTGAACAGATCGCGCATGGAGACCACCTCCGTTCGTGCCCCGAGATCCAGGTCAGGCTAGCACGGCAGGTAAGCAACGATCACCCATTAACGCAGCTCCAATTGACCGCAGTCTGACTCCAACGAGCTGCAACACCAGGCAACGATGAGCACCACGTCTACGACCTTCAGTGCGCGGACGAGCGGCTCCCGCTCCACGACCAGGGCCCGGTCAGACGTTGAGTCCCGACCTGGGCCCTGATCGTTCAAAGGGCCTTGGAGTGCCTCCGTGTACTTACGCCACTGGGACCAGCCGTCCCGCAACGCCGTCGTCGGGGTCGTCGTGCTGGGCCTTCAGGAGTTCATCGAGGCCCTGCGCTATGGCTTGGTCCGCCTTGTTGGTGGCGTGCTGGTAGATGAGAGCGGCCCGTTCGTTGTCATGGCCCATGCGCCGCATGAGGTCCCTCGTCGTCGCGCCGGTCGACGCGGCGAGCATGTTGCCGGTATGCCGGAGGTCATGGAAGTGCAGTCCTGGCATGCCTAGGACGGCGACAGCATGGGTCCACCGGGTGATCTTGTTGAAACCGCTTCGCCGCAGCGGCCCGCCCATGATGCCGGTGAAGACCAGGGCGTTCGGCTTGTTCTCCGTGTACCGATCGAGGTGGGCCTGCAGGTGGGGAATGAGAGTGCGCGGGATATTGACCGTTCGAACTCCCGCTCGGGACTTGGGTCGACCGAGGACCATCGTGCCGTTGCTCTGCTCGGTGAAGGCGACCCGAACGCGCACGGTGGCGTTGGCGAGATCGAGGTCCTGACGGTGAAGGGCGGTGACCTCACCCCATCGCAGCGACGCGATCGCCGCGAGCAGCACAAGGGCGTGCAGCCGATCATCGCGGGTGTGGTCGGCCCGGCCGTCGTGCATGAGCTTGAAGAGGCATCGTTCGGCATGGGCGCGGGTGGTAAACGTCTGCGGGAAGGCCTGCATCAGGCCACCCGTCGCCCGGTAGCGGAGCCGGAATCCTCCTTCTATCTTGCGGATGTTGCCGACCGGGCGACGGCCAATCAGATCGGCGAGGGCCATCACTTGGGCGATGTTTAGGACTTGACGCTCCGGGGCCTTCTCGGTGCCCGCTCCCTTGAGGCGGCACGGGTTGCGGGGAAGGATGCCGTCCTCTTCCACGGCCGTCATGAGGATGGCACGAAGCAGCCGGTACGCCTTCGCGGCCATGGATTCCGAGACTCCACTCTTGATGAGTTCAGCACGCCATTCGCGAATGACCTGAGTGGACAGCTTGCCGAGAGGGATGTTGCCCAGGCCAGGTCGGATGTGTTTCTCGAACAGCCAGGCGTACAGCTCGCGAGTCCTGATCCGAAGGTTCGGGCGCTGAGCGATCCAGGTGGTGCCATAGTCGCCGAGCCTGATCTTGCCCCGCTCGGGGTCGGTCCAGTCACCCCGGAGGAGCGCGACCTCGGCGAGTGACAGGAACCGCTCAGCCTCGGACTTGCGGGCGTACGTCTCAGGCGCATACTTCCGCTGACCATCCGGGCCGAGGTAGCTCGCCTGATACCGGCCGGACGGCAGTTGCCGGATCAGTCCGAACCGGCGATGTCCGTGCTTGTTTCCGCGCGCCATTTACGCTGCCCTCCAAGCGTCGTGTGCGGTCATGGGTTCTACCGGCTCCATAAATTCCGTCAGGGCGGACATGGGGATTCGTACGAAGCGACCCACCCGCACGAAGCGGATGCGGCGGTCTGCGATCAGACGACGTGGAAAGCGCTCGGACGTTCCGAGCAACGCCGCCGCTTGCTTCACATCGAGGAGCGGATCTTCATCCGGGCGCTGGATCATGCTCTCGGTTCCTTTCGAGCGTGCTGAAACAGAGGGCGGGCGGGTCTGGGCGGTCACTGGCGGCTCCCCCGTGGTAGCGGTCGGGGATACATGCGGCGGCTGGCGTGTCTCGCGTTCGTACTGGTCAGCGGGTCAGAGATACACGGGATACAGGGGATACGCCGGGCACTCATCAGGCACCGTCCGGGACGCTGTAGCGGGCTTTGCCGTCTGCAGTGAGCAACCCGGCGGCGAGCATCCGGCGGCAAGTTGCCTTGACGTTAGGTTCGCCGAGCCCGGTGCCCTGGGCGATGGCGCGTGGCCCGCTGCCAGTGTTGGCCCGCAGGTACCGCAGGATCGCCGCACGAGTGTCAGTGGTCTGATGCTCGTCGGCGGGGCCATCGAGCAGCATCCACGCGCCCGATGCGGCGTTGAACGACAGTGCGTACTCGGCCTCGTCGACGTCTCGGCCGGTGACGTACAACACGCCGTCGGCTTGTCCTCGGCCCCGTTTGAGGACGAGCGTGGCGTCGGCGGCTCCAGCGACCCCGTTAGTGCCAGACACTTCCGCAAGGAAGTCATCTGAGCCAGCTTTGCGGACGTGGTGTACGAGCACGAACGGCACCGCGTAGTTGTCGGCAAGTCGCTTGATGGCCCCGACAGCGGCGTAGTCGGCCTCGTAGGCGGATGCCCCCGGCGGGGCAGCTCCCCGAATCTTGGCGAACACGTCGATGATGACCATCCGGGCGCCACGGTTACGGTCAAGCCATCCGGCAATGGCGTCGTCCCCGCCCTGCCCAATCAGCGGACAGGCGGTGGCGAGTGTGAGCGTCGAGGGTGCAGACCTGTCACCCAGGATCTTGCCCATACGGGACTGCAGCCGGCGTGGCGTGTCCTCCAACGCCAGGTACAGAACCGGGCCGCCCTGCACGGGAATCGCGTGGAAGGCTTGGCCTCCGGCTGCCACAGAAAGGCCCAGTCCCAGGGAAGCCCAGGACTTGCCGACCTTGGGTGGCCCGCACAGCAGGGAGACGCCTTCGCAGATGATTCCGGGGACGGCCCACACGGGTGGGACGAACTCCATCGCCATCAGCTCATCGGCCGTCCAGTGCGTCCGTAGCCGCCCGTCGGGCTTGGAGGCCTCGCCGCGACCGTCACGGACGGGTCGCAGGAACGGTGCGTCAGTCGGGTTGATCGCAGGCACAGTGGGCTCCTCGCTGGAGTGGTTAGGACGCTGGTTGGAGTCGTGGATGGCGTTCATACGGCGACCTCCTTTGTCCGCTTAGCTCCTGCGCACAGGCCGGAGCGGATGGTGCAACGTGGCTCAGCTCGGCTGCAGGCAGCGGCCGCGATGTACCCATCGCTCTGCTTCAGCAGGGTTTTGACGTGCATCGCTGCGTGCTCCAACCTGAGGCAGATCCCGGCGAACCGCTCGAGGGCGTTCATGCGGCCACGCTTCGGGGTCGTTGGGCGCCGTCTTTGAGGCCGGAGGCGATGGTGCGGTCCACCTCGCGGGGTCGCAGGCCTGCGTCGAGTGCGGCGCGGGTGAGTACGGCGGTGACCTCCTCGGTACCGAGGGCGCCGCCTGCGGCGAGTTGCCCGAGGGCGACGGCGGATCGGTACAGGACGGTGTTGCGGGTTCCGTCGGGCGCGTTCCTGATGTGGTCGACCTGGCCGTTGACCGCGGCGGCGAGGTAACGTCCGCCCCGGTCGCCACCCAGTTCGATGCGGACGGGCTGCTGTGGCGGTAGTGGGGGCGGTGTGAGGCGTTCAGCGAGCCAGTCGGGAAGTGGCGCGGGGTCGACGTCGTGGGCGACGGCGTAGCGCCCTTTGGCGAGGCCGGTGCCAGCGGCGACGACGTAGCCGCCGTGGGCGCGGGTGTCGATCTTCCAGCCGAGGGAACCTGTGGTTCCTCCGGTGGTGTTGCGTAGCTGTGGTCCGTCAGGGTGCTGGTAGTACAGGTGGGTTCCGCCGGACGGCGTGGTGACGGTGTAGGTGTCCAGGGGCAGCGGCTCGCCGGCCTGGTGGCAGATGGTGGCGAACACGTCGTGCCCGTCGACGATGCCGGGCAGTCGCCACTCTTCGGGCGTCTGGTCGTCGGGTTTGGGTACGTCCAGGTCGATGACGACCAGGCCGGACGGTCCGGTGGCGATCCCGACGCCGTACGAACGATGCCGCCAGGCTCGGTGGATCCGGTCAAAGTCGGTGGTCGCTCGTGATTCCCATCCGGTGTGGCCGTTCCGGCATCGTGGGTCGCGCTGGTTGCAGCGGTCCTCGGTGTGGTCGGGGAACGCCGGAAGCTTGACGCCGGGGCGTAGTGGGAGGACGTGCCAGCCGCGCCCGGCGGCGCCCAGCGCGGCATCTGCTTGAGCGGCCATGGGTGTGCTCCTCGTTCGTCTGGATGTCGGGGTGTCGTCGCCGATCTCAGATGTGGCGCCTGTCATGGGAGTCGCCTCCTGGTGCTGGCGCCGCGGATGTCACGGAGGCGGTTGAGGACGTGACGACCGATGCGGAGTCGGTAGCCGGTGCCCCTACAGCGGGGGCAGTGCCGGAATCCGCGTCCGATAGGTGCGCGGCGTTTGCCCCAGCCATGGCAGCGGCGACAGTTGGTAAAGGGCCAGATCCAGCACAGGAACAGGTAGCCAGCGCCCCATGCGGCCAGGGCGAGGACGAGCCAGGCGCCGACATCGGCGCTGTAACCGTGCGTAGCTGCGAGCTGGGTTGCGGTCGCGGCGTTGTGGAGCATGAGGGGCGCCTCCTGAGGCTGTTTCTGGGTGAGGTCGGCTGAGGCCGCGACCCGCTACCTGGCGACGTGCGGCCTGATCAGGTGTGTTGTGGGGTGGTAGCGGGGCGGGTAGCGCCGCCGCTACCGGTCGCGGGGCGGGCGCTACCTCACCCGCCCCGCCCGGCGGCTACTCTCCGTTGATCCTTCGGCGGTTGATGGCTGCGGTGACGGCGACGGTCTTGGCGCCCTTGAGCACCTGGCCGTCCCGCTTGACGTCGACCGACGGGACACCGAGCGCCCTCAGCTGTGCGGACAGGGCGTCGGCCGTTACATCGGCGTAGTGCTCGGGCATTCGTTCGGCGAGCCGGGCGGCGAGAGTGGGCCATTGCAGCCCGGTCTCGCCGGCCATCGCGTCGGCGACGTCGGCGAGCACGTCGCGGACCTGGCGGGCGATGTCCTCACCGGCGGCCATACCGGTCAGGGTGTTGTGGCGTTCCCTGTGTGCTCGCGCCGCCTTGAGGATTTTCTCGGCGTCGCCGTGGTCGGCCAGGAACGTCCGCACCGTGGGTGTGTGGTCGGACATGCCGTACAGGTAGCCGACACCGCGGTATTCGTCCCCGACCGGCAGGGACGAGGCGTCGAACCCTTCGGCGTATGCATCGCCACCAAGTACCGCCTCGGAGACGAGCCGGTTTCCGCAGCGCAGCGCAAACCGGACTGCGTGGTTGTCCCGGTACCGGTTGAACAACCGGCCCACATCGCCCGCGCCGACGCCGGAGGGCTTCTGCGAGCTGGACAGAATGATGACGCCGGCCGACGGTCCGACCGCCTGGATGCGGGAGAGCTTGGCAGCGATCTCCTTGTTCACGGCCTGGTCCTCGGTCTCGAAGTAGACCTGGAACTCCTCCATGACCAGCACCATCACCCGCAGGTCAGGGAACCGGGGGTCCCGAGCGAGCTGCTCGGTGAGCTTGCCTTCCGGGCACAGCGTGACGGGCAGCTTGGCGAGCTGCTCGTTCACCCGGTCGATGTGGGCGAGGATCTCGTCCAGCACGTTCAGCAAGTGGCCGATCGGGTCGTCATCGTTGGGGTTTGGGTGGGTGCCGAACACGATCCGGTGCGCCACCAGCCGGAACTTCGACCAGTCCGGGGAGTTCTTCCCGTCCACGATGACGAGCAGCACCCACGGGTCCAGTGCCGCGTACAGGGCCAGCAGGCGGGCGGCGAACGTCTTACCCTTCCTGGGCTGCGCGCCGACGAGCACCGACACCCACATCAGGGCGAGTGTGACCAGCCGGCCGCGTTCGTCCTTGCCGAACCGGATTGGGTGCCAAATGTTGCGCGGCTTGCAGTCCAACATGTCCGTCCGTCCCACCGACACGGCGAGCGGGTCACGATCGGCCACGAACAACAGATGCCGACGCGAGGACGTCTTGTCTGGTGTCAGGAACACCTGGTTGACGTGAACGTCCAGGCCAGAGGCGATCTTCTCCTTCGCCGCAAGCACGTCGGACCAACCCTTGCCGTACGGCAGGTCGATCACGACCTGGGATCCGGTGTTCCGGGCGTCCCGGGACATCGACGTCCCGAACCTAACCTCCTGGTCCGGACGGTCGGCACGTCCGAGACCAGCGGCGTAGTAGGCGCGCAACACGATGTCGGAGTTCAGCTTCCGGAACCGCGGAGCCACCACTGCCGTGCCGAGGATGTTGTGCCCGATCGGCCTGCCGTAGTGCGCAAGGCCGAACGCCGCCACGCCGGCAGCGGTCCACAGGTACGGGTGCGGAACGGTGTGCCAGGCAACCGGGATGCCCACAGCGACGGCAACGAGCTCGGCCGTGAGGACGATGCCGCGCCACAGCCGGGTGGACTTGATCAAGATCAGGGTCTTTGCCCACTCCTTGGCGTCGTTGGCGTTCGCGGCGTTCTGCAGCAGCTGGAAGTGGTGGTGCACCCACCACCAGGTCAGCTGCAGCTTGATCAGCCGGACCAGGCCACGGACCGAGAACGCGACCATCTTCAGCCCGTACCAGGGCGACCGCACCGCGTGGAAACCGGCGTTGTAGGCCCACCGCCCCGCCGTCCGCTTGACCGTCGTGCCGAGGTTCTGAGGCTGCAGCGACGGAGGGATGATCGGCCGACGCTCGCCGGACGACGCAGGTACGTCCACCGGCACCGGGCCGGTGCTCGTCTCCTGTGAGTCGTCGAGCTCCACCTCGTACGACACCGCCGATGTCGCCGACGTATCTCCCGAGTCCGAACCGGATGGGTCCGGACCGTTCACGTCCGCGCCCTTGTTTCGGCCCTGCCGGGGGATGTTTGGCCGGAACGGCACCACGTTGCCGGTGGCATCCGAGCCGTTCACGTCGCTGTTGTGGGCGCCGTTCGCGGCCTGGTCCTCAGGCCCGTTCGTGCTGTCGGAGTGTGGGGTGTTCACGAACCCTCCAGAGTCGTCGTTCGTGCCGTGTTCGCCGTTGGTGTTCATCAGCCGATCTCCTTCGCGTTCTCCGAACGGGCTGGAGTTGGCGTCGACAGCTCGGCGCGAAGCGCGTCGGCTACGGCCTTGCTGGTGCCGCGAGCGCAGTCGGTCACGCTGCGGACCCATGCCGGAGTGACCTCGGTGTCCGGTGTCCAAGCGGAGCGGGCCTCAGTCACGTAGTCGGCCAGGAGCTTGCGCACCGCCGGTTTCCGACCTGCGGGCTTGCGCGTCGACTTGCTCGTCTTCGTCAGGGCAGCTGGTGCGTCGCCCATCCGGTTTGCGGCCTGGCGCTGTGGAGTAGTCGCGGGCTCGTTGCCGGTGGGAGTGTGTTCGCCGAGCCGGTACAGGGCCCGTTCCCGGCGGGGTGCCTTCCACCGCCAGCCGATCCGGCCGTACGCGTCCTGCAACCTGGTGAGCGCGAGCAGCCGGTCTCGCTCGCGCGCAAGGGCGTCCGGGTAGGAGCGGATCTCCCACAGCACCATCCGGCGCCAGAGGCCCACCGTCGACACCGGTGCGAGCAGCCAGCGCGACGTACGGATGCTGTCCATCCGACGTACAGACCCGAGTCCGGCACGGACCCGTACCGCGTGCGTGCCGACCTCGACCGCGACCACCCACAGGGCGGGCAGGACCGCATGGGCGATCCGGCCGAACCACGTACGTTCGTCCGCCACGTTCAGGTAGATCGTGACCGCCACCAGGGACCACGGCAGGAGCCGTAGCCATGCGACCCGCATGTCCAGCCGCGCCAGCACCAGGTCCAGCGCGGAGAACACGAGGATGCCGACGTCGACCGCCAGCGGCACCGTCCACGCCAGGCCGCCGAACGAGGCCTGCGCGGCCTCGGCAACGGCGTGGAACGAGTTCACCAACCCGATCACGCCGAGCAGTAGCGTGGCGGTCGCTACGCCCTTGACCGCCGTAACCTCGCGGGCCGTCAGGGCCCGGCTCCGCGGATCGATTCGTACGCTGCCTCCGCTCCCGCCGTCCTGGTTGTTCTGGAGGGACGACGACGGCGCCGTCAGACCGGACACCTGCCCATTGCGCTGCTGGCCTGGCAGCTGCTGTTCGTAGACGGTCATCAGGCAGCCTCCTCGTCACGTACCAGTCGGAGCTGCGGTCGCTCCGACGGCGGCTCACACGGTGAGTTGCTGGCTGGCGCCTCGGGCGTCGGCTCATGCGCTGGCGTCTGCTCAGGCACCACGTCGGCAACCGACGCGGCCGCCGTTGCGGCTGTGCCGAGGTTGCGGATCGCGCCACAGATCGCGACGGTCACTGTCGTGCCGACCGCCGCCAGCGCGGTGCCGAGAATGACGATCAGGGCTGTTTTGCCGGCCGCGATCAGGACCTGGGCGGTGCCCCACACGCCGGCGGCAGCAAGGAGCAAGCCCCACGGCACTCCGCTCGGCACCGGACAGTGCTTGCGACAGATGCGTGCCATCACGCTGCCCCCTTTCGGGCAGCGGCGTCGGCCGCCAGCCTCGCTGCGACACGAGTGACGTGGGCCTCGGCCCGACCGACCCGGCGCCAGTCCAGCGGCGACGGACCGCCCGCGGCCGACAGAGCAGCGATCTCGGCATCCAGCAGCGCCAGCTCAGCCTCGATCAGCGGCCACTCGGCCTCGATCGCGGCCAGCTCGGCTGGGGTCGGCTCCAGGTCCTCAGCCGAGCCACCTGCATCGCGTTCGTACCAACCCGAAGGTCGGCGAGAGATGATGGACATGAACCGTTGTTCCTCTCGTCTGGTACGCGGTTTCATCCCGGGCCCCGTGGGTGTGCCAGCACCTGCGGGGCCCCTCCTGTCTCCTCCGGTCGTTCGCACGGCCCTGCCTCTCCGGTAGCGTTCTTCGACTGTCCATCTCATTCGGCTTGTTCGAACAAGCCGGATAGGTGACATGTTCGAACAAGGTGGATAAGCTTGTCAAGTACGAAAGAGAGGAAAAATGCCCACTGAGCACAAACACGAGCGAATCGCCAGGCTCATACGGGAGTCGCTGGGTCCACCGGGCTCGACGCTCCCCAGTGAGGCGCAGCTGGTGGAGAAGTACGAAGTCGGTCGCGGAACCATCAGGCAAGCTCTCGCGACCCTGGAGTACGAGGGCCTGATCACCAGCAGTCAGGGCAACCGGCGGACCGTGCGGGATGGTCGCCGCTGGGAGTGGCCCATGAGCGAGTGGGAGCGCGCACACTCCAACGACGGCGACGCCTGGGCGAACACAATCAGGGCCCAGGGCGGCGAGCCGAAGAACGAGATGCGGATCACCACCATCGAGGCCCCCGCCGACGTAGCCAAAGTTCTCCAGATCCCGGAGGGGACCCCGATCCAGGCGCGGTATCGAGTCCGAAGCGTCGACGGGATACCTCACCAGCTGAGCGAGTCCTACTTCCCGCCCTTTGTCACCGACGACAACGAGCTGTTCTGGGACCCACGCGACGTCGGCGTGCAAGGTGGCCTGCTCGCCGCCACCGGCCACAAGCAGGCTCGCTGGTACGACACCATCACTTCGCGGATGCCCACCGCGGAGGAGTCGCAACAGCTCCGCATGGCACTGGGAACGCCGCTGCTCGTGCACACCCGAACGGGCTTCGACGCCGAAGACCGGCCCGTGCGCTACCTGGTAACGCGGATGGCCGCCGACCAGGTTCAGGTCTCGTACAACCTGGAGGCGTGATGCTGGTCAAGCTCGACCAGACACACCGCGAGCTCGTCCACCGGATACGGAGTCACGCAGAAGGCTGGCTCGCGGACAAGGGCACGGATCAGTACCGGCGCGGGGTCAACCCAGAAGCCGTACGCCGAAGCATCGACCACCAGATCGACACCGGCGCCTTCGTCGGCTGGTGCGTGGACGGCCAGATCGTCGCGATCGTGGCCCTGATCGAGGCCGACGCCGAACTCTGGACGCCACAAGAAGTCAAGGAGCCACAGACCTACATCAGCCGCCTCCTGGTCGCGGAGCACCAGCACGGGAAGGGCTACGGGGCTGCCCTGCTAGATGCTGTCGGCGAGCAGGGGCGTGAGCGTGGCGACCGCTGGATTCGGCTCAACTGCTGGACGACCAACACTCGGCTCCACGCCTACTACGAAGCCCACGGCTTCGAGCACGTACGAACCGTCGACATCCCCGGCCGTATGAGTGGCGCCCTTTTCCAGAGGGCACTGCGAACCGGCTACTCGCCTCGCGGTGGGGCTAGATGAGTCGGGGAACCCTAGCCGGCATGGCCGGCCGGCCAAGAAGGCCCTTGAGTAGCGTGTCGCATTGACACGATCGAACAGATGATCGATCGTGGGTGGCAGGCCCGAGGCGGCATAGGGGGACGCAGGCGATGTCAATAAACAGCAAGATCGAATGGACCGAAGCAACCTGGAATCCTGTTACAGGATGCGATCGAATTTCAAGAGGCTGTGACAACTGCTACGCGCTAACCCTTGCCAGTCGCCTGAAGTCGATGGGTGCGCAGAAGTACCAGAGCGACGGCAATCCTTCTACGTCCGGACCTGGGTTCGGCGTTGCACTTCATCCTCAGGCCCTAGACCAACCTAAGCGATGGCGATCTCCTCGCGTCGTCTTCGTTAACTCGATGAGCGACCTCTTCCATGCCAAGGTGCCGTTGGGTTTTATCAGGGACGTCTTTCAAGTCATGGAAGATACGCCAAGGCACACGTACCAAGTGTTGACTAAGCGCCCAAGGCGTGCCCTTCGGCTGGCAGGGAAGCTGGATTGGCCAAGGAATCTGTGGGTTGGCTGCTCCGTCGAGGACATGAGTGTGGTTCACCGTGCGAAAGACCTAAGTCAGCTACCTGCAGCTGTCAAGTTTCTTTCATGCGAACCGCTACTAGGTCCGTTACCTAACCTTGATCTCGCTGCAATCGATTGGATTATCGTCGGTGGCGAATCTGGAGTCGGGTGCCGACCGATGCGACCGCATTGGGTAGTGGAGATCCGAGATGGATGCCAGAGTGCAGGCGTTCCCTTCTTCTTCAAGCAATGGGGTGGCCGAACTGCCAAGTCGGGCGGAAGGCTACTTGAGGGCAGGACATGGGATGAGATGCCGCCCCGAGTTGTTGTTAACGAAACTGGATCAACGTCCCGTCAGGAAAGGTGTTCTTTTTCTGCTGGTTCGGCGAGCTGATCATGCCCTCGCGCTGCATAGGGGCGAGTGTCCGTGCCTTGAGGTGTGAGAGCGCAAACGGAGTGTAGACCAGCGTGTAGTCCTGCACCTCTTTGATGTTCACTAGCCGCCCGGCAAAATGGGACAAGAGATTCGCTTGAAGGGGAGATGTGTCGGGGTTCTCCTCAAAGAGGATCGGTTGACCCGCAAGGACGTCGGAGAACCTAAAGTCGCCGCCAGGTGCCACCTTCCACATCGCCTCCTTCATAACTTCGAGTCCCTTTATGTTACGGGTGCAGAAGTAAAGGTAGTGGCCAACCTTGTTGTCGGGGCGCACCATTTCAAAACTTTGCACGTACGGGAATTGGCAAACTTCTTTGAGTTGGCGCTCATAGAGGTCCCGGAGGAAGGGGCCCCGCTGAGGATCACCTGAGGGTGGGGCATTCTTAAATTCGTCAGTTCCGAACAACTCCTCGAACCGCTTGTCTACGTTCCCTGCGGTTGCGAATCGCATGGTGCTATTGAAGTCGAAGTAGATAAACAACTCGCACCGTTCAAAAGCAAGGAATCGCTGAATCAGTTTTATTGGAATGTCCTTGTAACCAAACGGGTCGAGGAAGGCGAAGGTTGGTGCGAGCTGTTTTCCGTTTCTCTCCAACTGTTCCAGTATGCCTTCTGCCACGTCAACAAAGTTCTCATTAAGAAAGTGAACGGTCACGTTCTTCGGCAATTCTCCAACGGAGTCTGTGAGGGCCTTGTGCCGCTCTCTCAGAGATTCAAACCTGTCCGGATCCTGCTCGTTGAATACGAATACAAACTCGCAATCACTCATCTTGAATCGATGTTCTAGGAGTGTGTTTAGCGCCTTGGTCGGAGATCCCGGATCGCCATTTTCATAGATGTCTGGCCCAGCGAACCCATCGAAGAAGAGAATCCGCCCTCGGTACTTGCTCAATACCGGGAACCAGCCGCCCAGATATCTCACGAGGAGGTCATGCTTGGCTCGGGTGTGCGGATACATCGGCCAAACGGTCGTATCAGGCACGGTAGATCCCCCAAGCCTCTCTAGTGCGCCAGCCTTACGTATAGCGTCGCGAAGACTCCGCTCCGTTGCAGGCCCTGGCGCACACCTTGGCCATCATCGGCCATCGAGGGAGTGCGGCCATTCCTCTCTCGCTGTCGCCATGACTGAGGAGGCCGGAACCTGGCGGCTCCCTGCAGGGCTTCGGAGTGCAACGCTCTCCGCCGGTTACTACAGGAGGTCTGCAAGCCAGCTGGTTCGGGACGCGTGGCCATGGAGGTAGCGCCAGGGCTCCCACGTACGCAGGTCGTGAGGCTCGGCTCCCCATTCTTGGAGGTCGCCACCGGACCGTGCGTGGAGAAGCCATCCGCGGAGACCCCACAAGTCGCGCAGGACGGCGTAGCCCCAGAGTCGCGACGCTGCACCCGGCAGGGCTAGAAGCCCGGCAGCCTGCTCCAGGAGGGCTGAAGCCGGGTTGGGCTCGCCCTGCTCGGCCATGATTCGAAGGATGCACTCCAGGTCGAGGTCTGCCGGCGCTACCGAGGCGGTCTCGAAGTCGATCGGGATGGCGTTCGTGCCGTCCCAGACCGTGTTGTGCGGCCCCGCATCGGTGTGGCTGAGCACTGTGGGCACCTCGGGGATGGCTCGAAACAACCGGTCCAGCATGTCGCTGAGCTGATCGTGCAGTGTCGGCTCGATGGCTTCGTTCTGGAGAAGCCAGTCCAGGAGCTGCCGAGCGTCCCCTTCGTCCAGGGCATAGAACGGCGTGGATGTACAACCGAGCGTCCGAGCGGCAGCGACGTCGGTTCGGTGGACCGCCTCCAACCTGGCCCAGAGGTCGGTCGCCGCCTTCACCCGCACCGACGCATCGAGCGTTGGCCAGGCGACCTTCAGATTCTCCCCGGGCAGTCGCTTGGTGACCATCCACTCCATCCCGTCGGCGACTCCCAGATCGAGCACGTTGGGATAGCCGACATCAGGTGGCAGCATGGCGGCAAGCGAAACCTCGCGCGCGAATGCGCCGTGGACAGCACGTTTGATACGAGCAACGGCCGTCTCGCCGAGCCACACCTCGTTCGCCCAACCGTGCTCTGGCCGGCTCGCCTGCGCAGGATCGGACCCGTGCTTTTCCAACAGCCGGTAGGCGAGTGCCTCTGCAGGATCCGATACGTGACCGTAACCGCTCAACGATGGCATGACCGGCACAGCGTACGGCGACGCATCGTGCGATCCAATCGATATTTGCTATGACGCGCTAGACAGCTGTTGCGGCACCGGTGAGGACTACCAGGACGTGCGCCGACCTTGGTCCATGGCTGACGAACCCGATTGTTGCGCTTCGATACGGTCGGTATGAACAGCCAAGCGCCTGTACTCGTCCGACCCCCTCGTTGCGGACGGCCGTGCCAAGGTGTGTCCGGTGTGTCCCACGTATCCCGACGCCGTTGACCTGCGGAGATACGGGATACAGCCGGGATACACCGCGACCCTGAGGGACGCGCCTGGGCGTCTACACTGGGCCGACGAGGACCAGACACGAGGGGGCCAGAGTCCATGACCGCTCAGCCGAGCGACTACCACGACTCGTACGACCCTGAGAAGATCATGCACAAGCTGCCGCAGCGCGAGCGGGAGCGGTTCCTTCGGGAGTATCGCCAGGCAGCAGAAGCCGCTGCGCACGAGATCTGGCGGTACAAGGAACTCACCGCACTCCTCCACAGGTGGAGCCTGATCGCGCTCGCCGTCAGTGCCCCTGGCTACTACGAGGCGCGCGAGGACGCCGGGCGGGGGATTGGTGAGTACATGACCTTGGAAGGTGCCATCGCCAGGCGGCAGCGCAAGTCGTGATCTACCGGGTTCGGCTTGCCGGGAAGGCCCTGGGGCAGCTTGACGGCTTACCTGATGCGGCCTTCGACGCCCTGATCGCGACCATGGGCGAGGTATCGGAGAGTCCTGACGACCCACTCCGCACATTCCCGACTGATCACCCCCAGGAGCGCCAAGCGATCTTCGGGGGCCACGGACTTGTCACATACTGGGTTGATGACGCTGCCAACCTCATCACCGTCCACGACGTCACATGGGCCGGTTGACCACCGTATGAACGGTGGTTGAACACGTCGAGCACGGCTTTTGCGCGTTCCTCGGAGTTGGCCGCGTTGCCGTGCGCCCAGGTCATCCGCGGCGTGCAATTAGCGTGCAACTAGCCAGGGTGAACAGGGGTCAACGGGGGTTACTCGTGGGCAGACCCGTAGCGCTCGTCAGAGGCATCGAAGGCTGGGCTCCTCTTAATTCCCAAGCTGACAGTGGGAGTTCGATTCTCCTCACCCGCTCCACGACAAAGGCCCAGTTCAGAGCCATGTTCGGCTCGCCTTCGTCATGAGGCACGGATAGTGACCGGCGGGCCATGGGCGGGCCATTAGCCGACCTCGGTGAGAACGCCGGACGGACGGCACACGTGTGAACGGCGCGACTGGACCGGGGCCTGGCGCGTTATTCACGGCACATCCGTTTGTGCGTAGCGGTTGTCAGGCGGGGCGGGTGGCGAAGAGAGCCTTGAGCTTCGCTTTGCCTTCAGTGGCTAGCCAGCTGTCGAAGTCCATCAGGCCCGGGTGGAGGGTGCGCAAGGCCGGTATGTCGGCCTGCCAACCGCCGAATGACTGGGTCTCGGGTGGGAGTGGAAGTGCGTCGCCGGTGATGGGGTGTCCCGTCGCTTGGCTGATGGCGGCGACGAGTTCGTGTCCCGTCAGCTCGTCGCCTGCGATCTCGATGGCCTTGCCGAGGTAGGTGGCTGGGTGGGCGAAGGCGAGGGCGGCGAACGCCCCGATGTCGGTGACGGCGATCATCTGAACGGTGGCGTGCGGTGAGATTCTTCGGATAAGCGCGGTCTCACCCAGCACCCCGTGGTCCGGGTCGGCGTGGTTCTCCATAAACATGACCGGCCGCAGGATGGTGGCCGGCAAGCCGAGCTTCCGGATGTGCTGTTCGATCAACCACTTGGTCTCCCAGTGGCTGATGCCGGAATCCCGATCGGCGCCACCCACGGACGAATACACGAAGTGCCGTACGCCGGCCGCATGAGCCGCGTCGGCCACGTTGCAGCCGAGCCGTACCTCTGCCTCGATCAGCTCCGGCGCGCCGCCTGCTGGCTGCACGCTGAAAACGCCGTACGCGCCCTTGACGGCAGCGTCGAGTGATGCTCGATCGTCCATGTCGCCACGCACCAGCTTGGCGCCCGCCCGCACGAGTGCCTCCGCGGCGGGGCTCGAAGGATCCCGGACCAGGGCTCGCACCGGCCAGCCGTCGGCCAACATTCGCCGGGCGGTCGCGCCACCCTGCTGGCCGGTGGCGCCCGTGACGAGGACGGTCTGATCTGCGCGGCTGGTGTCTGCCGGGGCCATGTCTTCTCCTGCTGGTAGCGTGGTCGACCACTATTCGGAGCGGTGCTCCGGTAAGGGAGTATTCGGAGCGGGGCTCCGATTGTCAAGGTTCAAGGTGGCATGCGTATGGCGGAGGCGATGCGCGCGGACGCGCGCCGCAACTACGAACGCCTGCTGGCGGTGGCGAGGGACGTCTTCGCCGAGCACGGCACCGATGCTTCGCTGCGTGACGTCGCGCGGCGTGCTGGCGTGGGTATAGGCACCCTCTACCGGCGCTTCCCGACGCGGGAGTCCCTGCTCGAGGCGATAGTGCGCGACGGATTCGACAATCTGCGTACCAGCGCGCAGGAGCTGTTGGGCGCGCAATTGCCGCGCGACGCCCTGCTCACCTGGCTGCGTCAGCTTGCCGCCGGTTCCGCCACCTTCCGCGGACTCCCCGAATCCGTCATGGCCGCGCTCCACGACGAGGACTCCGAACTGCACGCCTCCTGCCAGGCGATGCGTACGGCGGGAGCGCAGCTCCTCGATCGTGCCCAGCGGTCAGGTGCGGTGCGAGCGGATGTCACCGCCGACGAACTGCTGGCGCTCGCGGCGGGCGTCGCTTGGGTCAGCAAGCAGTCGCCCGGAGGCGCCGCGCTCGTCGACCGACTGCTGACGCTTGCCAATGACGGTCTCGCCACCGAGAGGGGAAGGACATGAGCATGCGTCCGTACGGCGTGAAGAAGGAACTCACGGAGCTCGCGCCGTCGAAGCAGTTTGTGTCGTGGCGCCGGTCCATATGAACATGCCATCGGTGGATCGGCACGCGGCCAATGTTCGACGTCATCGTCTACCCGGAGATCAGCCCTCCCTGTACGAGTCCCAACCCATGCCGGCCAGGTACCCGCGGGCGACCCACTGCACAGGCAGAATCTCAAGCCGCTGACACCTTATGGCCCGGCCGGCGAAGTCCTCGGGGACATCCGTGGCGCTCAGCAGATTGTTCGTTATCAGCTCATTGAGCTGCTCGAACCACCAGACCGAGGGCGCGGTGAGCAGCTTGCCCTTGTCAGGAATCGGCGTCGGCAGGACGACGTCATAGACCGAAACCCGATCCGACGCCACCAAGATCACATCGTCGCCATCGGAATAGACGTCCCGGACCTTGCTGCGGACCGGCGCGCTGTTGTTCGACCTCGATGACACGCTTGTCGCCGAGGAGGCGGCAGCGGTGGCGGCCTTCGAGGCAACCGCCGCCGTCGCGGACGCGTGCTACGAAGTGGAGACTTCGGCGCTGGCATCCGGGGCGCGCGCCTGCGCGCGCAAGCCCCAAGCCGTGATGGTCGGCGACAACTTTGCTCGCGACGTCGAGGGAGCTCGCGCCGTAGGTCTCGGCGCGGTATGGGTAAATCGGTTCGGCCGGTCCCGCAGTGGCAGCCATCCTGAGGTTCCCGAGGTCACGACCTTGAGCGAGCTACCGGCCACACTGAGCGAGTTGGACGAGCGACCAGTCTCTGGCGGTCGTGTGCCAGGTGACCCTTGACCACGCGGCCGCAGCCTGCCTCTCCATCGGCTCAGGGTCGCACGCTCGAGCCCGCGATGCGCACTCGTCCAAACCTGGCCGACGACTGGATCGGGTCCTGAGCAAGGCGAGCTGGGAGGATCAGGGAATGCGCTCAGTGACTGTCCGAGCCGATGACCAGACCTGCCTACACGTTGGCGTGACGGGAAACGGTCCTGACGTCGTGGTCTTGTCAGGTGGCCCGGGTTGCGTCCACTACCTCGAGCACGACGACATCGCACCGCGCGGAATGCGGGCCTGGTATCCCGAACCACGCGGCGTGGGGCGCTCCGCCGGCGGCCCGCACACCCTCGGTCAGGCAGTCGCCGACCTCGAAGCAGTCAGACGAGCCGCGGGGATCGATAGCTGGGTGGTGCTCGGCCACTCCTGGGGCGCGGACCTGGCAGTCCGCTACGCCTTGGACCACCCCTCACGTGTCCGCTCGGTCGTCGGTGTAGCTGGTCACGGCCTTCACAAGGACCGCAGCTGGTCCCAAACCTACGAGTCCTTGAAACACACCGAACCCAAGATCGACATCGACTGGAACCCTACGGTCCACCAAGCACTGAGCGAGTCCTTCCTGGAGTGGATCCACGAGACCGACCTGCTCCGACGCCTCGCTGATTGCCGGGTCCCGATGACGATCGTCGCCGCCGAGCACGACATCCGCCCATCGTGGCCGCTGCGTCAGCTCGCAGCCCTGGTCCAGCGAGGCGCCTTCGTCGTGGCCCCCGACGTTCCGCACGACATGTGGTGGACCGACCCGGACGTCTGGGTCAACGTCGTAACGAAGGCTTGCCGCAACCATGGCTAACCAGCGCCTACGAAGGGTGCAGCTTGCCGGACAAGAAACATCCTGATCGGCAGCCATCCGGCCGGCGCCGCCAACGGCAGAGAAGCCTCACCTTCGCTGTCACGGCCTACCACATGTGTCCTGAGCTGGGCTGACTAGTCAGGACGCGACAGAGTAGCTGCCCTACCGCTGTACCGAGAGGGAGCCACTGATGCAGGTCCGGATGTGATCTAGCGTTCAGCGGCCGTGCGGGCAGCAGTTTCCAGCCGGGCCACGTAGTCCCCCCAGTCCCAATCGCCTGCGTCGGGGAGTCCGGTGGCGTTCCGCTGGCTTCCAGCCTTGCCGTCGATCAACTCGCGCACGATGTCGACATGCCCGACGTGCCGTGCGGTCTCCGACACCATCATGACCAGAATCGCACCCAGCGTTGTCTCCAGTTCACCTTCCTTCCACCACGGCACCGACCCCACCGCATCCAACTCCAGCGGGGGTCATGGCGAGGGTCGAGCTTGTTTTCTCCCGGCGGAAGAGCTGGAAGATCCTGCGAAACTGTCGGCTGCGCGGCAGTGGCGTGCGCCTCAGCTGTCCCCGTTCAGTACGTGCCACCGTCTGACGGCCATGCCTGTGACGGCCTGCATTCCAAGGCCCTCATAGTACGGGCGCAGCGTTTCATCGCAGGTCAGGTCGACCGAGTACAGATGCTCGGCCGCGGCAAGCACGCGTCGCAGTAGTTCACTGCCGATGCCCTTGCCCTGGTAATCGGGAAGGACCTCCAGCCACGGGATGAAGGCCGTGAGCACACCATCGCTGATCATGTTGACGAAGCCGACGACGTGACGCGATCCAGCCTCACGTGCGATCACGACCCGATAGCTGCCACGCAGGACCGCAAGGTGCTGGGCGGGCGTCGGCGACGAAGGCCATCCCACGAAGAAGCCACAGAGATCCTTCTCCGCGAGGTCCGAGATGTCTGTGCTGTAGCGGATCACTGGCGCATCCTGGCAGAGAGGGGTCAGGCGACCCGAGTCCGCATGACGTTCGTCGCGGTACCTCGCCAATGGCGCACCAGGGTGAGACACTCCCGGCGACACCCCGCCAGCGAGATCAGAGGGGGATCTGCCGATGCCAACAGCTCAACCATGGACCCTGATACGCCCACAGGTAGTCCCGGGCCGGTTCTACACCTGGTACCTGGGCTTGGTCGCGTCTCCCCACAGGCTGGTGTCCGGCCTCGTCGTCGAGTTTCCTCATGGCGACGATGACGGCATTGAAGGGGTCTACCGCCAACGGTCCGGCTGGCCATTCTCGGGGTGGAATACCGACCTTTACGATGCCGACGGCGCCCTGGTCGTGGCGCTCGGCTCAGCCACCGGTGGCGGGGACCGGAGCGGCCTCCAAGGGATCTCGGTCGCGGACTTCGACCGAGAGCAGCTCCCCAGGGCAGGGAGGCTTCAGACCGTTCTGGAGAGCGTCGACGTCGACGTCAGTCTCCCGTTCTCCCGCGACTGACGTGGAGTCGCACATCACCTGACGTGCGGGTGTCGCGCATCAGATGGCACAGGACCCGGACGCCGGGCTGCTTTGCTGCATGGACCTCTTAGAGCCTGTTCCTGAACCTGGTTCTCTGGTGTGAGCTTCGTCTCTGTTGATCTTGGTGGCCGTGTCTTCGCTGGTAATGGAAGGAACTCCTGGTAGATCGAGCGGTGCTTGAAGTCGCCGATTTACCAGGAGTTCCGTTGCTAGTCTGCCGTGTTGATGCTGTCGTTGCCACTCTGGATGAGGGTCGGGTCAAGCGGTGCTGCCGTCTGTCGGGGTTCCACCGTCGCCGGCAGACGCGGGTGAGCCGGTATCCGTCGGATATGAGTGATGCGGAGTGGGCGCAGATCGATCCGCTGCTCCCCGAACCTGCGTCACTGCTCCTGGGGGTGGGGCGCCCGGAGGAGCACTGCCGTCGCGACATTGTCAACGGGATCTACTACGTGCTCGACAACGGCATCAAGTGGCGAGCGATGCCGGTCGATCTTCCGCCATGGAAGACGGTGTACAACTACTTCTCTTGCTGGCAGAGCGCTGGGGTCACCCAGAACATCCTCGACACGCTCAGGGACCGAGTACGCATCCGTCAAGGGCGCGCGGCGAGTCCGTCTGCGGGTGTGGTGGACTCGGCTTCGGTCAAGGGTGCCGAGACCGTCGGTGCGAACACTCGAGGGTTTGACGCGGGCAAGAAGATCAATGGTCGCAAGCGTCACATCGTGGTCGACACGCTCGGTCTGCTGCTGGTGGTCATGGTGACCGCCGCATCGGTGCAAGACCGGGACGCCGCCAAACCGCTGCTCCAACGGCTGGCCAGATCGTTCTGCCGGATCAAGTTGGTGTTTGCCGACTCCGGCTATGCCGGCAAACTCGTCGACTGGGCCCTGCAGCAGCTGAAGTTGACCTTGCAGATCGTCAAACGCACCGACAAGCACAGCTTCCAAGTCCTACCTCGCCGCTGGGTCGTCGAACGAACCCTCGCCTGGATCGTCCGGCACCGCCGCTGCGCCCGCGACTACGAACGCCAACCCGAACACCACGAATCGATGGTCAGATGGGCTGCTATCCGGCTCCTCAGCCGACAACTCGTCAGAGCGAGTCAAGATCGGAAATCAAGGTCACACGGAAGGATCTAGATTCAGGAACAGGCTCTTATGGATCAAAGGCGCCGCTGACGCGGCGTTCGCGATGTACCTGCACCTCATGGCAGACCTCAGTTGTGCTGGAGAGGGGTCCGCCGATGTACCCACGCACTCCGCTTCAACGGGGCGGTTGTGACGTGGAACTGACGATGCTCAGGATCTGATCGGCGATGGCATCCGGCGGTTGGCTGTCGGTTTCGATCACGGTCATATCGCCGTGGGCACGGAATTGCCGGTTCAGGTCGATGAGCGAGTCGCGTTCGCGCTGCGAGCCCATCCACGTCCGCTGGCGAAGTCGTCTCTCCAACTCGGCGTCGGAGCACACGAGCGCCACATAGGTGATCGGGCCGAGGAAGTGTCGCAAGGCTTGGTGCTCCCATTGGTGGGGCATGGAGTATCCGACGAGGATCAGGCTGTGGCCGCTTTGTGCCACACCTACCGCCGTTCGCAACCAAGTGTCGATGAAGCCGAACCAAGCCCCTTCTGAGCTGTCATGCTCGGGTCGGGAAGTCAGGTCGGAGTCCAGCACGACCAGCTCGAGCGGCAATCGGGCCGCCAGCTCCCGGCCCACGCTCGACTTTCCCGTTCCAGGGCTGCCGGTGATGACGTACAGCTGTCCCTGTCGAAACGATCGGGCTGTGGAGCAGGGTCCGCAGGTGATGCGATCCGTGGCTACGACCTGCAACGGAGCGCCTGCGCCACAGGCGGGGCAGTCGAAGTCGACCATCGTGCGAAGCGCCCCTTTAAGGCGTGCCAACGCAGGGTCGTTCATTGTGACCTCTCCAAGCTGAAACTTGTCGCGCAAGTGGCGGCACGAAATGAGACAGCGAAGTCCGCAGCCAAAGAGTCTGCGGTACACGAGATCACGTCACGCACGGCACCTTAGCGAAGCACGAACGCCCCGCCAACCACAATTGGCGCCGGTACGCATGAGAACGCACCACGCGAAATGGCATGGGGATCTGTCGTTCCTTCACCGATCCAGGCCCACGGTCGGATGTGATGGGCGGTAGTCGCCATGACTCCTTAGGTGCCCGGGAGCTTGTACCAACGGCCGTCCGCAGGTCGGTGTTTGGTGGCGACTTCGCAGCTGCCCGCGACGGTGCACCGGACGATTCCTGGTTCTCCTTGGCCGTAGGAAGCGAGGAGGAAGTGTTCCTCGTCCTCCCAGGCCATGTTTCCGTTGGAGAGCCTGATGGTGAGAAGCGGCTTTCCCGTCTGGGCGTCGCCGATCGTGTAGTGGGGCACGGTCTGTCCTTCGCCCATGATTTCGACCACCGCATAGCGGCCATTGGGCGAGAATCCGCGGATGCTTACGTGGCTGCCGAGCTCGGTCGGGCAGACGCGCCACCGCTCGCGGTTGCCGTTGCTGGTGTCGATGGTGGCGGCACAGTACAGCTGCTCGGACTGGCGTTCCTGGGCGACTCTGGGTACCAGGCCGACGAGGCTGGCACGGTCGGTCGTGTCCGCTCCGTAGAAGCCTTGCCACAGGGTGAGCTGCCCGGTCTTGGGATCCCATTCCTGTGCCACTGCGGGCTCGGATAGCCAGGAGCCTGAGCTGAGCAGGACTTGCTCACCGAGAAAGCCCACCGTGCGGCCGCCCTTTCCGACGTCGATCGAATGCAGGACTCTGCCGGTGCGCGCGTCGGCGACGTTCACGGTGCCGTCCGGGGTCGCCCAGGCGATCTGCCTGCGGTCGTTTGATACGACGGCTCTGCCTGGAGCGGTCAGTTTCTGCGTGCCGTCAAGCCCGACGAGTTGTAGGTGCACCTGATTGTTGTCGTAGCTGGTGACTACGTAACCACTGTCCACGACATCGAAGGATGTCCAGTCCGGGAGGTCGACTGGTGTGGTGGTCGCCCCGTTGTGGATCTTGCCGTCGGCGTACCAGGGGACCTTCGGGTCCTCGCCACGGGGGAGCCCGGCGAAGTCCTCTTCCCTGAGGCTCTTGGGGGCATACGGCGCTACGACAGGTCCGGCGGTCGGTGCCGGTGAAACGCCGACCGTCGGTGTGGCGATCGGCGAGGGCGTGGAGGGTGGCGTCCGCCCTGGCGTATGTGCGGGTGTCGGTGTCACAGTCGCGGGGTCCACCCGGGTGTGGTCGCCGGGCGGGCTGAGGAGGTTCAGGCTGAGCGGCAGAGCGAGGGCGACGGCGGCACTGGCGACGACCCCGGTGGCGCGTCGGCGTATCCGGATGCGGCGGGCGCGGTGCATGGCGTCCGCGGCAGGGTCGTGGTGGGTCCTGGCGTAGGTCGCGAGTCGGGTCAGGCCGGCGCGGAGGTCGTTGGCCGTGAGGTCCTGGTCGTGCTGGTGCTCGTTCATCGGACGTCCCTCCTGGCGGGCGCGGGCTCTGGTGTAGTGGCCGGGGTGAGTCCGGCGCGCAGGGCGGCGAGGGCGCGGTGGGTGCGACTCTTGACGGTCCCGATCGAGCAACCAAGGATCTCGGCGGTCTCGGCTTCGCTGAGGTCCTCGAAATAACGGAGCACGACCGCGGCACGGTGGTGTGCCGGGAGGGCGCGAAGGAGCCGCCACAGGTCACCGTCCTGCTCAGCCGAACCGCCGGGGTCACCTCGCGGATCGGTTGCAGGACGATCCGGCAGTTCGGCCGTCAGAGTCTCGCGTCGCCGCCACGCACGACGCCACCAGAGGGTGTGCTCATTGACCATGACCCGCCGTACGTAGGAGTCAAGGGCTGCCTGGTTGTGGATGCGTCTCCACGCCAGATAGGTGCGGGCCAGCGCGGTCTGCACTAGATCCTCGGCCGCGTGATGATCTCCCGTCAGCAGGAACGCCGTACGCGTCAGCGCGGCATGCCGAGCGGCAACGTAGGAGCTGAACTCCTCCGCGGTGTCTGCCACCGATTCCCCCCTCCCATGTGTTGTTCGCATCCCCTAGATGCGGTCGGTCCCGTGAAAGGTTCCACATGTGCGGGAGGAACGGCATCTCGTCCAGCGCTCATCAGCTCCCGGAGACCAACCTGACCCCAGCGTGACCCCAACGAGCGGCAACGTCTGGCGACGATGAGCACCAGGCTGAGGACCTCAGGATGAGCAGCTGATGATCACGATGCCGCTCCTACGGATATGCAGCGCCCAGGCTCCGGCGCTCACAGGACCCGGCCAGCCAGGACCAAGGTCACCGGACCGCCGTCAGGGCTCCTCGGGTCGGTGAGGAACTCGGCGCCGGCCGCGAGCCACACCGACCAGCACCCCACCTGCGACCGCAACGACCAAGCCGAAGAACAGCACAAGCGCCGCCGGACCTGGCGTCATCAACATGGCCACGCCGGCGACCGAGACAAGGCCACCAACACCGAGCCCGGCCCAGCCAAGGAACCGCAAAGGACGATGGTTCATCGGATCCTCCCAACGAGTGGACGCAGCGTACCGGGCGGACCCGAGGCGCGTTCCCACGTTCCGCGGGCGAGAGACCCCTGGGCTGGGTGCACTCTGTACCTCGGGAACGGCGGTGTCCTTACGGCCGAGCTTGCTCCACGACCGCCGCCTGCCGCATCACAGCGGCATTTCCCACCGCGTTCCTGGCTATGCTCGCTCCCGTTGAGCGGGGCGGCTATCCGACCGGCACTATTCCGAGGCGGACGCGATGAGCGCTACGTCCCCACAACCTCCCGCGGCGGGCGATTGTCAGCACGAGGACGGTGGGCCATCGAGAGGTCTCCTGCGGTGGCGGTGGGACAGCCCTCTCCGAAGGAGCGCAACACGCACCGCCAGATCAGTCTCGAACTGGCTTGAACGCTACGGGCCACGGCCTGGGGTTGTTGTACTCGGACTCGGCAAGGCGTTGGAGCACCTCGGGCTGCGACCGGCCGCATACCTGTGGTTGCCACTCGCGCTAGCGGCGACCTTGTTGATCTTATGGCCACTCGCCGCGAATATCGTCAGGCTTGCTGCGAGAACCGTCCAAGCTTTCCTCGAAGGGTGGCGAGAAGGACTGCCTACCGACCGTGCCACATATCTTCCGGATGGAACGTGCCCCTGTGGTGCCCCGAACGACCTCACGGGTCCTCAACAACCCTGTCCGACCGACAGGAGAGCAGCCCTCTCAGGGCGACGGATGATCTTACGGACTCCCGGGCTCACGTCGTCATCCCACAGCTCGCGACTCAGGACGCCAGGGAGCGGAGATAGCGCCGGCTGTAGAGGTACTGAGCCACCGGCAACAGTGGATACGTGGCTCGTGAAGTCCCGATCGACGGTTGGGTCAGGGAGCGAACGGTTAGCCATGTCGATCCGTCGGGTCCCCGATCGACCAGGAACGCTTCCTCCCCGCTGACGGGATGACCTGTAAGGGTGCCGTATGCAAAGCCCTTCCGGTGAGGTTCGTCGACCACCGCGATCACCTGCACGGGCTCATGGATCCGCAGGGGTCCCAGGTGGGCGATGAGCCAGTACCTGGCCCCTGCGACGACCGTGGCATCGGGGCTCGGGCCGATCGGAAGCCCGTCCGACAAGCTCGAGCCAGCTCTTCGCGCCATCGAGCCATTATGCGGAGTCGGCGTGCTCTGACGCGTGTCCATCTAATGGACAGATCTGACCGCAGGCCGTCCGGGTAGCGCTGCGGCACCAGGACGATCACAGGCTGGCTCCGTCCGGCCTCGGCCGGCCGAGCGTGGTCTGGGCGAACCGTCCGGCGGTCATGACCTGCGCTGTATGTTCGTCAGGTTGTAGATGGTGGAGGTGGCATGCAGGCGAATGCGGGTGTGGTGGCCGGTCGTTATCGGCTGAGAAGCCTGCTGGGCCGCGGGGGGATGGGAGACGTTTGGCAAGCCGACGACCAGATGCTTGGCCGTCCGGTCGCGGTGAAGCTGTTAGCCACTACGGTGAGTGATCCAGCAGATCGGGCGCGGTTCGTTCGGGAGGCCCGTTCGGCCGCGCAGGTTAGCCACCCGAACGTGGTTGCGGTCTACGACGTCGGCGAGTTCAACGACCGCCCGTACATGGTCATGGAGCTTTTCGACGGGCCAACGCTGGCTGCCGAGCTGGCTGAGCGTGGACCGCTCCCCCTCGAAGAGGTGCGGCGCCTGGGGGCACACGCCGCCGCGGGTCTGCAAGCCGCTCATCTGGCCGGGGTGGTCCACCGTGACATCAAACCGAGCAACCTCGCCCTGTGCGGCGACGGTGTGCTGAAGCTGATGGACTTCGGCATCGCCCGAGCTGTCGACGAGGCAGCCACCCGGCTCACCCAACCAGGCACGGTGGTCGGCACCGCGAGCTACCTCGCCCCGGAGCAGGTCGCTGGCGGTGCTGGTGATGCCCGAAGCGATCTGTACGCCTTCGGCTGTGTGCTGTACGAGATGCTCACCGGTCGCCCACCATTTACCGGCGGTATGGCCGCCGTCTTGTACGCACACCAGCATCTCGACCCCGAACCAGTGTCCAGGTTCCGTGCCGACGTGCCGCCCGATCTCGAACGCCTGACCCTCGGACTGCTCGCCAAGCACCCCGACCACCGACCGACCAGCGCCGGCATGGTCGGATCTGTGTTGATGGGGCACAGCCTGCCCGGGCCGCTGCCTATGCGCGGGGGTGGAGGCGGCGATGCCACGTCCTCGATGCCGGTGCACGCGTACCGCCCGCCGGGCCGTTGGAGCAGGCGTCCCGGCACCGCGCTGGTCATCGCGGCCGGGCTGATCCTCGCCGTTCTGGCCGGCGTGATCATCGGGCAGATCCTGACCAGCATCGACGACGATTCCCCTGCTGCGCGCGCAGAAGACCCGACCGGCGCCGCATCGAACACCCCCAGCCCGTCGTCTTCTCCAAGCCCGTCCACCACCGAACAGCCCGCACGGTACGGCACCGCAGCCTGGCTGCGGCAGGTCGCCGCGGCAACCAGCCGGTTGGAGCGGCGCGGCCGGATCGACCCCGAGGTTGCGGACAAGGTGCACAAGCGCATCGACGAAGCGCTGGAAAAGTACCGCGAACGCAAGACCGACGAGGCCGCACAGAAGATCCGCGAACTCACCCGCGATCTCGCCGAGGCGCAGAACGAAGGCCGCCTCCGCGCAGACACCAGGCTCGCAAACCTGCTGGCCATCGCACCAGCAGACTCCGACGAAGGGGATAACGATCGCGGGGGCCGCGACTGATCCACCGCGGTCTCATGTCGTAGAACCTTGTCGGCGGCGGAGGATGTCGCCCGCGAGGGCCGGAAGTCCGCGGCGACCAACGATTAATTTCTATCCGGATTAGGGGTGGCTGCCGATCACCTGGGAGTCAGGAGCAGGGACCCCGATGACCCGAGTGGAGCTGGCGAGGTTCCTGAACCCTTGTTGTCGGTGGTGGCTGCGATGATCATGCGACATGGCGACAATTCGGATCGCGGTGGCGCAAGGTGTAGGGACGCATACCCCGGACGGGGCGTCGATTCGCGAGCAGGGTCGACGAATTCGAGAGCTGATGGCCAGCGCGGCTGACGGTGGAGCTCGGCTGATCTTGTTCACCGAGGGGGCGCTGTCGGGCTATCCGGATAAGCGGTTGATGTCGCGTGATCTGGATCGGGTGACGGAGTCGGACTGGTCGCGGGTCGATTGGGCCGTGCTGGAGGACGAGCTCGCAGCGACAGTCGGGCACGCCGGTGACATGGGTCTGTGGGCGGTGGTCGGCTCGGTCCATCGGGTGGCGGGACGTGCACGACCGTTCAACAGCCTGTACGTGATCAGCGAGACCGGGCACCTGGTCGGCCGCTACGACAAGCGGTATCTCTCACCTACCGAGTCGACGTTCATGTTTGCGGCCGGTGAGCATCCGACCGTTTTCGAGGTTGACGGGTTCCGTTTCGGCTGCGCGTTGTGCATCGAGGCCAACATGCCAGAGGTGTTCATCGAGTACGAGTCACTCGGGGCAGATTGCGTGCTGCTGGCCACTTACGCCGACGGGCCCGCCGCCGAGCCGCTCGGTTCTAGCCACTCCATGGCACACGCGTTGCTGACCGGGATGTGGATCGCATTCGCCGCGCCCGGAGTTGCCCCAGGGACCGCCGTATCCTGCGTAGCCTCGCCCGATGACCGGTGGCTGGTCAGGGGCGATCCGGACGGGGCGCCCCAGGTGCTGTTCGCCGACCTCAATCCCGACTCAATGCGCGCCGGCTATGACCGGGGCTACAGGCCCTGGCGGGCGTGCTACCGAAACGGGTACTGCCCAACGCCGGACGAGGTCACGGCATTGCTGGAGTCGCAGGAGTCGCAAACCGCCACGCCCCCAAGACGCCTGAGGTCATAGAGGTCGACTCTGCAACCGCAGGGCTGCGCTCGTGTCGTGTCTCCCGCGTGCTGTGCCGCTCGGAGTGCTTACTGGACGAGCAGACAGAACGGGTGGCCAGCGGGGTCGGCCAGGACATACAGGGGCTCGCCCTCATCCCGAGTTCGGTCGAAGAGGACAGTCGCGCCGAGCTCTTCCGCACGCTGACGGTGGCGCTCGAGGTCCTCGACCGACGGCACCTTGAAGTCCATGTGCATTTGCATCGGAACCTGCTCAGACGGCCAGGTCGGCGGCGTGGTGTCCTCCTTCTCCTGGACGGTAAGGACACGGTTTCCTTGGTCGTCGACGAGGACCAGCCAGTCGGCGTCGTCCTCGCTGCCGTCGGTGGGGACTTCTTCGCCGGAGCGATACCGCAGGCCCAGCAGTTCCTGATAGAACTCGGCGAGGCCACGGCAGTCTCGGGCATCGATTGCGGTGTGGAGCAGAACGGGGTATCCGGGCATTGGCCTGTCTCCTTACGGAGTAGCTGCACTGCGAACAACACGTTAGCCGTACGCCGAAGTTGCACGCCACGAGGAACCCAGCAGGCGCCATCACTGACCTGTACGATCCAGCGGTGCGCGACTCCCCCTCCTCCCCTTACCGTTACGTCTCGGACGACGAGGACAGTGCTCGCTGGCTCGGTTTCCCGTTCCGGCAAGGCGACATCGTGATCAGCACCCGGTCGAAGAGCGGCACGACGTGGATGCAGATGATCTGTGCCGTGCTGGTCCTGGGTACGCCGGAACTCCCTCGGCCGCTCGCCGACCTGTCGCCGTGGCTCGACATGCTCACCGTGCCGCGCGACGAGGTGTACGCGATGCTGGAGGCGCAGCAGCACCGCCGGTTCATCAAGACGCACACCCCGCTCGACGGGATCCCGCTCGACCCGCGGGCGACGTACGTCGTGGTCGCCCGACACCCGCTCGACATGGCGGTGTCGCTCTACCACCAGGTCAACAACATCAACCGGGAACGGCTCCGCGAGCTGACCGGCGCGTCGGAACCGAGCGAACCGACGAAGGAACGGCTCCCCGTACGGGAGTGGCTGCTGGAGTGGACCCGCTCCGAGGAGGATCCGCGGGAGGCGATGGACTCGCTGCCCGGAGTGATGTGGCACCTGTCGGACGCGTGGGCCCGCCGCGACCAGCCGAACATCGTCCTGGTGCACTACGACGACCTGTCGGCCGACCTGGACGGCGAGATGCGCCGGCTGGCCGACCGGCTGGGCGTCGCGGTGTCCGACGAGGTGTGGCCGGATCTGGTACGGGCGGCGACCTTCGAGCAGATGAAGGGCAAGGCGGGCTACCTGCTGCCGAACCGCAACGGCGTCTTCAAGGACATCAACGCGTTCTTCCGCAAGGGCCGGTCCGGCTCCGGACGGGAGCTGCTGTCCGATGCCGAGCTGGCGGCGTACCGGGCCCGAACCGCCGAGATGGCGCCGCCCGACCTGCTGGTCTGGCTACATCGCGACTAGCCACCGGTCGCTTCGTCTGGGCCTTCGTGGTGAAGTGTCACGTCTGGTGGTGGTGCTGCCCCGAGGCCGTGAGGTGTTACCGGTTGAGCAGGTGAACGACCTTCTCCCGAAGGCCTGAGATCCAAGGGAAGTCCTCCCGAACGCACCACTCGGCGCCGCGAACGGCGTTGAAGACATCGTAGATCCGGAACAGCTGGTCCCAGTCTTCTGGCTCCGTCCCGCCGTTGGCTGCATAGGACCTACGTACTCCCGGGAGGATTGCAGCAGAGCGTGGGTCATCGGCAGGACCGCCCCGAACGAAATGAGCGAAGTCGTAGAGGGGGTCGCCGACCACGGCATCTCCGAAGTCGACGACATCGACGACTCGGTTCCTGCGATCGACGAAAATCTCCATGTTTCCCAGGTCGCCGTGGACGAAGACTCCCGGCCTGCTGTCCAGCATTGATGCCTGGCCGGAGAAGAGGCGTTCGACGCGGGTGACAAGCTCGCGGTCGAAGTGTCCAGCCGTGTGCAGGAACCGCAACGGCTCGGTCACCGCCTGGAGGAGAAAGTCAGACCATCGCGCGTAGCTGCCCTCTCCCTTCTCGTTGAGCGGACCATAGCCAGGGAGTTCGCATGCGTGAAGGAGCGCAAAGATCCGGCCGAGTTCGTCCTGCGTCCGAGCAGATGCGCGCACGTTAGGGGTGGGGAGCGCCCATGGGCGACCACGTGCCTTGCGGATGAGCATCCAATGGGCACCGGGAAGCCCTTGGGCTTCGCCCTCATCAAGTACTCGCGGCACTGGGACTCCGGCGGCGGCAGCCAGGCGCAGTGAGTTGGCCTCCGCGGCGACCGAATGGTGCCCGCTCGCCTTCAGTACGACCTCCTCACCGTCGGCAAGCCGCGCCCCGACGACCACTGATTGGGGGCGAAACGTCAAGTGTGGCCACACATCAGCAGGCTCACCGCAGGACTGGGTGATGACTCGGGACGCACACAGCTGTGCTGGCGTTAGCTCACTCATTGGTCGCCGGGGACCTCTCCAGGATCGCCAGTCTGTCGACGCGGAAGCCGATCGGCCGGACGTCGGGCACCGGCGGCAGACGGTACCCGCAGTCAGCCATCCGTTGCACTCGCATTTCTCGTTGGCGGCTCCGCCGACCGTGCCCTCCCGCGTGCCATCAGCGCTGACAAGTGATAGCTCAAGCTGGTCACTCCAACGTCGCTGATCCACGCCACCGGGCCGCGTACGCAGCCAGATCCGTACTCTTCCCAAGCTGCCAGGTGTGCGGAACCACCGTGTCCTGACGTACTCCATTGACAGCCTCGCTTCTGGATGCGAGGACGACGGGAAAGGTGCTGCCGAAATGGACACGGCCAGGAGTACACCGGAACCCCGTTGGTCACAGGCATCGGATCCAGGCGACGACCCGCATCGAACGGCCCTGCGGCAAACGTAGACTCGTGTACCCGGCCTCGACCGATGCCTGTGCAACGGCTGGTTCACCTCGCCCTCGCAGGCAACTTGGCACGGAGAAGAACTCACCGCGGCCGCTGCGGTCGACCCACCCGACCTCGGGCATGATCAGGGCACTGACGCCCTCGTCTTCCGTCTGGAAGGTTCCCTTCCCAACGGCAGAGCTGAAGTACGCAGTTCCTCGTGCCACGGTCAATGGCTTGGAACCGAACGGAAGGTTCACGCCGATCATTACACCCGCCACCAACGCGCCAAGGACGAGCGCGACGACGACCAGAACGCCGAAAGGGATGCCTCGACGTACCAAAACATGGAGTGCCATGGCGTGATCATGGCAGCTACCTTCGGACCTGGATGTCGGTTCGAGGGAGAAGACATCCGGTAGTAGACCAATAGCCAGCTGGCAAGCACGACGTGCGCAGCCAACCACACGTACCGCTACGTCCGGACCGGGCGCTCACACCACGCCGCCCGGACTACCGACCTCCGGCCTCGACTCCGAGCTCGAAGCCAGCCACAGGGCGTTTTCCGCCGCCAGGCCAGCTAAGCAAAGGTTGACTTGGAAACTAGTAGGCCAAGCCCGTGGTTGATCAGCCGAGTGAGCCGAACTGGTCACCCGCTTCGCTCGCGCCAGGTATTCCGGTGGTGCCCTGGGTGAAGAGCCTGGCACCCGTGGTCGTGATGCTGGTGCCGTTGGAGTAGAGCAGAACGAGGGCGCCAGCGCCCGAGTTCTCGCCGGGGACTCCGATGAGCAGGCTTGACGCCCCGCTGCCGTTGTACTGGGTCATCCGGAGGCCGGTGCCAAACTTGTCTTCGGCTTCGTCGGCGCCGGGTACGCCCGCCGTGTGCTGCGTCCACGCCTGGTAGCCAGCTGAGTTGAGCGTGCCGGTCGATCCGACGAGCAATGTCACAAGGCGGTCGCCAGGCGTGGTCAGGACCAGTTCGTCGTCACCGTCCCCGTTGCTGTCGCCCGCGGCCATGCTGCTGCCGAACAGGTCGTGTGTGTCTGCGGTGCCCGGCACACCAGGGGTCTGCTGGGTCAGGAGCTCTCCTGGCGTGAGCCCGTTCGCCGAGCCCCGGAGCACAGTGATGAGCCCGGCGTCCTCCTGTTTGCCGGTCGAGGTCGTCACCGGAGCGCCAGGAATCCCGATGGCGAGGTCGTCGAACCCATCACCGTCGTAGTCGCCAAACGCGAGTTCGTCGCCGAACGAGTTCGGCTTGTCGCTGCCGAAGGGCGAGGGACTGCCGGGGACGCCCGCACTGTCGAGCTGCCACAGATGCGCGTTCGCCGAGGCCAGGCCGTTGATCTCATCGCCTGTGACGACGATGACAGCGCCCGTCGCGTAGGTGCGTTCCTGCCTGTTCTGAGGGATCCCGATGGCGAGGTCGTCGAGGCCGTCACCGTTGGTGTCGCCGGCCGCGATCGCGGCCCCGAAACGTTCGCCGGGATTGCTTGCGCTCACAGAGCCCTGTGACAACCTTCGGGGAGCGAACGGGGCGGGGAGCTGCGACACGATGCCGGAGGCGGAGCCGGGAAAGACGTACACCCAGCCACGCCCACCGTCGAAGCCGGGGGCTCCGATGGCGAGATCGGCGAAGCCGTCCCCGTTGAAGTCTCCAGTCGCCAGTGCGGCGCCGCTCATCTCGTTCGGCTGCGCGCCCTCGGGGAGTAGTTCAGTGCGGCCCGTCATCGGTCCGGTTGGGGAGCCGTAGAACACCTGGACCTTGCCACTATCTTGGCCGGGTTCCTCGTCGGCGTCCTCGGTAGGGGCGCTGACGGCGACGTCCGCGTATCCGTCGGCGTTGAAGTCGCCGCTCGTGGTGGATGAACCGAACCGGTCGCCAGCCTCGCTGACGCTGGGTATTCCCGGTGTGTCCTGGGTAA
Organism: Actinopolymorpha sp. B9G3; assembly: GCF_040120725.1. Classification (NCBI taxonomy): domain Bacteria; kingdom Bacillati; phylum Actinomycetota; class Actinomycetes; order Propionibacteriales; family Actinopolymorphaceae; genus Actinopolymorpha; species Actinopolymorpha sp. B9G3. The sequence continues at coordinate 99,338 of NZ_JBEEAB010000006.1, read as the reverse complement.
AGCCGCGACCCCAGAGGTGGTCACTCCCGTGGCGGTGCTCCTCAGGTGCCAGAACATCCCGGCGTTGGCGACCGTGCCAACGTCCTCGCCCGGACCACCGGTCACGAGGTCGCCGACGCCGTTGCCGTCGATATCCCAGTCGACGATGGGAACGTAGACGCGGTCGACCGCGCGGTCCGCGTCAAGGGACAAGTGACCAGCCCGTGAGAACCCGACGAGTCAGAGCCCTAACTGCCCAACACCTCGGGGTGCTCCAGCAGCCAATCACTGAACTGGATGGCGGGCACGTTGTTGTGGAGCCACTCGGCAGGGTTCGGGCCGAATCCGGCGTAGGTGGCGTGGTAGATCCGTGCGGCCGCGGTGTACGGGGCGAGTGCCCGACGCTCCAGAATTGTCAGCGGAGCACCGGTCGACTTTTCGTACTCCTCGACCAGCCGACCTACGCGATGCCACGGGAACACGGTGGGATCGGTCGGTACATGGCCGTCTACCGTGAGTACGGAATGGGTGAGGGAGAAGGCCAGGTCGTGAATGCGGGGGCGGTGTGTGACGAAACCGAAGTCGAGGAAGACCGTCTCGCCGGAAGGACCGATGCCGAGGTTCTCGAGCTTGACGTCCCCGTGCACGAGCTGGCGAGGGAGGCCGGTCGGCGACACCCAGCGGTAGCGCAGTCGGCCGAGGAGGCTTCGGAGTGACCGTCCGATCCGTGCGGACTCCGCATCTCCAGCGACGGCCTCCTCGGTTGTCGGTAGCCACGCCCACAGGGTGCTGGGCGCGGCGAAGATCGCGGTCGACGGACGCGGACCACGCAGATCAACGGCGGCCAGGCGACGGTGGAGCGTCCCCATGGCGCGGAACATCCACGCGTACGACTGCCAGGTACTCGGCGGCGTCTCGTGTGGGATGTGTCTTTCCGTCTCGGCCCATCGGTCGCCGCATCGGAACGTGGTAGCGCCGTCTCGGCTGACAGCAACCGGGACCCTGATGCCCGTTCCAGCGAGGGTCTGCCGAACGTGCTGGACCGCGAGAAGTCTGCGACGTGTGACGTACGGGGGATGCACGCGGAGGACGATCCCGGCAGGTTCGAGCAGCAGGTTGCGGCTCATCCAACCGCCGAGATCGGTGGCCGTGCTCCCGGGCGCGATCTCAGCTGTCAGCTGCCGCAGGTGCGGATCCAGGGCGTCAACAGGCGTCGAACGCATGAGCGGTGGCGACGACGGCGGAAGCGAGCCTTCGGGAGCACGATCCCCCTGTGGCATCGAGCCAGTATGGAAAAGCCTGGCGGCCGACTCAACTCAGTTCAGCCACCGAAGTAGGGTCGGGTGCCCCGAGTCCCATGGTGGTGAAGACTCTGGGCATGGAGTTCTTCTGCTATCACCGCGATCGGACCGGCTCCGCGGCGCTGCGCAACGAGCTGCGGGAAGAGCACTGGTCCTACATGGACCGGTACGCCACGAAGATGATCGCCCGCGGACCGACCTTCGCCGGCGACAGCGACACGCCCAGCGGGAGCGTGCACATCGTCGACCTGCCAGATGCCGCCGGTGCCCGCGCGTTCGCATTCGACGAGCCCAATTACCAGGCCGGCGTGTACCGGGACGTGCTGCTGCGCCGGTGGCGCAACATGCTGGGACACACCATGTGGGACTTCCCCGGCGGCCGGACCGGTGGCAACCGGTACCTCGTGCTCGGCCTCAGCACGGGCCGGGCCGCCGACCTCGCCGTGCCGACCGAGCGGGATGACCTGATCGCCTACGGGCCGCTGCTGTCCGACGATGGCACGACCTGGCTGGGCACGGCGGCGCTGGTCCGGGCAACGGACCCGGACACGGCACGCGCCATCCTGACCCCGGACAGGTACGCCGACATCGAGGTCCACCACTGGCAGTTCGGCGGGCGGCCGTCATGAATCGAGGACGTCCAGTTCCGCTCGGCCGCCACTGCGGGTGAGCAGATGCCGTGGCACGTGTACGCCGCCTTCTCTGCCAGCACGTCGACGCCGGTCTGCAGCGTGTGGAACCGGTCCACGACCGTAGCGCTCGGCTGCGGCCTCTGCCATTCTCGCGGGCATGGATTACACAGACCTTTTCCCGTACGCCGACAACATGGACGGTAGCGAGGCGGAGGTGCTGTGCTTCGCTCTCGACCGTGTGCGGTGGCGATTTGCCTGGAAGACCGGAGGGCTCAACGCCGAGTAGTTGCGCCGACAGCACCCACCATCCACGATGACGTTGGCGGGCCTGATCAAGCACATGGCGGTCGTCGACGACGGGTTTGCCGCGGGGGGCTGCCGGTCGGGCAGCCACGTTGGTCGGCGGGGAGGACGATTGGCGGTGCGCGGACGAGCCGGAGGCGCTGTATGCGCTGTGGTACGGCGCCGTCGAACGCGCGAGGGTCGAGTGGCGGAAGATCAGCGCCGACGGCGGGCTCGACGTACCTGTCCCGGGAGGCACGGACACCTGGATCCTGAATCGCCGAGGCTTGCTCGTCACCTTGCTGGAGGAGTACCAGGTGCATGCCGGCCACGCCGACCTCATCCGCGAGGCGGTGGACGGGCTTGTCGGCAACGACCCGAGGGAAGTCGATGATGTCTGACAGGACGACGGCAGTGTCGCGTCCTCGATCCCGCGTGACGGCACTCCATCACTGCTCGGGCGGGGAACGCACGCGTGATCGCATCAGCAAGGAAGACGAAGCATGGTTGAACGGGGAGCATCTAGGTGAAGCGTCCCGGAGGCCCTCAGTTGAAGTGCGTACTGTCCAGAGGACCTGCCAGATCTGGTACGAGCGGAAGCCGACCGTTGATCAGCCGATCCTTGTTCCGACAGGTACGGAGTCCAGTGTCCGGAGGTAGGCAACCAGGTCGCTCAGTTTCTTGTAGGTGCGCGCTTCTTCAGCCATACCGTCGATGAGTTCCGGTTCCCATGCTGGACTGAGTACATGGTCAGGACCTTGCACGAGAATTCCGTTGTAGGACACCAGTCCATAGTATTGACGATCTCTGTCGAGCCTTGCCGTTCCGCCCGGGACAGGTCTTTCCCTCTTCTCCCAGTGTTCGATGAGATTGTTCGCCGCATCCTCACCTGAGCGCAGGAAGAAGACAGCTGGCCCTTGCGGCAGCCCAGCGCGAATCGTCTCCAGGCTTCCGGTCGGACCTGTCGCGCCGAACATCAGGTCGAGCGTGAGCTCATCGCGGAACCTCAGCGGCAGCGAGCCTTGCACGACGTCGAGTGGCCGCACCACGAGGCCAACGCCGTAGAACTTGTCGGTCGGCACCTCGCCGGTGACCGGTTCTGTGGCGCGGACGTCGACGATTTCGCCGACTAGCACCACCGAGGACATCTTGATCGCCTCGGTCAAACTGGGCGGGATAACGTCCAACGCACCAGACATTCTCATTTGGGCGAAGAACTCGGCATCCGAACGGTGATGGGTATCCAGCACGGAATCGTCGACACCCAACAGGAAATAGCGCGTACCCAGCACACCGCCTGCCGCTCCCGCTCCGGCGGCCACGACAACAGCCCCAGCGATCAGCGCACGTCGCTTGAGCCCCGACCTGGACGCTGTTTCTGGAACGCCTGACCGGGTGCTGGACAGGATCACGTCCCTCGCCCTCACCGACCCCATCTGGGTAATGTACGCACTGGTGAGCAAGCAGGGGGCTCCGCGAGAGCCTCCGTCCGGCACCTGCCACAGATGACGCGGGCAACCGTTGCGGAGTCGAGCCGGGACTGAGTACGCTCCTCGTGGCGTCGATCCACCGCCAAACCTCCGTCGGTTCTCCCCAAGCAGAGCCGCTTGCTGGAGGCAAAGGGGACCATATCCTCGGATCGCTGTCCCGGTCACCGTCGGGCGCCGTCGCTGGGGGACGTAGCGCTGGACGTGGAGGGCCGGATGACGGCGAACCGCAATCGCAAGCGACTCGTTCGACAACGCATGCAGCGCACTGGCGAGTCGTACGCGGCTGCTCTCCGGCACCTTCGGTCCGAAGGGAGTGCCATGTCGACGCAGCAAGCGAATGTGAACGTGACCTCGATCGTGCGCAAGACGCTCAGTGATCAGCCGGTCCTGTGTGTACGGAGTACCAAGGCGGATCGCAGTGCCGAGACGGACTGGTGCGCTGTTGGCGAAGCAATTGGAGAAGCGTGGCAGGCCCATGAGCGGCAGGGCCTCGCATCGGCAGGGCCGCCCTACACGCTCTTTCTCGATGACGGCTGGGAAGCTGGAGTGCCCGTCGACCGATCGGGCGCCCCCGAGGGCCGAGTCATTCCCGCCGTACTCCCTCGAGGCGAGGTGGCATCGGCCTATTTCTCTGGCAACTTCTGGGACATGGAGAAGTTCGAGGCGGTCATCGCGAACCTGCGAACGCAGATCGAATCGGCCGGACTCGAACCAGCCGGCCCATTGCGCTGGATATGGCTCACAGCCCCAGAGCTCACACCTGACCCCGACAATCACTACACCGAGCTGCATTGGCCGGTAAAGGGCTGACCTGACCCGAGCGCAGCCGTCCCATCACCCGCGGGGTTCCTGCAACCGAAGGCCTTATATGGCGGCCCGAATCCGCTCGACTCGATCCAGGAGCTCTCCGGTGCTGGCAGGCACGGGCTGCTCGGGTAGGAACGGTCTACCCCCTGCCGGGTCACCGTAGTACCGGGGCACTAGATGGCAGTGGGTGTGCGGTTGCCCGTTTCCGAGCAGGAGGTAGTTCATCTTGTCGGCTCCGAGCGCCCGCTGGACAGCCTTGCCTGCGTCCATGACATCGGCCAGGTAAGCAGCCTGCTCGGCGGCCGGAAGATCGTGCGGTTCGACCACGTGCTGCTTGTAGATCACCACGCTGTACCCAGGGCTGAACTGATCGGTGCACAGCCGAAACACACTCGTGTCCAGTGTCGTGATCGTGTGTCCGTAGCGGTCCGCATAGTCGGGCTCCATGCGGACTTCCATCTCCTGGCACAGGGGGCACGCCTCGCCTTGCAGAAGCTGGTCCCACTGTTCGCGTGGCATCCAAGTTGCCGTCACGCTCCACCGCCTTCTCCCGCGCAGAAACGCCCGACGCTATCGGCGCGGTAGGCAGGTGACAAGCGGGAGTGAAGCCCTCACAGCTACCTCTGCCATGGCCGCCGACATTACCGACAAATAGTTCCACCACCAACCTGTGAGAGCCCTCGGTGTAACGGCGGACGCCCCCGAGTTGAACGCCGTCGTGCAATCCGCGTTCAAAGAGCGGGCACACCCGGGTCCTGTCCGCAAACGTGCGGCTGCGCGGGACACACCGCACCACTGCGTCCCGGCTACGATCGCCGGGTGATGGGAGCATCTGCGAATGTCTGAGGCGTGGGTGACCGACGGTGACCTCCTCGCAGCGCAAGAGCGGTTTGCCGCACAGATACCCGGGTTCGTCATGCCCGTGGCCTACGGCGTGGCGCGCGCGGACGCGTCCGTTCTGACGTTCGGCCATGTGAACGCGCCCGGGGCGGTACGACCGCTCCCGGCGGTCGTGCTGGCTTCGGTGTGCGGCTACGTTGCTACGACGGGGGTTTATCGGCTGGACCACGCGCAGTTCGCCAAGGTGGTCGAGCGTCTGGCTCCGGCGGAGGCTGCCACGCACATGCCGCACCCGAACCTGTGGTCGTGGCGCGATCTGTTGACCGTCGCTGGCGCCGACAGCACTTTTCTCGGTTTCTTCGTTGCCGCCGTTGATGACCCGCCGGTCGACCAGTACGACGCGCAGTTTCGGCACCTGCTGGCACCCTGACCTCCGACGGTGGTGCGCCCCGACTTCTCCCTGGCCTCGTCCTAGGATGCAAGGCATGGCGAAGGCAGGTGTACTCACTCCGCAGGCGACGGACTTCCCGCGCTGGTACCAGGACGTACTCGGGAAGGCCGAGCTCGCCGAGAACGGTCCAGTTCGCGGCACCATGGTCATCCGGCCGTACGGCTATGCAATCTGGGAACGCATGCAGGCCGAGATGGACCAGCGCATCAAGGCCGCGGGTGCTCGCAACGCCTACTTCCCGCTGTTCATCCCCGAGAGCTACCTCAAGCGCGAGGCCGAGCACGTCGAGGGATTCAGCCCCGAACTCGCGGTCGTCACGCACGCGGGTGGGAAGGAGTTGGAGGAGCCGGTCGTCGTACGGCCGACCAGCGAGACGGTCATCGGCGAGTTCATGGCGAAGTGGATCCAGAGCTACCGCGACCTGCCGCTGCTACTGAACCAGTGGGCGAACGTCGTCCGCTGGGAGCTCCGGCCGCGGGTCTTCCTGCGGACCAGCGAATTCCTCTGGCAGGAAGGCCATACGGCGCACGCGACCCGGGAGGACGCGGCCGCCTACGCCCGCCGCATCCTGCACGAGGCGTACGCCGACCTCATGGCGACGGTGCTCGCGATCCCCGTGGTGGCCGGTGTGAAGACCCGCCGCGAGCGGTTCGCCGGAGCGATCACCACACTCACCTGCGAGGCCATGATGCGCGACGGCAAGGCCCTCCAGATGGGGACCAGCCACGAACTCGGCCAGAACTTCGCCCGCGCCTTCGACATCCGCTTCCTCGACGCCGCCGGTGAGCGGCCGTACGCCTGGACGACCTCCTGGGGATCCTCGACCCGCATGGTCGGCGGGCTGATCATGACCCATGGCGACGACGCCGGCCTGCGCATCCCGCCGCGGCTTGCCGCGACCCAGGTCGTGGTCACCGTCGTCAAGTCCGGCGAGGGCGTGGGCGAGGTGGCCGCCAAGCTGGTCGGCGACCTGATAACCGCAGGTGTACGCGCCGAGTTGGACGACCGAGTGGATGTCGCCTTTGGGCGGCGTGCCGTGGACTGGGAACTGAAGGGCGTACCGGTCCGCATCGAGATCGGCCCGCGGGACCTGGCCGCCGGCGCGGTGACGGTCGTACGCCGAATCCCTGGAACCAAGGCGACAGTACCGATAGAGACCGTGCTGTCCGAAGTGACAGAGGCGCTCGAGATCGACCAGGCTGCCCTTCTCGCGGAGGCGGCGCAGCTCCGCGACGCGCGGACCGTCGACGTGGCGTCGGCGGACGAGGCGGTGGCGGTGGCCGTCGACGACGAGGGCTGGGCGCGCATCCCGTGGGCGACCCTTGGCGAAGAGGGTGAGGCACGGCTGTCGGAGAGCGCGGTGACCGTGCGCTGCCTGATACGGCCCGACGGTGGTGTTCCCGACTCCGAGGACGAACCGGACCTGATCGCCGTGGTGGGCCGATCCTACTGACGGCGGACATCAGGAATTCAGCTGGAGCCGATAAGTCACAGCATCTAGCCTGGCGAAATGGTCACGAGGGTCAGGGACGCCAGCACGTGGCGCATCGGGACGAGCGATGACGTCGCGTGGATCGACGAGGGCACGTCCCTGGGCCGGACCATCACCGCCGCCATCCCACCGGTTTTCGAGGCCTACGCGACGATCATGCTTCCCTACGGAGGCGAGGGGCAGGATGCACACGACCGGGCCATGCTCGCGCTGCTGAGTGAGCAGTCGGCGGGCCAGTCGTGGTGGTTGGGGTATCTCGACACCGGCGCCGATGACATCGTCTTTCCCGACGCGCCCACGGTGAGCTTGTATGCGGGGTGGCCGTATGTCTTGGTTGAGGCGGGGCCGGAGCAGGCCGCCGCCTGGCGCCACGGCGGAGACCTGTCGTTCTGGAAGGGTGCACTGCCCAACTTGATGTTCCCGGCGGACCACTCGTGGCTGGTTTCGACGCTGTGGGATGACGACTGGACCTGCATCGGCGGACCGGCCGAGCTGGTGGACACGTTCCTGCGCCACCCCGCTCTGCAGGCCAGGCCTGTAGCCCTCGACGAGGACGCCACACCGCCAGGTCATCAAGCGCTGTAACCCACGATGGCGGAGCGCGCCAGTCAGGCGGTTTGGCTCATGCCGTCAAACAACACGGGTGCCCTCAGGATCCGGTTGCGGCGTCCTTCAGGGCTGTTCCTATGCGATGAAGGTAGCCGGTGGCGTGGCCGTCCTGGAGGTCAGGGATGTCGAGGATGTACCGGCATTGATCAAGGGGCATGTGACGCGCGAACGCATGCGGATCGTTGATCAGCTCATCGAGCAGGTCTTCGCCCTCCACAAAGAACAGGTCGATGAGCTTGGGGTTCCCGTCGGCCGAGAGCAGAACGTGACGGTCGCCGATGTCGACCCGCGGCCCCCACCACCGCACATTCTGACGGCCCCAGGCATCCATGGCCTCGACCTCGTGCCGGAGATCACGCAGATCGGCGTCGCCTTCTGCTGGATGCTCCCACTGCCGCAGAAATGTCCGCACCACACTGCTGGCCGGGGTGGTCAGGTATTCAAGCACGGCCAGATGTCCGCCACCGTCGAGTGTGGTCGCCAGCTCTATCCGCGGAATGTACCTGTTGCCTGCGCACCGCTCGCAGAGCTCGACGAAATAGTTGTAGGCCGGCTCGAACGGGCTGACCCGGGCCAAGAGTCGACCACTCGGCGACCGATGAGCGTAGGCCCAGTCGCCCCGACCGCACATCGCCCAACCCAGGCGCTCAAGATGTGCTCGCGCGAAGCGATGATCGAGCACGGGCCACGGCTCCCCAAGGAGCGGGACTAGTTCGCGATCCTGCATCGGCGAAGTCTGGCACCGGCGTTGCGGGCGCAGCCACCGACTTTTGTTGTGGGCCCGCGGCTTGTCCCTGTGGCTAGAGGCCTAGGGCAACCCCCAGGCGTTCGGGAGGAGGTGGGCGTGGTCGTTGTAGCGGACGAGCCGGGCCTTCAGCTGACCAGTGTCAGGTAGCCAGCCGTCAGCGATCCATTCGGTGATCCCCGTGTCGGTGATCTCCGGGTAGAGGTACTCCGCGTGGAACGGGAGGCTGAGGAACGCCCACAAACTCGCCCGCAGCGGGACGGTCTGAGTGACGATCACGACGGTGCCGCCCTCGTTGGCCAGGACGGCTTCGATGAACGCTCTGGCAGCCCGCTCGATTCCCTCCCGATAGGACTCGCCGCCAGGTGACTTCGGAGCATAGGGCGACCAGTTGGCCAGCCTCTCCTGGGCGAGCGTGGCAAGCCATTCCTCGACGACCATGCCGTCACACTCACCTGAGTGTGGCTCGCAGAACCCGCAGTCCGGTTCCGGTTCCAGATCGCCGAGGGCTGGTGAGATGACCTGCGCGGTCTCGATCGCCCTGCGGGCGTTGCTGGAAAGCAACCGCGTCACATCGGCCAGTTCGCCGGTAGCGGCGAGGCGGTCCCGTAGCCGCTCCGCCTTCTCTCGTCCCTCGTCGGACAACCCCAGATCGTCATGATCGAGCAGACGCCCCGGGTCGTGAGAGCGCTGGATGGCGTTTCGGATCAGGACCAGTCGTGTGCTTGGCAGCTCACGCAGCTTGGGCATGACACCAATTCTCCCAGCCCGCTCGGCGGCTCCCATCCCTGGGAATACGCCGCCGATGAGTTTTGCCGTGGCGGCGAGTCAGTAGGGCAAGAATCAAGAATTGGCGAAAAGAGGCATCATGACTCAGCCCAAGACTCACACCCTGGACGTGCCCGGCGCGGTGCTGTATTACGACGTCCGGAGCAACGATTCCAGTTCGGCGCCGGTCCTGCTGTTGATCGGGTCGCCGATGGGCGCGACCGGGTTCGGCACCCTTTCCGGACATTTCGCCGACCGCACGGTCGTGACGTACGACCCGCGCGGTGTGGAGCGCAGCGAGCGCACGGACGACGCCACCGAGTCGACACCAGATGAGCACGCGGACGATCTGCACCGACTGATCTCGGCGCTGGACGCCGGACCGGTGGACATCTTCGCCAGCAGTGGTGGCGCCGTCAACGCGCTGGCCCTGGTGGCCCGCCATCCGGAGCAGGTCAAGACGCTCGTCGCGCACGAGCCGCCGGCCGCTCAGGTGTTGCCGGACCGCGAGCAGGCGCTGGCTGCGTCCGTGGACATCCACGAGACCTACCAGCGCAGTGGCCTCGGACCGGCGATGGCGAAGTTCATCATGCTCGTCGCCCACAAGGGATTGATTCCGCTCGATTTCGCCGACCAGCACGGCCCGGATCCTGCCAACTTCGGGTTGCCGACCGAGGACGACGGCTCCCGGGACGATGTGCTTGTCGGGCAGAACATCATTTCGTGTACGCACTATCAGCATGACTTCGAAGCACTCCGTGCGGCATCGACTCGCGTCGTCATCGCCGCCGGCGCCGAATCTACTGGGGAAATGGCTCACCGGGCCGCCGTGGCAGTGGCCGGCCGGCTAGGTACGAAACCCGTCACCTTCCCCGGCGACCATGGGGGATTCCTTGGCGGCGAATACGGAATGAAGGGCGAGCCGGACGCCTTCGCCGCCGCCCTGCGCCAGGTCCTGATTTAGGCATCTTCGCTCACGACTGCGGCTCGCTGTCCTGGCAGGCAGGACACGTACTCCTCGAACTCGGCGATGGCCCTGACGCCATCGTCGAGAACGGCGTCGTAGACGCTGGCACTGGTGATCGTGTTCCGACATTTAGATCACTCCAGGTGCGTCATTTACGAAGGCGCTACGGCAGGCAGCTGCGCGAGAGTCCCCGCCCACCGACGCAATCCGGAATCTGGAGCAGTCTCGCAATATCGGCTGAACTGGTTTCGGACATCGGATCGCCGGATCCCACCCACCATCAGGGGCGCCACATACGACGGGATGTCCGCACTGACTGGGCTCCATCCCGCCGCGACGCTCGCCGCCCCGTCTGCCGGCGACTCCAGACCGAAGTAAACTTCGGCGACTCCGAGGGTCATCGCGGCACCTAGGCACATGAGGCACGGCTCGAGATTGACCGCGAGGCGCAGCGGCTGAGGTCGCGGGCGCCACCCCAGCGATTCGTCGGCCTGGGCCATGGCTAGGAGGTCCGCGTGGACGAGGCGCCGTTGTTGCGCCTTCTCCTGGGTGAAGGCTCTGCCAACAATGTCCTCGCCCATGACCACGACCGCCCCGATCGGTAGTTCGCCGCGGAGTAGCCCTTCCTCAGCGACTTCGATTGCCGAACCGATCATCTCGTGTGGCGTCATGAGCGAACGATACGCAGCCGCGAAAGCGTGGTGGACAAGCGGCTCTGGCGGACAAGTTTCGGCGTCGCAAACTCCCAGGGAGACCAGGATCCGCAGGCGATCGAGGTGGGCGGCCGACCATCGGCCGTGATTCGTGCCGACGCCGACGCCGACGCGGATCGTGGTCTGGCCGATGTACTCGGCGCCCGGCAGCTGCGTGAGGGGAGTTCACCTACTTGACCGTACGAAGCCACGCGGCCGCCTCGCGAGGCCTGGTGAAATGCAGTCGTTTCGCATGCGCCAGCGGGGAGGACTCCAGGTCCCGGCGCAGCCGGACTCTTCGACGCGGTTGTGACGACCAGGACCAACGGACTGGATGCGTTCGATCGAGCCAGTTCATGGGACTCTCGGGCCGGTGTGGGCCATCCGGTCGACGGGTGACCAGGATGCGAAAGGCCCGCCACCAGGAACGCCATGTGACGACGGTACGCGAGTAGTCGAGGAACACGATCATGTCGGCTCGTTCGTACACCAGATCCTCGACATCGAAGGGCGTTCCGTCGAATACCCATCCACTGCCAACGGTCGCTCCGTCCACGGCGACTCGGTGTTCTAGCGACTTCTGTCCAGGACCGAGAAGGTCATCTCGAGCGACATAACGAAGACCCAGGCGGTCGGAGAGGGCGCGGGCAAGTCTCGACTTCCCTGACCCCGCGCAACCCATCACCACAATGCGCCGCAGCGTAGTTCCAGAACCGGCTGGACCCCGGCCGGTCAACGGCGCTCGGGGCGTGGCTTTGCCGGAAGCTGGGTGGTGAGCCTGTCCGGCCACTCCACGGCCAGACAACTCCCGGCAGATGTCGTTGCCCACTCCTCGCTCAGTGCCCGAAGATCCCGGATCGCAGTCTGGAAGTGCTGCACCGTATAAGGAAACGCGTCTTCGCGAACCGTTCCCCACAATCCGTGCGCCCGCTTGATCAGATCGTTCGACCTGCCATGGTGCACTGCGTCGTGAACCAGCGACGTCATGGTTTCGGCCACGGTGATGGACCGACTCCTGGTGTTCGTACGAAGAACCTGCTGCGAACGCTGTTTCGGGTCACGGCGCTGGCGGCCTGACACGACGGTCATCCGTTCGAACATCGCCCCAGCGGCCATGCTGCCGAACACGCCGCCGGCCATGTCCAACGCTCGCTCGGTCGCGAAGTGCGCCAGGTCGTGCGGCACCTGCCATCTCCCACCGGCGCCGGGCAGCGACACGACCACACCGTCACGGCGATGGACATGGACGGAGTACTGGGTGTCCCCATCGCGATGGAACTCCACCTTCATGTCCACCACCGTGACACGAGTGCTGCGCCCCGTCCACCCGGATTTCCGCGGTGGGCAAGGGAATTACGGCAAGCATGATCACGGCGCCGCGTCGGAGGCCGCGGCGTGTGAGGCGCCCGCTGCGTGACCGGCCGTTGCCGCGCGAGTCAGGCTGTGTCGGCGTACGACGGTCCACAACGCCGCCGCGGCCATCGCGCATGCGGCCGCGGCGAACAGCATCCAGGATGCCGTGGCGTTCTCCAGCAGTCCTCCGAACGCACTACCGAGGGATGCTCCCACCAGGCCGGCCGCGACCATCGAGGTGTAGGCCTGCGTCAGCGCGCCTTCGGCGGCGACATCGTCGAGCAGGCTGGACGCAGCGATGCCGGCCGGAGCGTAGAGTGCGCCGAAGATCACCAGCACAATCATCAGCACCACTGGCTGGGTGGCGGCGACAACCGTGACAGCGACAACGCCGCCCGTTCCCGTCGCCTGCGCGAGCAGAAGCCTCCTGGACCGTGGGATTCTCCACGACCGACCGCCGTACAGCGTTCCTCCGGCGAGTTCTCCCGCCGACACGCAAGCGAACAGAACGCCCGCCACGGCGGGAGCGCCGTGATCCACGGCAGTAGCTGGGATCGCCACGCTGATGAGGCCGAACGCCGTTCCTCCCAGGAGACCAGCGACGAGCAGTGTCCGGGTTCCCGAGGTGGCACGTCCTGTCGGCCGGGGTTGGCTGCGTACGCCAGAAGATCTCCATCGGCGTGACGCCCGAGTGGAGGCGAACACCAGCGCCGAGCTGCCCGCCAGCCCGGCGGCGGCCAGCACCGCAACAGACGGGCCGGCGAAGAGGAGTAGGCCCGAGACCACGAGCGGTCCGGTGATCATGGCGATATGGAACTGCATCGCCAGAAGGGCGTACGCGGTCTCGAGTTCGTCGGTGCGCCGCACCAGTGTCGGCCACAGCACCCGCATACTGCTGATGGTCGCCGGTATGCAGGCGCCCCCGGCCCCGGCGAGCGCGACGACGAGTGCGACTGGGGCATGCCGAGTTGCCGCCAGGGTCAGAAGGATCAACAACGTAGTGCAACCGAGACCCGTGCCGACCAGCACGCGTGTCTGGCCGTACCGATCGATCAGGCGCCCCTGGACCAGCAGGCCGCACGCGTTGCCGGCACTCAGCGCGCCGCTGGCCAGGCCGGCCGAGCCGAAGGAGCTGGTGGTGGCGTGGACGAGCAACAGCACGCCGAGCGTGAGCATACTGATGGGGAGAGAGCCGAGAAAGCTTGCGAGCAGGGATAATGGCGCTCCGGGAGCGCGCACGATGAGTGCGTAGGGGCGGAACACAGTCCTCCTAGGATGTGTCCCACCCGTCACCCTGTGCAGACGCTATTGGCCAAACAACACATCGGCGGCACGTACACCGACTCGTCGCCGGTGAGTCTAGCGTCGCCGCGTGGTTCGGGAGAAGCGCGCAATTCTGGGCTGTCTTGGTGCGGGAGCCGCCGGCTGGATTCCTCCATCCGCGGCGGAGTTCAACGGCGGACGGTCACGATCTCGATGCCTTCGTCCTCGTCCGGCGCCTCGAAGATCGTCCGGTGGGCACGGCCGGGAGGTCTGCGGCGAGGTGGCGAGCGTAGGTCGTCTTGCCCGCCCCCACCAGGCCGCACAGGAGGTGAACGCGTGGGGACTCGGATCGCCCGGTGACCTTGCCCGGCAGCACTGTGTCACGACCTGTGGTCGGCAAGGACTTCACGGATCACGTGGCGCGCGTTGTCGGCCATCATCGGGTTGGTGTCCTGGTAGTACGGCAGTGCGATGAGTGCGATGGACAGGGCACGACCGCGCCCCCGGATCCAGCTGGCGTCGTCGACCTGCAGGGCGGTACGGAAGTCGTTTCGCACGTTGGCCGGCAGAAGGTTCCACGCGACGATCAGATCGCACGCGGGATCGCCGACGCCCACGGTCCCGAAGTCGATGACGGCACTGAGCCGGCCGTCGACGGTCAGGAGATTCCCAGGCATGAGGTCGGCGTGGACCCAGACGGGCGGACCGGTCCACGCGGGTGCGTGCAGGGATGCGTCCCACGCCGCGGTCACGGCCACGGTGTCGACCATTGCGCCCAGCTCGCCGATCGCGGTACGGGTGGGCGCATCGAGTGCGGAGAGCGGCCTACCTCGGTAGGCGGGCGGTCCGCCCGGAAGATCGATCCGGCGTACGGCGGAGACGAACTGCGCCAGGTCCTTGGCGAGCAAGGCGGGCTCGGAGAGGCTGTCAGGCGTGGGATTCTCCCCTTCGAGCCAGCGGTAGACCGACCACTGACAGGGGTATTCCTCCACCGGCTCTCCCCTCCCGAGCGGGACGGGAATGTCGAGGGGAAGGAGCGGAGCCAGCTGGGGCAGCCAGTGGTGCTCCTTCTCCACATCTTCGAAGAAGCCTGCCATCCGCGGGAGCCGTCCCGCCATGTCGGGGCCAAGCCGGTACAACGCGTTGACGGTTCCACTCGAGAGGACGTGACGGATCGGAAGGTCCGCCCACTGCGGAAACTGTGCGGCGAGCAACGCGCGGACGAGGTCGGCGTCGATGTCGATCTCGTCGGCATGCATCTTGCCTGCGCACATGGGGACCTTCTCGAACTGGGGTTGGGCCGACGCCTATCCGAACCGGTCGCGACGTCGCCTGTCAACTCACATTCCGACGACGCGCAGCCAGAGGTTGGTGGCCTGAGGTGCGTGCGTCAGGCTGAGACGCTCGAGTCTGATGTTCGTTCCGCCAGGGTGGTCGAAGAGCCGGACGCCATCACCGAGCAGGACAGGTGCGATGAGCACGAGGATCTCGTCGAGCACTCCCGCCTCGAGGCACTGTCGGGCGACGTTGGCGCCGAGAACGTTGACGTACTTCTCACCCGCGGCGGCCTTGGCCGCCCTGACGGCGGTGTCGAGGTCACCGACGAAGGTGACGTCGGGCACCGGTGTGTCCGGCGGGTTGTGGGTCAGCACGAACTGCGGTCCGCTCCACCCACCGCCGGCGAACTTGCCTTCCTTGTCCGCGTCGCCCTTGTGCGGATCGTCACCGCCGAAGGTGCGGTTGCCGACAAGAAGCGCGCCGATCTTCTCGAGGAGCTCACCGACGATCGGGTTGGGTCCGAGATGCTCGGTCAACCAGGACATGTCACCACCCGGACCGGCGATGAACCCGTCCAACGACATCGTGACCGAATACAGCAGCTTCGCCATGGCCTACCTCCGGCGACATCACATTTGACTGACCTTCCTTGAGACGGCGGATCGCCGGAAAACTCATCGGTACGAAGCAGGCAGCGCGGTCGGCAGGTCGAACGCCGCGAACAGGTCGAGGTCGTGGAAGGCGGTGATCTCGACGATGTGGTCGTTCTCGATCTGTAGGATGGCGATCCCGAAGGCGGCATACTCATGGTCGCCGGGGCGCTGGACGTAGGCCGCGGCGGCCGGCTGCCGGTTCGCCTGGGTCGGCACCATCTGGAACCGTCCCACGTAACCCGGAGCGCCTGCGTCCCAGCTCGCGGTGAGTGCCGCGACGACCGCTCCGCGACCCTGGAACCACATCGGATAAGGCGGCATCGTCGTACGTACGTCCTCGGCGAGCAGTTCCGCGACTGCGGCGAGATCGGCACGCTCGACCGCGTCCATGTACCTCCGCAGCACCGACCGCTCCTGCTCGGTGGGCTCGGCTGAGGGTGCCCACTCCAAGCGGCGCTCCGGCAGGTGATCGCGAAGCGTTGACCGCGCCCGTTGCAGGGCGCTGTTCACCGATGCCACGCTGCCTTCCAGCAGCGCGGCGGTCTGCTTGGCTGGCCAGCCGAGTACGTCGCGGAGGATCAGCACCGCCCGCTGCCGAGGCGGCAGGTGTTGGATCGCTGCAAGGAACGCCAGTTCGATCGTCTCCCTGGCGACCACCACGGCGTCGGGTTCCGCCTCGCTCGGTGCAGCCGGCTCCCACCTCCCCTCCGTGCCGATCAGGCGATCGGGGAAGGGCTGCAGCCAGGCGATGTCGGTACGCGGCGGGAGCCCGACGCTCGGATCCGTTGGCCCCGTCAGGTGATGAGGAAGCACGCGGCGGGAGCCGTCCCCGAGGACGTCGAGGCAGGCATTCGTCGCAATCCGGTACAACCAGGCACGGATCGTCGAGCGGCCCTGAAAGCTCGCGAGGTTCTTCCAGGCGCGAAAGAAGGTCTCCTGCACAAGGTCTTCGGCGTCGTCGAACGATCCCAGCATCCGGTAGCAGTGCACCCGCAGCTCACCCCGGTGCCGTTCGGTGAGTGCGGCGAAGGCCGACTCGTCGCCCGCACGGGCGGCGGCAACTACCTCGTCGTCTCCCGCGTTCACCGTCGCCTCCGCAGCTAAACCGATCGCCAATCGGGACGTGGTGAGAACGCTACGACCACGCGTTGCGGATCAAAAGACGAGGTGACACTGGAGATAAATGCCCGGCAAACAGGAACTGCCGCTGACCACCTCGCGGCCCTAGCTGTCTTCGGTAGGGCATCTCGCGCGGATGGAATGGAGTGCCTTGTGCGCAGGATGCTTCCGCACCGGCGCGGGTCGATCGTCAACGTCCCTCGATCCAGGCGTTCGCGTTCTGGCCCCGGTATTTCGCGACGGTGCGCGGTTTCCCGGCACCCCTCTCGTGCCGTTGCGCAGCTGTCAGGCGGCCAGATCCCTGACGAGGAAGACGCCTGGGTCGTTGACGACGTGTTCGGTCCCGTCGTCGTCCAGGTAGAGGGTTACGTCTTGGGTTCGCACCGGGAGCTGGCTGGGAGGTGGGCGGCGAACAGGAAGAGCGCGAACATCGCCAGGATGGGAACCCATCGGGGGTCGTTGAGCATGAGGTCGGCCGCGGCCTGCTGCCGTTCGGCGGTGGTGAGTGATTGGGTGGTGTGCTCGGTTTCGGCCCATCCGAGCCGGGCGGGAACGAACGCCAGGTAGGTCCACACGCGCATCGCGAAGTACATGACGGCGCCGGTGACAAGCAGCGCGCGGCGCTTTCCGGGGCGCCAGCCGAGGTAGAGGACGCCGGGGATGAGCAGGACTTCGAGCAGGCTGTTGACGACGACGTAGTACGGAATCGACGGCAGGAACGTACTCTCCAGCGTTTGTCCGGTGATCGATGGGCTGTCCAGCGCCCCGTTCAGCAGCAGGATGGCCATCAGGCCGCCGCAGCCGGCGAACGCGAACGCGGCGGTGCCGAGGTAGACGAATCCGTCTTCCAGCGCGTTGGTGGGTCCGGGTCGCCTCGCCCGAAACCAGGTGACGAACAGACCCAGACCGGCGCCCCACGCGGCGCCGGCCAGGAGGGCGACCGGTGCCGGTAGGACCTCGGCCAGGTTGAACAGTCCGGTCACGATGGTGGTGAAGGGCACGGCAAGGAAGAACGGCAGAAGCCGTTGCCATGCGCTCATCTGGATGGTCGGGTTCATGGTGGGCTCCGGTCTCGAGTGGGATGACGTCGAGAGGAACCCACCATGTAGCTGCTAGAAGCAGCTAGTGCTTGATGCAACTATCAGGGGGATCTGGGGGTGAACCCTGATCAGGTTATGCCTCGTGGCTGTCGCGACCGGGTTCCGTGAGCGCGCCCACGGGCGCGCAGGGCCACGGTCTCAGCCTGCGCGTACTCCCCCCCCCGCCGCAGGAACTCCACCAGGAACCGAAGCTCCGCGTCGGTGTAGCCGCCGATCTGTCGCTGCCAGCGCACATCCATCGACTCGTAATACCTGGCGATCTGGCCGACCCGCTCGGGGACCAGCCGCAGAACGATTCGTCGACGGTCGTTCGGATCCGGCTCGCGGCGGACGTACCCGCCCCGCTCCAGACGGTCCACGATCCGCGTCACGGCTCCAGTCGTCATCCCCATCAGGTCGGCCAACCGCCGCGCGCCGATCGGCTCGAACTCCATCAGTGCGCCAAGGGCGTGTACGTCCGTCAGTGGCATGCCCAACTGGTCGGCAACCGCCATCTGGAAACGCACGGCCGAGGAGACATACCAAGGCATCTCCTGAACAAGCATCTCCACCAGTTCCTGCCGGCCGTCCGTCATCAACCGCCTCCAAGCCACCGTCGATACACCCGGCCAACGCTACGGTGCACGAAGCAACGCACGGATCCGGCAGTTCCCAGGTTTCCGATACGGTCCACGCATGCGGATCCTCAACTGAGGATCCTGGAGCGTTATACGCCGATGGCGCCGTCGATGCGCTCTCGAAGTAGGTCAGCATGTCCGTTGTGCCGGGCGTACTCCTCGATCATGTGGACATAGATCCAGCGCAGGCTGACGTCCTGGTCCATGAAGCGCCCAGTGTCGGTCAGTGGATGTTTCGCGCAGCGCTCACGGGCCGCAGCGATCTCGGAAGACCACGTTGCCAGCGCCTCTTTGAGGGTTGCTCCTTCGGCGACGTCGAAGCCGCCGTCGGGGCCGTCGGGGTCAGCTTCTGGATCGTAGATGGGTGGAGCGTGTTCACCGGCGAACACTCGCCGGAACCAGTTGCGTTCGACCTCGGCCATGTGTTGCACCAGCCCGGTCAGCGTGAAGGTCGACGGCGGCGTCGAGGGGGTGGCTGCCTGTGCGTCGTCCAGCCCTGCGCACTTGATGGCAAGGGTGGTGCGGTGGAAGTCGAGCCACGCCTCTAGCGTGGAGCGTTCATCCGCGTTGAGAGGCGGCATGGAGCGGTCATTGGGGTTCACCCGGCGATCGTTCCAGAGACGCCGCGCATGGGTAGGCGGGAGGGTGTGTCCGAACCTGTCCCGTCGACGGGCAGCCACCCGCCTCAGCACCTGCTCCTTGGTCTCCCGTGGTTGCTTGTTACCAGTGGTGTAGGTGTGGGCGGAAGTCGGCGTAGGCGTCGTCGAGGTAGTACGGGACGACTGCTCGGCCGGGTGGTGTGATCGCGTCGATCCGGGCGAGGTCTTCGTCGTCGAGCATGACGTCGGTGGCGGCCAGCTGTTCGGTGAGCTGGTCCGCGGTTCGGGCACCGAGAACGACGCTGCTCACCGCCGGTTGCGCGAGGAGCCAGGCGAGGCTGAGCTGTGCGGGCGTACACCCTTTGCCAGCGGCGATGTCGACGATCGCGTCCACCACCGGGTCGACCCGGTCACCGAAATGCTTGACGTCCCAGTCGCCCTTGCCGCCGCGTGCGAGCCGAACGCCAGAGGGCGAGGCACCGCGCCCGTACTTGCCGGTCAGCAGGCCACCGGCGAGCGGTGACCAGACGGTGATGCCGATGCCGTAGCTGCTGGCCATAGGTAGCAGTTCGCGTTCGACGCGGCGGTCGAGCAGGGAATACGGCGTCTGCTCGACGACCGTACGGTTGAGGTGGTGCTCTTTGGCTGCCCAGAGCGATTCGAGCAGCTGCCAGGCGGCGAAGCTGCTGGTTCCGATGTAGCGGATCTTGCCGGAACGCACCAGATCGTCGAGTGCTCGGAGGGTCTCGTCGATCGGGACCCGGGTCGTCGGGCGATGGACGTAGTAGATGTCGAGGTGGTCGACGCCGAGCCGGCGCAGCGAGGCCTCGCACTGGTCGACGATGTGTCGGCGGGAACTTCCGGCGGCATTGGGGTCGTCGTCGTTCATCGCGCAGTGGAACTTGCTCGCCAGGACGATCCGGTCGCGGCGTCCTGCCTTCTGGAGCAGCCGGCCGAGCAGTTCCTCGCTGGCTCCGCGGCCGTAGACGTTGGCGGTGTCGATGCTGTTGACGCCGGCGTCGAGGGCAAGGTCGAGCTGGCGGGCGGCGTCGGCTTCGTCAACCGCGCCGCCGAACAGCATCGTGCCCAGGCTGAACGAGGTGACGGAGACGCCGGTCCTGCCAAGCGGTCGGTACTGCACGGGTGATCCTCCAGTTGGTCGTCCGGACAGGTGGGTTCGTGGCCGTTGTCGCGTGGGCTTGGCCACGGTCAGGGGTTGGGTGTGGCGGCGAGTAGGAGCTTGCCGGTGACGGAGCGGTCGGCGAGCCGTCGATGCGCGGTCGCCGCCTCGCTGAGCGGAAACCGGTCCACGATGCGCGGGGTGACATTGCCCTTGCGCACTGCGGTCAGCACGGCATGTGTTGCGTGAGCACGGGCGGTCGCATCGCTGAGGTAGTGGCTGGCCGACGCCCAGCGCAGGGAGAGGGACCCGGCGGTACGGCGGGGCGCGGTGATCCCCGAGAGCCGATCGAGGCGGAACGGTGGGGGCGTCCCGGTGATGGCCCCGTACATGACCAGCGTTCCTCGGGTGGCGAGCATGGCGAGGCTCAGCTCGAAGGTGTCCCGGCCAGTGGCGTCGTAGACGATATCGACGCCCCGGCCGCCGGTGACCTCCTGCACGTCGGCGACGGGATCGGGGTGGGCGGCGAGCGGGATCGCGTGGTCCGCGCCGAGCTGGCGTGCCACCTTTGCCTTCTCCTTCGATGACGTGAGGGCGATGACCTGGGCACCATCCGCGGCCGCGAGTTGCACGACGGCACCGCCGGTCGACCCGGCCGCCGCATGCACTGCGACCGTTTTGGCCGCGACATTGGTCACCGCCTCGCGCACCAGGACGTGGGCGGTGGTGCCCGCGATCGCCACCGCGGCGGCGACGTCGAGGGGTGTGCCGTCGTCTAGCAGGACCATGTTTGCGGCTGGGACCGCGGTCAGCTCCGCGTAAACCCCAGCGAGGTGCCCGAAATGCACGACGCGTTGCCCGACCAGGCTCGGGTCACCGGTTGGGCCTACGGCCTCGACGACACCGGACGCCTCGGTTCCGGGCACCAGCGGCAGGGCGACGGGGTACGGCGTACCGGCCCTGTGCTGCAGATCGACGTAGTTGATGCCGATCCAGTGGTTCCGGACGAGGACCTGGTCACCTTCCGGGTTCGGGCGTTCGACCTGGATTGGGGTCAGGACGTCGGGACCCCCATGG
This sequence comes from Actinopolymorpha sp. B9G3, assembly GCF_040120725.1. NCBI lineage: Bacteria > Bacillati > Actinomycetota > Actinomycetes > Propionibacteriales > Actinopolymorphaceae > Actinopolymorpha > Actinopolymorpha sp. B9G3. The sequence goes on along the minus strand of NZ_JBEEAB010000006.1, from coordinate 78,104 downwards.
TCAGCGATCTGCACGGCCAGCATGGCGGCGTCCTTTCCGAGATCTAGACGGGTCGGCTGGTGGTGCCGCGGTGCTCGAACGGACCACGAGTTCGGTGGCGAGAAGCTGACTGGAGCCGGTCTCGCTGGTGCGGAGCCGGTCCAGCAGCAGCTGGGCGGCGAGCGCGCCCTTGTCGCGTGCGGGCTGTCGTACGGTGGTCAACGGAGGTTGCGCCATCGCGGCGGCGGGCGAGTCGTCGAAGCCCACCACCGACACATCAGCCGGTACCCGCAACCGGTGCGCTGCCAGCTCCGCCATCACTCCGAGCGCCAGCTCGTCACTCAGGCAGACCAAGGCCGTCGGTCGAGGATCGGCATCGAGCAGCAGGCGGGCGGCATACCGGCCATGCGCGGCGGTATTGGCCGGGCAGGAGACCATGACCGGCGGTGGAAGGCCAGCCGCCTTGCATCCCTTCCGCCACCCGGCCATGCGCTCGCGGACCACGAAGCTTCGACTGGTGGCGTTCTTGCCAACCAGCACACACTGCTCGGCAGCTGCTCCGGATGCCCCGGCCGCGACGGCAACACCGGCGATCGCGGTGTGGCCCTGCTCGACCAGATGCGCGACGGCGGCCTCGGCGCCAACCCGATCACTGACGTTCACGCATGCGACTCCGGTCTCGGGCGCCTGGTCCACCAGGACCGACGGGATGGCACGCTTACGGGCGACCGCCAGGCCGGGGGAGTCCTCATCGACGGAGTAGACGATCAGCCCGTCGACCATCGCCCGCGACATCGGCCCGCTGCCGCCGGACCGTGGAGCCGACAGCACGGTCAACGCATGGCCCGCTTCCTGCAGCTGTCTGGCGACTCCAGCGAGGAACAGCGTCGACACCGGGTCGCTGAACGCATAGCCCAGGTCGTCGGTGAACAACACGCCGATCGAGTCGGTCCGGCCTTTGCGCAATGACGCCGCCAGTGGGCTCGGACCTTCGTAACCGAGTTCGCGCGCCGTCGCGAAGATCCGCTCCCGCAGCTCCGCCGACAGCTTCTCCGGACGCGAGTACGCGTTCGAGACCGTCGTCCGGGAGACACCCAGAGCCTTGGCGAGACTCAGCAGCGTCGTCCGGCTCACAGGCCACCTCCCGACATTGGTGAATCGATCAACCATGTGAATCGATAAACTACCGGGCAGCCGCAGGATTCGTCAAACACCTCGGAGGCCAGTTCGAGGATCTTGTCTCCGGCAGCAGCTAGCTCCAGCCACCAGTGACACCCCGGCAATCGGCAGTCGTAACAGCACTTACATAAGTGCTGCTACGATGCCGTCATGGCACCATCTCGCGAACGTGCTCCCGACCGCGATCCGCACCGCTCCGCCGCGCGTGGACCCGACTCCACTGCGCCTGGACCGGACCCGACCGAGGCCAGTCGGTGGCGGCCGTTGCGTCTCCTGCTTTCGGCGATGGACGACGAGATCGCGCGCCTCTACGCGGAGCGTGGAGTGTCAGGGATCCGGCCGCGCTACACCATGCCGCTCATCCGGCTCCGCCACCGTGGCCCGATGACGATCCGGGAACTCGCCTCGGAGCTGCAGGTCACCCACTCGGCGATGAGTCAGACCGTGAGCAGCCTGCGCCGCGAGGGTCTGGTGCGTACCAAACCGGGAGCCGACGCGCGCACCCGCGAGGTCGTGCTGACAGCGCGCGCCCGGAAGGTGCTGCCGTTCCTCGAGGCGGAGTGGCGTGCCACCGAGCGGGCGGTCGCGGATCTGGAGGACGAGATCCCGTACGCGCTGAGCCAGGTAGTGCGGGATCTCGAGGCGGCGCTCGATCGGACGTCGTTCCGTGACCGGATCGCGCGACACCTGGCCGACGACCACGACGAGGATTCGCGCTCGTGAGCATCGCCCACGGGCTGGTCGACATCCGTCCGCTGCGTACGAGCGCTGCTTTCCGGCGACTCTGGATGGGCGGCAGCCTGTCCGGGTTGGGCGGGCAGCTGACGCTGGTTGCGGTGCTGTACCAAGCATGGGAGCTGACCGACAGCCCTGCAGCGGTGGGCGTCCTGGGCCTGGCGCGCGCGGTGCCGATGGTGGTGTTCGGGCTGGTGGGCGGCGTGTTGGCCGACGCGGTCGACCGCCGCCGGTTGGTTCTCCTCACCATGGTCGGACAGCTGCTCGCTGCCGTGGTCCTGGTCGCGCAGGCGGTGGCGGAGCTGGGGTCCTTCGGGATTCTGCTGGGGATCGTCGCGATCCAGTCGACCTGCTCGGCTCTCGGAGCGCCCGCCCGCCGGACCTTCGTTCCCCGTCTCCTGCCAGCTGAGCAGGTCGGCGCCGGCATCGCCCTGAATCACCTCAGCTTCCAGCTGGCCATGCTCGTCGGGCCTGCGGTGGCCGGCATGGTCACCGCAGCCTGGGGTGTGAAGATCTGCTATCTGCTGGACGCAGTGCTGTTCGTTGCCGCGGTCTACGGCGTGTTCGGTCTGCCGTCGATGCGCCCCACTGGCGAGGCGAACCGGCCGGGACTCGCCGCGATCTGGGATGGCTGGCGATTCGTCGTGCGCCGGCCCGCCCTGTCCGGCGCCTTCGCGACGGACGTGTTCGCGACGGTGCTCGCCATGCCGATCGCGTTGTTTCCGGCGATCAACGATGAGCGGTTCGGCGGGCGACCCGAAACGCTGGGCCTGTTCCTGTCGGCGATCGCCGTGGGAGGGATCACCGCGGGAATGCTGTCCGGCACGCTCACCCGTCCGGGGCGTCCCGGCGTGGTCATGCTCATAACCGCCGGGGTGTGGGGCGTGGGGCTGACGGGGTTCGGCCTGGCGCAGCACCTGTGGTTGGCCCTCGGCTGCCTTGCCGTCGCGGGTGCCGCGGACACCCTCTCGGTCATCTCGCGTGGAACCATCGTGCAGTTGGCGACGCCCGACTCGCATCGCGGCCGGGTCAGCGCCCTCGAGCACATCGTCGGCGTCTCAGGACCCGATCTCGGCAACTTCCGTGGCGGTCTGGTGGCGGGCGTGACCAGCGCCAGCTTCGCGGCCATCTCCGGCGGGATCCTCTGCGTCGTAGGGATCGCCGGGGTGGCGGCGACCAACCGGGCGCTGCGACGTTTCACCACATCTGGCGACGCCTGCGCGGAGCCGGAATCCAGTCGTACGCCGCAGCCGGAGAGCACTGCCTCGACGACCACGTCCTAGCGGGTCGAGGGGCTGCATGCGAAGGGCGGGTCGAGGGGCTGCATGCGAAGGGCGGCCCAGTCGCATTGAACGAATGGACCCGCCGCGTCGCCCAGATCAGCATGGGGTCGCCGTGCTCACGGACCAGGCGTCAGGCGCTCGGTGGATGCGCTACGCAAAGTGCTCGTGTTCGGCATAGCGTGGCGGGTCTTCGAGCTTGACGCCGCCCACCCACACCACGTGATGGGTCACCTCGATTCCACCGGCCGCATCGCTGTGGCGGCGGGTGAAGAGTTCGAGGCGCGGATCCTCGGGCAACGGCAGCGGCTGGCCCGTCCAGGCCCAGATGCCGCACTGGAACTTGAGCCATTCGTACACATCGGGGTAGTAGCGCTTCGACACGATGTCGGCGGCCACGCGAATCCCGACCCCGCTGCGTTCCATCGCGACCTTCACCTGGTCAAGTGTCCTGATGGTCTGGTTGAGGGGTGCAGCGTCGCCGAAGACCTCGCGGACCTCCTGGTGATGAAGGTCGCCGATGACCTCGGAGAAGATCAGTCCACCGGGACGCAGCACGCGTAGTGCCGCCTGCACGCCACGGGTCTGGTACCCGATCGGACCCCGTTCAGAGAAAACCAGGTCGAAGGGCTCCGGCCACGACACCGGAGGCGGGCCCTCGTAGTAGGAATAGCTTTCGCTCAACACCTCGGCCAGGTGCGCGCGATCGAGCGTCATAGGTCTCCCTCGGTGGATCAGGCCGCCGCCCTCGCCGCGGACGCGGATGAGCGCACCGGCCGAGCGACTCCCCGGCAGGGCCCCCGGCCCTACGCGCCACCACGCCGTCGACTCGCCGACAAACCGAAAGCTATCCGCCGGCGGCGAGGCTGCCAGTCGCGAAGTACGCCTTGCACACTCCGTCGTCGGCGTAGTCGGTGGCGATCTCGAGCACCCGCCGGCCGTCCAGCGACGGGACGAGCGTCGAGCTGTAGTTCGGGCAGTAGTTGTTGTACGCCTCAGGCACCGCCACGGGTGCGGGGATCTCGCGCCATGGCCCGCTGCCGTCGTCTTCGCTCACCATGAGGGTGGCACCGTTGCCAGCGGCTGTCGTGCCGTCGGCGTCCTGCAGGAGCTGGCCGACCAGCACGATGCGCGCACTGCCGTGCGGCCTTGGAATCACGGCGATCGTGGGCGTGTGGGTGAAGTACCGGCCCGATGCGGCCACGATCATCGTTCCGCCGTCAGTGGGATCGCCCCAGTCGGAACCGTCCGGTGATGTGCGGGAGTAGACCGCGCAGTCGTACTGCCCCGGCACACCGCAGATTTCGTACACCATGAGGTAGGTGCCGTCGGGAAGCCGACGGACGACGGGCATGCCAGGGCGGAAGGCTCCCGGCCGGCTCTGCACGGTGACCTGCTTGGGTCCCCAGTGCACCCCGTCGGTGGAGACAGTTCTCGCCAGCTGTTGGCTGCCCTCGACACCTTCGGACTCGTCGGCGAAGTGACAGACCAGTCGTCCGGCCGCATCGACGGAGAACTCCGGCTCCCACATCCCACGCGGGCTTGGGGATTCGGCACAGTTCGACAGGTAGGTCCAGGTCCGACCGAGATCGCTGCTACGCCAGACCCGCTGCGTCATCCGTCGGTCTGGGCCGGCATCGGCCCCCACGCTGCCCGCCCACAGCAGCGTGCCGGCGGGCAGGTCCCCGATCCGTCGCGGGAGTTCGAAGATGCTCGCGCAACAGAGCCCGGGAGTGCCGGCCTGCTCCGACGCCGGGATCGCACCGACCTGCTGGAAGCTGCGGCCGTCGTCGACGCTCTCCAGGATCGCACCTTCGCCGCCGCGTCCGGTGAACGTCACCACACTCGCCATGATGCGGTCGTTGGCGGTGCCGTTGTGCCGGAGCCGAATCGCCCGTGGATAGAGCGACACCTCGCCGGTCAGCAGTTTCGGCGACTCTGCCGTACGCCTGGCAAGGTCACCCCGGTCGACGTCATCGGTCGACTCGCCGGCCGTCATCCCGGCTCCAGCAGCCGTCGTGGCTGGCACCTCGGCTGCCGCGACGCCTCCGGTGACGACGCACGCGGCGGCAAGGCAACCGGCAACAAGAGCGAGTCTCATGTTCTCCCCACCTCTCACGCCATCCGGGCGTCGGCACATCCGAACAGTGAGCCGCCTCAAAGTAGGGAGCCGCCGTATCGGTGTCAACGTCATGGGGTAGAGCTGGCCACCTGCCGCTACGCCCATCGCCCATCGCTCGTTCGGCGGTCGTACCTCGATCTGGCCACTCTCGGCCGCGAGTGGTGATATTCGGTCTTGACCCTAAAACCGGCCAGCGGCAGGGTTGCTGCAACCCCTCCGGCAATCCGTCAGGAGACGACGCGATGGCATCCCGGCATGAGAAAGGCCGCGGTATATCCCGCAAGGACCTGCTCAAGGCGGGAGGGGCGCTGGCGCTCGTCGCCGTTGGCGTGCCTGGGTGTGACCTGCTCTCCACCGACCCGGGCAGCGACCGGTCCGGCTCAGGCCGTGGCGCCCGGGGCATGGAAGCGCCAGACCTGGCCAAGAAGGTCAAGGACGGCACGCTCCCCGCCGTGAAGAAACGCCTGCCGGAGAAGCCGGTCGTCGTGGAGCCCGTCGACCGGACCGGACAGTACGGCGGGGAGTGGCACACGGTGCTGCAGGGCAGTGCCGACTCGTCGTGGGCCAACCGCATCCTCTGTTACGACTACCTCCTGCGATGGGACGCCGAGTGGAAGCAGATGCTTCCCAACCTGGCTGAGCGATTCGAGGCCAACGCCGACGGCACCGAATACACCTTCGTACTCCGCGCCGGGATCAAGTGGTCCGACGGCGAACCGTTCACGGCCGACGACATCGTCTTCGCTCAGAACGAGGTCCTCAACAACACCGACCTGTGGCCCGTGGCACCCTGGCCCGCGCAGGCCGAGAAGATCGACGACCTCACCGTACGCATCACCCTCGCAGAACCAGACGGACTCTTTCTGCAGCGGCAGTGCACCGCTCTGGGCCGCTACCTCATCGCGCATCCACAGCACTATGTGAAGCAGTTCCACGTCGATCACAATCCCGAAGCGGCCGCGATGGCAGAGGCCGACGGTCTCGAGGACTGGATGGCGTTGTACACCGCGAAGGTGGACCCGCTGCTCAACGTCGACCTTCCGGTCCTTTCGGCATGGAAGTTCAGCCGCCCTGCCGACGGTGGCACGCGTGCTGTCGCGGAGCGCAATCCGTACTACTGGAAGGTCGACACGGACGGACGGCAGCTTCCGTACATCGACCGGGTCGTCTTCGAAGTGATCAGCGACGTGCAGGTCATGGTCACCAAAGCCGTGGCCGGCGACTTCGACATGCACTGCCGGCACTTCAACACCCTGACGAACAAGCCGGTGCTGGCCCGTGGGCGCACGAGAGGTGACTACGACTTCTTCGACCTGCGTTCGGGATCGATGAACCATACGCTGATCCAGCTCAACCTGACGCACAAGAACCCGATGTTGCGGAAGATCTTTCAGAACAAGGCGTTCCGGATCGGTCTCTCACACGCGATCAACCGGCAGGAGATCATCGATACGGCGTTCCAGAAGCAGGGAGAGCCGTGGCAGACCGCTCCGCGCCCGGAGTCGGAGCTCTTCGACGAGGAGATGGCCAAGCAGTACATCGACTACGACGTCGACCTGGCCGAGCAGCACCTCGACGAGGCCGGCTATGCCGACCGCGACGCCAACGGTAGGCGACTCGGCCCGGACGGAAAGCCGATCACCTTCTCCCTCGAGTTCAGTGGCGAGCTCCGCCCCGAGTGGGCCGACACGGCGCAGCTGCTTGCGACGTACTGGAAGGCTGTCGGCATCACCGTCACAGCCCAGTCGCGCAACCGCGCACTGTGGACCGAGCGGGTGGAGGCCAACGAACACGACGCCGTGATCTGGCAGGGCGACCAAGGGGCGTTCAACGCGCGTGCCACCATCCTCGAACCGTTCTACTTCTTTCCGCAGAACACGGGATCGCGCTATGCCATCCGGTGGGCAGAGTGGTATGCGACCGGCGGGGAGTTGGGCGAGGAGCCACCGGAACCGAACAAACGCCAGATGGAGCTCTACGACCAGATCCTCGCCACGACCGACCAGGACCAGCAGGTCGCACTGATCAAGGAGATCCTCGCGATCGCCAAGGAGGAGTTCCAGGTCATCGGTGTGGGACTCGAAGCCAGTGGATACGGCATCGTCAAGAGCAACTTCCACAATGTGCCCGCCGAGATGATCGACACCTACACCATCCAGACGCCCGGACAGACACATTCGGAGCAGTACTTCATCCAGGCATAACCATCCCAGAGGGCCCCGTGTCCGTCGTGGCCGTACGAACTCAGATGTCGGATAGCCTGGACAGGATCTCCGCGACGAACTGGTCCTTCCCAGCGATGTAGGCCTGGCGGTCACCGGGATACTTCACGGCGAGCTCCTGTTTCAAGCGGGCGTACGCATCTCTGGCTTCGGGGTTGGTTCTGAGGCCTTCTCGAAAACGCACATAGTCTCGCCAGGCCGGACCGCCGACGGTGACAACATGAAGGTTCACCAGCCGGTGGCGCGGCTGGTCCTCCCACCCGAACATCAGGTCGACGACATCCGCATCACCGCTACCACGGTAGAGAAAGCCCAACGTCTCCAACGCGGCGGTGAGTGCGGTCGGGTCGGTGCCTGGCGGGAGGCCGACCGCGATGTCAAGGATGGGTTTCGCCGCCAGTCCTGGCACCGAGGTCGAGCCGACGTGTTCGATTTCCACGTCCACGTCCACGTCCACGTCCGCCTCGGCCAAGGCCGCTTGGAGGTACGCGGCAACCTGTTCGTACACCTCGGCCCATCGCGGATTACTTGGCACCACACTGACGACACCTCTGGTGAGGCCAAGACCTGATCCGTCGAAGAAGTCCACGAACTGTAGTATCGCTGACGTGCGAACCGATGTGTACGTGGCCGAGTGGCGCCGGATGCCGCCATTGCAGCGAGCAACCGAAGCGCACCGGCCATTCTCGCGTTCCGCGTGACGTAGCGGTCTGCTACGTCGGTTTCGTTCTTCTCCAGCCGCCTGAGCGAGCTGCCACCTTCCGCCGACTAGCGGGCGTGCAATCCTTCGCGGCTGGATGGACGACGTGGTTCGCGGTTTCATCACTCGGGAGCCACCACATGCAGGAACCCAAACGGAAGAAGTCTCGGTCCAGGACCCGGTCCCGCCGGGCACAGTGGAAGGCCAAGCCACCCGCACTGGTGGTGTGTGGAAATTCGGCGTGCCGGTTACTCACGCACGTCGCCAGACCGTGGTTACGAGAGCAGGGTGAGTAGGCGTTCGGCTTGCCGCCGCGTCGTGCCGATCGGATTACGGGCATGGGCAGGTCCACCTGGCAGTAGCATGAGGAGCCAGACGAACGCGCACAGCCGACGCAGCTCGCCCAGTCTGGCCAGCTCGACGGGTGCGAGATCGAATGCCGTCAGCAGTGCCGGGACGTCCATCGCATCGCCGATCCAGGCGGACAGGTGCTCGACCAGTTCGGCAACCTCATAGGCCCGGTCGCTTCGGCCGGAGTCCTCGAAGTCGACCATCATGACCTGCGTACCATCCCAGAGGTAATTGGCGAGATTGCCGTCTGCGAGACCGAAGACCGGCGGCGGATCGGCTTCCACCACATCGGCAGACAGTTGGTGAATCCACGCCGATCCCATGTCGTACGCCTGGCGAACCAACGGGTCGGTCCCCAGCTGAGGTGGCGAGGCGATCGAATGCGCGACCTGCCCAACAAGCGCGGCGGGATGTCCGATCCGTCGCGGCAGTTTCGCCAGTTCGCACGCCGGAATCGCCCGGTGAAGTCGGCCGACCGCAGCCGCAAGCGCGTCGATCTGTGCCGAGGTGAGAAGTGAGGAACCCAAGGGCTCTGCGGCAAGTCGGGACATCACGACGGTGGGAGGAACGCCGGTCAGGTCCGCCCTGATCGGTCGCGGCGCGAGCCCAGGCAGGTGAGCGGCGAGCAACGTCAGGCCCGCCCATTCGCGCCGATGCTCGCCGCGACTCCACGATCGGAAGCGCTTGATCACGATGTCTGCACGAATGGTGACGTCGTGCGTGGAGGAGCCGGTGTCATGCACGCCCGTCCTCCTCGGCTCGGACCAGCCAGTCCAGAAACCCCTGTCCAGCAGGGCGGTTCGGCTAAGTACTCACGTCGACGGTCGGTTGATCGACTCGACAGCCGCGAGCCAGATGTCAGTGAAAGCGTCACCGTCGACGTCGTCGAGTACCTTGATGGCCCGCCCGTCCGATGTGGGGTGGAATCGCAACACATGGTTGTCAAGGACGGGTTGCAGGCGATGCTCGGTCACCTCAACTCCCTCCCACCCAACTGCCACCGCACAGGTGACGGGATCCCAGTGGAAGTTGAGGAGATCGTCCGGAAGACCGGAGTGGGCGCGACCGAGTTCCCGCATTCCGTTGTCGCGTCCATAGACCTCGGCCTGCTGTGCCAGGAGTTCCCCGAACGGTCCGGCCGCGCGGAGTCGGGGCAGGTCGGCAGTGCGCAGATGACCCTTCATGGTGCCCGGCAACGTCGCAAGGGTGAGATCTGCCGTCTGCGCGACGATTTCGGCGGCACGCGTGTCCCATTGAACGTTCCAGTCCATGTCCGGTCCCCACGCGGGAAGGCCATCGTCGGGCGGATGAACCCAGCCACCCATCACCACCACGGGCGCGCGGCCGAGAAGACCCGGCCGACTCACCTCCAGCATCGCCAGATTCGTGCAGGGCCCGATGCCGACGATCGTCGCGCCCAACTCCACACTCTGCTGGAGCAGGTCCAGTGCGTCGCCTGGCCGAGCGGGCAGTGGCACGACTGTGCGTGGCCAGTACCTCTCGTCGTCCACGATCGGGTCGGCGCTCCGTAGCGTCGTCAGTGACAGTTCGGCGCCGGCGGCGAGGGGAATGTCGCGGCGGCCGACGAGATCGAGGCAGTACGCCGCATATCCAGCCCGGCGACCTCCGGGATCGATCGTGGTCGTGATACCGACGATCTCCACGTCGGGCCACCCGAGAAGCAGCCCAAGAGCGCAGATGTCGTCCGGGTCGCCGCCGAGATCGGTGTCGAGATGGATCCGCACCCCATGAGTGTGCCCGGACTACGGCGTCGGCGACAGGTCTCCGGCCCGTCGGATGCATGACGCGGCGACTGCCGCGTATGAACGGCAATGGACCACGAAATCTGATGGGACCCCGTCCATCCCCTATTCGGGCCGGCGAAGCGTCAGTGACTGGAACCGGCCGTCAGGAATTGCCATCGCGTGGAAGTCGACGATCTCGAATTCCCGAGCTGATTCCCGCTGAAGCTCCTCGTCGGTACGGAAGCAGAAGAATCGCGGTGGATCATGATGATCGCTGCGCGCGAGGCCTTCCTCGGACTGGCCGCCATAGACTCCGAGAAAGAAGAGGCCGCCCGGCCGGAGCACGGATCGGATGACAGCCAACACGGCCGACAGGTCGGCGTGCGGAACGTGCAGCAGACAGTTCAACGCATAGATGGCGTCGAACGACTCCGGCGGAAACTCCTCGCCGAGCCCGAGGAAATCTCGTACGCGGGCGTCGATGCCCTTCGCCACGCACCGCGCCACCATCGCGGGCGAGAGGTCGGTCGCCACGACATCGAGCCCGTTCTCTGCGAAGAACAGGCTGTCCTGACCGGTACCAGCGCCGATCTCCAGGAGCCGTCGGCATTCCTGCTCGCGAAGTCGGCCGAGGAAGCCGGCGCGTTCGGCCACCTTCCACGCACTCTTGGTGTCGCTGTCACGCGACTCCGCACCGCCGTCGTAGGACGTGCGAAGTCCCTGGATGACGTCGGCGTAGGCAGAATTCGCTCCAGCGGGCGACAGGTTCACGGGCAGACCTCACTCGGAACGACGATGGTGCTACGGGGAGGCGCGGACCTCCCGCATCATAAGGTCCGACCCAGGGTCCGGGCAGCCACAGAGCAATACAGGCCACAGAGCCAACAGAGGTGGCCACTCAGAGCGGCCCTGACCGGGACGAGCGGCTCAGACGCCGTGGCCACCTCCGCGCAGGTTTGCGAGCCGCTGTTGATACGCGGCGCCACACCGGCACTCGGGGTCCTCGCACAGCAGGGCACGCGGATCCGCCGCAATGAGACGCTCGGTCGTGGACAGCACATCCGACACGGACAGCCGTCGCGCGCGGCAGCGGCCGATCCTCACCTCCGTGGTCACCGGAGCAAGGAGGCCTTCGATCTCGTCGAAGCGATGACTTTCACCAGGGATGTTCGGCAGCTCCATCCAGACACCCGGCGCGACCTTGGCGTACCGGTAGAACCGCGAACGCCCCATTCGCTGCTCGGCGAGATGGATGGCGGTGCTCGAGGTGTGGCCGACGCCGAGGAGTAAGACGTCGCCGCCGAGCTCTCCCAGCTCCTCTATCGGACCGAGTGGCCAGTCGAGGCGTCCAGCGTCGACCAGTGGGCGCGCATCCGGGCCGACCGCGAGGTAGGTGAACAACGGATGGTCGCCGCGTTCGTGGGGGAAGTTCTGCCGCATCGTCTCGGCAATCGTGCCGAGCCAGGAATCCACCGGGAGATCCTTGGAATATACGGTCGCCTTCGCCAGCGCATCGTCGAACTCCTGCCACGTCTGGTCCTGATGGCAGGCGTTGTGCGGGCGGGTAAGCCCCGGCGGTGCGGGCAGACCGGTCAGGTCCCAGGCGCCGGCCGAGACCATGACCGTGCCGCACACATCGACGAGTGCGCGACAAACGGCCTCGGCGCCGCCGTCGACGCGACCGAACGAACGCAAGGACGCGTGGACCAGTACGCGGGACGCCTTGCTGAGGCCCAGCTGCCGTAGACCCTCGGCAATCATGTCCTGGGTGACAGGGCAAGACTCATCCATCGCAGGTAAGCCCGTCAGACCTGGCCGGGAGAAGCACGTCACTCAGAAACATGCATGGCAGCTTGGCGAAGCCCCATGCACTTGCCAACCCGATTTCGTCCCCGCGTACTCTCGGCTGACGGCGCAGATGGAACGCCGTTGTCAGCCGGGGAAGTCCATGGAACTCGGAGGCAGGGTTTGCTCGGAGCCCTTCGGGAGCCGGTTTTTGAAGGCCCGTCGTTCAGCGCGGTCGCTCCACGGGAGTCTTTCCTTGTGGCGCCGCTGGACGAGTCCAAGCACAACAAGAAGCACGGCAATACCAGCAAAAATCAGTACGATCCCCATGGCAGCGAGGGTGACACGCGTCGGCCGTCATGTCCATGGGCGAGACGGATCGTGCGCGCCAGGTCAGGGCAGGTAGCCCCACGCCTTGGCCAACGGACGCAGGTCCTCGTGCACCTCGTCCGCCTCGGGGAGTGGACGGCCGGGCTGGATCGACCCGGTACGAATCTTGATGCTCCAGTCGCCGATCCCGGCCCTGAACTTGCCGTGCTCGCTGCGTCCGTACTCCAGCATGTGGGAATCCCAGCGGACTCCGAGGTACGCGCAGATCTGCTTCGTCACCGTGGCCGGATCGGCGGTGAGGTCCTCGTAGCGCACGGCCAGGCCGGGATGAGCCTGGCGCGCCTCCTCGACACCGTTCAGGTACGTGAGGGCCTCGCGGATCGTGGGTGCGAGCTCCCGGTCCGGCCTGGACTCCATCAAGGACGCGACCACGGACGCGGGATGGCGGAGCAGGAAGATGAAGCGGGCCTTCGGCCAGCAGGCGAGTAGCCGTTCGTGGTGGGTCGCGTTGGCGGGCGTCTTGTCGACCAGAACCCGCTTGCCGCTACGGACGAGTTGGCGGTGCAGTACGCGGTCCCACAGCAGGTGCTCCAACTCGTCGCGATCGAGGTGAAGCTCCTTCATCGCGACCTCGGCGTACGGCTTGTCGAAACTCACCCGGGTGAAGCGCAGATGCAGCTCGTGTGGCGCACAGATGGCCGGGTGGCTGTTGAGCAACACCCGCAACAGGGTCGAGCCGGAACGGACCCCGCAGATCACGAAGACCGGCGACGGGACCAGTCTGGCGTCGGCTGCCCTCGACCGTCGTACCTGGCGCCGGCGGGCAGGACCCCGGAGGGCTCGCCGCGCTCGTCGTGCCGACTTCAGGAGGGTCGGGTGGTCGGCCAGGCGTGTCTTCAGCTGGGTACGCATGTCAGCCGGGATCACGGAATCGACACCAATCTGCAGAGATCCGGACATTGTTGGTCAAGAAATGGTAACGGTCACTCCCGCGTGATGCTGAGCGGGCACCGAGCGTCATCACGTCCACGAGCGGTGCCCGCACACCACCGAAGTACCCGGTATTGGGCATGACGAAAGGTTGGCGTCCGCCCGAACGTGTCCCGCGAGCCTGGACCAAACCTCCCACAGAGGTCGCCAACCCGCCAACCGACGCGATCCAGGCCACCTTCCCGACCAGTCGGTTATCGGGACTGGTCGGTTGTCGGGACTGGTCGGTCCCGCATGGCCTCGGCTAGCGGCGGGGCACTCACGGCACGGACATGCCGTCGTACGACGTCGCACCGGGTGCGAGCTTGCGGTAGCCGTCCTTGTCCACCACCAGGAGCGGATCGGGGCCGATGGCCGTGACGGTGGCGCCGGCCACGACGGCGTTCGAACGTTCGGTGAGGGCGATCGCGGACCGTCCGTGGGTCGCCGCCCACACGATCTCGCGCGGCAGGTCGGCATCGCGATGGTGGACGAAGACGCCGTAGCCGGCGGTCAGGTCGGCACCATGCGTGTCGGTGAGCCCGACCTCGTTGCGGTCGATGTGCGCGATCGTGGTGATGTCGGCGCCGAGCAGGGCAGCGCCGGCGCTGCCGCCGAACACCATCCCGCCGCCCAACACGAACTCCCGGAGCTGCTCGAGCAGCTTCCACCGGCGGATGATCGACAGCAGGCGATAGGTGTTGCCACCACCGATGTAGATCGCGCGGTAGTCGGCAGGGAAGACCGGCCGGTCGCCGGTCCACAGGGAGATGTCACCGACCCCCAGCGGTTCGTAGACGCTGCGTACCCACTCCAGGCAGTCGGTGTAGTCGTGGGTGGACGGGTCGAGCGCCACCGGCCAGTACGACACTGGACCGCCGCCGATCGCCCTCGCGAACTGCCGGTCGAGTGGATACGAGTCGCGGGCACCCCCGCCGCCGCCGAGGAAGACCCATCCGGGCATAGCACTACCCCCTCACCGATGGACCGTCGAAGAGGCTGCTCACGGACTCGCCGAGATGGATCCGCCGGATCGCCTCGGCGAACAGCGTCGCGACCGAACGGACCCGCATGGTGGGCAGCACCTTGTCCGGGCTGAGTGGAACGGTGTTGGTGATGACGATCTCGTCGATGTCATCCTGGCTGGCCAGGCGTTGGATGGCCTTGCCGGTGAAGAGTCCGTGCGTGCACGCCAGGGAGATCCGGCGGACCCGGCGTTCGCGCAGGCGTTCCAGGAGCTTGAGGATCGAACCAGCGTTGGCGATCTCGTCGTCGAGCACGATGACGTTCTTGTCGTCGACGTCGCCCACGATCGCGTCGATGCGTACCTCGTCGTCGGCGAGGCGTTGCTTGCTGCCGGCGGCGACCGGGAGGTTGAGGATCCGCGCGAACTGGGTGGCGGGCTTGGCGTTGCCAAGGTCCGGCGACACCACCACGGTGTCACGCAGGTCGCGGCCGGCGAAGTGCTTCGCGAGCTCGGCGACGGCGGTGAGGTGGTCGACCGGGATGCTGAAGAACCCGTGCACCTGAGGTGCGTGGAGGGCCATGGTGAGCACGCGGTTGGCGCCGGCGGTGGCCAACAGGTCGGCGACAAGCCGCCCACCGATCGAGATCCGCGGCATGTCCTTCTTGTCCGACCGGGCGTAGGCATAGTGCGGGATGACCGCGGTGATGTTCGCCGCCGAGGCGCCGCGGGCCGCGTCGAGCATGAGGAGCAGCTCCATCAGGTGCTCCTGCACGGGCGGGACGATCGGCTGCACGAGATAGATGTCGCGCTGCCGGCAGTTGGCCTGCAGCTGCACCTGCAGACAGTCGTTGCTGAAACGCTGGATCTGCATGGGCGAGAGATCGACACCCAGGTCCGTGCAGATCTCGCGAGCCAGCTCAGGGTGGGCACTTCCGGTGAAGACGCCGATGTCGCGCATCTGCCGCATGAGGTGAGCCGTTCCTGTCGGGGTTCTCGACGTCCTACGACCGACACCAGCGTATCGACCGGCCTGCCCGCAATCCCCCGGGAGGAGCGCTTCGTACGACGCTTTCGTACGCGACGACTCCTTCGTTACGTCCCTCCTACGAAGTCGCTGTGCGACCGCTGGGACCGCGCACGGCCGCCCCGGGCACGGCCCTGCTGCGATCTAGGTCGACCAACTCCACCGGGTGGGGTTGTGGAGTTCGGCCTCCCATCCGTAAACGACTCGGGGCCGGACGCGGTACGCCGGACCGGGCGCGATTCCGGGTGCGGCCACACTTTCGCCCGCGACAAAGGCGTTGTAGTCGTATTTGTAGTTGTTTGCGTCGACGTAGCGCTGGAGCTCATCGCCGTCCACGACCCGCTCGCCGGCGCCTTCGACGATGACGACGTCCTGGCTGCTCTCGAGATGGACGGTGGCCTCGGTGTTGCCGGCGAGGTTCGCCGCCGCGACCGGTGACCCGGCGGCGAACACGAAGCTGTCGTCGAGCCAGACGCCCCACACGGGTCGGACGTGCGGGCGTCCAGCGGCAGAAGCGGTGGCGACCCAGTAGTTGAGTGCGGTGGTGAGCCGTTCTTCGGCCCACCCCCAGGGCAGCAGGTCGGAGGGGACGACGGACCCGAACATCCTCGGTGGTGCGGCCTCAGGAGTTCTCACGCGCCCGAGTATTCCGCTTTGGTAGGAGATCCCGGAACCCCTGGGAGTGTCGGGGCGGAAACACAGAGTTAACACCAGGGGATCCGCGGCGTCGCCGCCCCGAGAACCCGTCAGGTGGTGGTGCGCGCGGCGCGGTGTCGTCGTACGCCGATGAGGCCACAGGCAAGGCCCAGGACAACCCAGCCGGCGAGGACGAGTCCAGGCTGAGTGGCGGCGGCGGAATCGAAGAACGCGGTGCTCCGCAGCAGCGATCCGCCCGCGCCAGGTGGGAGGAACTGCCCGGTGACGCCGACCCAGGACGGCAGCAGCTCTGGTGCGCTGGCCACCCCTGAGAACGGGTTGCCGACGAACATCATCAGGAAGGCCGCGAGTCCGAGTCCTGCGGGCCCGATCGCCGCTCCGAGCCCGGCCACCGTGGCCGAGATCGCCAGCACGGTGAGCCCGATGGCTCCCGCGTTGACCCACCAGTCGCCGCCGAGTGCGCCGAGCCATTCCTGCGCGACCCACACGGCTGCGACGCCGGCGAGTGCCGACGTGACGAGCAGCCCGGTCGCCTGCGCCAAGCCGGGGCGCGACACCACGAACGTCGCGATGCCCGTGGCGATACCGGCGAACACGAGCGGCAGGACGGCAACGCTCAGCACGGTGCCGCGCGGGTCGTCGCGGGTGGTGGGAACGACGTCCACGACCTTGGGTGGCGCCGACGCGTTCCCTCCGGCCTGGGTGTCGGCACCGGTCTGGGCGCCAGCGCCACCCAAGGGGCCGTCGGGAGTCGTGACCGCCTGGGTGAGCAGTTGCGCGACGAGCGGGCTGGCCGCCGACGCCGTGAGCAGGGTGATCCCGTCCGGTGCGGTGACGATGGCGCCGTAGACCTCGCGGTCCTCGATCGCCGACCGCGCGGCCGCCTCGTCTGCGTACTGATGGATCTCGAATCCACCCTCGCTCGCCTGCTCCAGCTTCGTACTGAGTGCGTCTGTGGCCTGGGCCGGGCCGGCGACTCCGAGGGGAAGGTCGCGAGGTTCGAGGTTGGCCGACGGCCAGGCGAACAGGCTGAGCATCCCGGCGACCGCAAGGGGGACGAGCAGTGCGACGCCGAGCAGTTTCGCGGCGCTGTGGAGCTTGCCGCCGGAGTGTGGCGGCTTCGCGGCCTCGAGTTCTGCGGTCGAGCTGGTGGCCATGACGGTGTCCCTCCTGTGACCGGACCAAAGAGAACGAACGATTGTTCTTTTATGGCCATCAGGCTGAGGTCGATCGAGGTCGTTTGTCAAGAAGGAACGTTCGTTTTATGTTCTGGGTATGCCACGCGTCTCCCAGGAGCACCTCGAAGCCCGCCGCCTGCAGATCGTCGACGCCGCCCGGAGGTGCTTTCTGCGCAACGGGTTCCATGCCACGTCGATGCAGGACATCCTGCGCGAAGCGGGCCTGTCCGCTGGCGCCGTCTACCGCTACTTCCCCAGCAAGGACGAGCTCACCGCGGCGATCGTGGCCGACGCCATCGCCAGGCTCCGCGAGGCGTTCGAGACCCTGGTCGAGTCCGACCCGCCACCGCCGATCGACCAGGCGTTCACCCGGATCGGGCGGACGATCCAGCGGATGGACGAGGAGTACGGGCTGGCCCGTCTCGCCATCCAGGTGTGGGGCGAGGCGGTGCGGTCACCCGAACTCGCCCAGCGGCTCCGCGACCTGATCGTCGGCGTCCGCGGGCTCATGGTCCGGATGGTACGGATCTACCAGGGGCGCGGCGAGATCAGCCAGGACGTCCCTGCCGAGAAGGTCGGCCCGGTGATCGCCGGCATCTTCCCCGGCTTCATGCTCCAGCACGTCCTCTTCGGCGATGTCGACGCCGAGATGGTGGGCGAAGCGGTCCGGGCGCTGGTCGGTGGTCGCCTCCTGGATGACAGCGACGACGAACCGGCCTGAGCCCGCCACCCGCGCGATCCAAGCGCCCTCATAGCCCGAGCCGTGATGCGGTTCACAGCGGCGACCGACTTGTGTCGTACGGAAGGAAAGCGCACCATAGGTCGAGGAAGTTACTCGCAGGTAGCATTGGGGTGGATGCCACCGCAGTTGCAGCCGGTGACCAAGGGGAGCGACGGACCGATGAGCCACTACAAGAGCAACCTCCGCGACATCGAGTTCACGCTGTTCGACGTCCTCGGCCGAGAGGCGGTCCTCGAGACAGGGCCGTACGCCGACATCGACCGCGACACCGCCCACACCATCCTGGCCGAGCTGGACCGCCTGGCGCGCGAAGAGGTCGCCGCGTCGTACGCCGAAAGCGACCGCACGCCGCCCGTCTACGACACCGCCACCCGGAGCGTCCGGCACACCGAGACATTCAAGAAGAGCTTCCAGGCGTGGACCGACGCGGAGTGGTGGCGGCTCGACCTGGAGCCTGCCCTCGGTGGCCAGCCCTGCCCACCGTCGCTGCGGTGGGCGGCGTCGGAGCTGGTCCTCGGCGCCAACCCGGCGCTTTTCATGTACGCAAGTGGCCCGCGGTTCGCGACCGCGATCTGGCGTAACGGGACGCCGACCCAGAAGAGGTTCGCCCAGCACATGATCGACCGCCGGTGGGCCGCGACCATGGTGCTCACCGAACCCGACGCCGGATCCGACGTCGGCGCCGCCCGTGCCAAGGCGTACTCCCAGGAGGATGGGACGTGGCACATCGAGGGCGTCAAGCGGTTCATCACCGGCGGCGAACACGACCTCTCCGAGAACATCATCCACCTCGTCCTCGCCCGTCCGGTCGGTGTGGAGGGCGCGGGTGGTCCGGGCACGAAGGGCCTGTCCCTCTTCATCGTCCCGAAGTTCCACGTCGACCTGGAAACCGGCGAGATGGGCGAACGCAACGGCGTCTATGCCACGAACGTCGAGCACAAGATGGGTCTGAAGGTGTCGACGACGTGTGAGCTGACGTTCGGCGAGGACCCTGCTCAGCCGGCGGTCGGCCACCTGCTCGGCGAGGTGCACGACGGCATCCGGCAGATGTTCCAGATCATCGAGTACGCCCGGATGCTGGTCGGCACGAAGGCGATCGCCACGCTGTCCAGCGGCTACCTCAACGCGCTGGACTACGCCAAGGAACGCGTCCAGGGCGCCGACCTCACCCAGGCGACCGACAAGACCGCGCCGCGGGTGCCGATCACCCATCATCCCGACGTACGACGGTCGCTTCTCACCCAGAAGGCCTACGCCGAGGGTCTGCGCGCACTCGTCCTCTACACGGCGTCAGTGCAGGACGACGTCGCGCTCGGCGAACACGCCGGTACGCCCGACGAGGCCGCCGCGAGCCTCAACGACCTGCTGCTGCCGATCGTGAAGGGCTACGGTTCCGAGCGGGCCTGGGTCCTGCTCGGCACGGAGTCGCTGCAGACCCTCGGCGGGTCGGGGTTCCTGCAGGACTACCCGATCGAGCAGTACGTGCGTGACGCGAAGATCGACACGCTGTACGAAGGGACGACGGCGATCCAGGGTCTCGACTTCTTCTTCCGCAAGATCGTGCGGGACCAGGGTCAGGCGTTCGGGCGGTTGGCCGGGGAGATCCAGGCGTACGCAACGTCGGGGAGTGGCGGCCGGCTCGCCGTCGAGAAAGGCCTGCTCGCGAAGGCTCTGGACGACGTACAGGGCATCGTCGGCGCGATGGTCGGCTTCCTGCTGGCGTCGCGGCCGGACGCGGCGGACTCCGATCCCGCGAGTCTCTACAAGGTCGGGCAGAACACCAGCCGGCTGCTGCTGGCGGTGGGTGACGTGGTGTGCGCGTGGCTGCTGCTCCGCAAGGCCGATGTCGCGTTGGACCGGTTGGCGGATGCTGGTGCGGGCGATGAGGCGTTCTACGAGGGCAAGGTCGCCGCGGCGAAGTGGTTCTGCGCCCAGGTCCTCCCGAAGCTCTCGGCGGAGCGGGCGATCGCCGAAGGCACCGACAACAACCTGATGGCCTTGTCCGAGTCGGCCTTCTGACCTTTGACCGGAAGCTGCGCGGGCGTGGGTCGGTGTGGCGAGCGGAAGCGTTGCCCTCTGGCGATGCCCAGAGGGCAACGCCAGAGGGCGTCCAGTGTCGGCGATTGCGCGGCCACTGCGCGCTCAGGACAACCGCGACAGGGTTTCGCCGGCGAGGCGTACGGTGTCGAGGTCCTGGGCGTCGGGGAGGTTGACCAGCAGGCCGTCGAGGCCGGCGTCGAAGTGGGCCTGCACCTGCTCGACCACCTGGTCGGGCGCACCCGCGATCACCGCGTTCTCGAACCAGTCGTCACCCACCTGGGCACGGACGGCCGACGCCTTGCGTTCGGCCTCTTCGACAGTGGCGGCGATGACCAACGTGGCGAGCTTGGTCTTGGTGATGTCCGCCGGGTCCCGCCCCAACGCCTCGCAGTGCCGGGCCAGGACGTCCAGCTTGTGCCTGACGGTGGGCAGCCCGCCGAAGATGTTGGAGGCGTCACCATACTGGGCCACCAGTCGAAGCGTCCGCTTCTCGCCGCCGCCACCGATCATGATGGGCGGACCGCCGGAGGTGAGGGGACGCGGAACGTTGAACGCCTCGACGATCTCGTAGTGCTTGCCGGAGAAGCTCGGGCTGTGCTCGGTGAACATCGCCCGGCAGATCTGCAGTGCTTCCTCCAGCCGGTCCATCCGCTCGCCCGTCGGCGGAAACTCGAAGCCGTACGCCCGGTGCTCGACGTCATTCCACGCCGCGCCGAGGCCAAGGATCCCCCGGCCGGCCGAGATCACGTCAAGGGTCGTGACGATCTTGGCGAGCAGCGCCGGGTTGCGATAGGTCACGCCGGTGACCATGGTGCCCAGCTTCGCGGTACGGGTGCGGGCCGCCAGAGCACCGAGCAGGGTGTACGCCTCGAACATCGGATCGTCGGGCTTCCCGAGTCCGGGTAGCTGGTAGAAGTGGTCCATCACCCACACCGAGTCGAAGCCGGAGTCCTCCGCGGTGGTGGCGATCGAGGCGACCCGCTCGAAGAGCTGGTCGGGTGGGACGTCTGGATAGGTGAACAGCGGGATCTGCAGGCCGAAGCGGGTCACACTCATGCCGTCAAGTTTACGTGCCGGCTAACGATCCGTCCGCCGGCGGACGACCAGGTCCGGCGCGGACGGCTCGTGCACCGTGGTCACTCGTGTGTGGGTCATGGCCCGTACGACCTTCCACGTCTGCGCCGGTGTCCGCACGGACCGGCGGCCGGCCATGCGGACACTGGCGCAGACCCAGGTCGGCGCGGTCAGGGGCGGGACACGCGGAAGTAGTCGAACACCGCTGTCGCCGGCCCGAACTCCTCGGTCGTCGCGGGTTGGGAGCCCTGCGACACGAGTCCGACCTTCGGCGTGGAGTCGGCCGGCAGAGTCCACGTGAGGCCCCAGGTCCAGTGCACACCGTCGGTGCTGGACCCGGCGCGGAATCGATGCTCGCGCGTGTCCGGGTCGAGGGTGTGCAGCAGGCGCAGCCAGGTCGTCTCGCCCGGCGCTCCCGCGAGCCCACCTCCCCACGACCGGCGGCCCTGGAACACGGTCTCCTTCCCGAACTCCGCGATCCGCGTCGGCCCGACCGCGACCACGTCGAAGCGGAGGAAGTCGTCGTCACCCACGTAGGCGATCAGACCCGCCTGCTGGAAGTTCCGGACCGTGTCCTCCCCGAGGTCGAGATCGAGCTTCGTCTCCACCATGTAGTCGCCGTCCGGCATCGACTCGCGCAACAGCAGGCCCGGCGTACCGCCTCCCACGAGGTCGGCCGTCTGCGTCGGCCACACGAGAGCACCGTCGGTCACCCTCGCCTCCGGGTCCTCCCGCAGCCAGGACCAGCCGGTACCGAGGCCGTCGGCGAAGTCGTCGGAGTACGCCTGAGCGACCTTGCCCGGCTCCGGATCCGGCACAGCCTTGGTGACGGGAGTGAAGAGGCCGGTGGCGGAGAAGTTGTCGGCCTCGCCGCCGTTGGCGCCGACCAGCCCGGCCCGGCCGCTCCGGTCGAGCCCGCGCGGAACGTCGAGGGAGACCTTCGCCCACGGGTCGCCCAGTCGCGCATCGGTGATGTCCGCGGTGACCCGGGTCCCGCGCGCCTCCAGGGCGAGTACGTGCCATGCGGTCGCGTCGAAGCCGGCTGGGAGGGGGACGGCCTTGGTGCGTGCGTCCGGACCCTGGCCGGCCTCGAGCCGGAGTTCGTTCGCGCCGGCGTCGAGGATGGCGCGGACGCCGATGCCGTCGCCGTCGGCCCGTCCCAACACCCCGGCGCTGCCGATGCCGGACTCTGCCGTGCGGACGTCCGCCTCGATGCGGACGTCCGTCCGCGCCAGCGGCTTGGTCACGGCGAGCGCGGCATCGCCAGCGAGTTGGGCGAAGCGGCCGGAGTCCGACCTGTCGTCCGGACCGGCGACGGTGAGCGAGCCGTGGAGGGTACGGAAGTGGTCAGCCGTCGCGTCCGGGTCCTCGAACCGGTCGTCCACCTCGCCGCGTACCACCGGTGCGGGTTGGGGGCTGTCCGACGCCCCGCGTCCCGCCCGGACGATCGGCCACCCATCGATCCAGTCCAGCCGGTCGAGGTTCATCGGCCGCATCGTGAAGCCCGGTGAGACGTCGAGCCACGGGTCGTTCCGGTCGATCGCGTGGTAGGCCATGTACATCTCGCCGCTGACGTCGAGCGCGGCCGAATGGTGGCCGGTGCCGATCCACGTGTTGCCGTTCGGCGCGATGACCGGGGTTCCACCGGCGCGGCTGGCCAGCAGCGGCTTGCCGAGCCGGTCGACAAAGGGGCCGAGCGGGCTGGTCGCGCGTCCGACGAAGACCGAGTAGCCGGTGGTCGGTCCGGCGCAGCAGTTCGCCGACGACGCGAAGAGGTAGTAGTAGTCGCCGTGCTTGACGACGTTCGGGCCTTCGTAGCGAGACGCCGCGATGTGCTTCGGCTCGGACACCGCCCGGAGCCCGTCGGCGGACAGCTCCGCCACCCAGATACCCGTGCCGTAGCCGCCCCAGTAGAGGTAGTGGGTGCCGTCGGCGTCGGTGAACATCGCCGGATCGATCACCGTGTCGAAACCGTTGCCGCGCGGCTCGGCCGGGATCAGCGGCTCGTCCGACGGCGTCCACGGACCGGCGGGGGTGTCGGCGGTCGCGACTCCGATCGCCGGGTCGAAGCCCTGCGTGGTCGTGGTGGTGTCGGGGACCGTGAAGTAGAGCAGGTACTGGCCGTTGAGATAGCGGATGTCCGGCGCCCAGAAGCCGGTGGTCGGCGCCGCCCAACTCGGACGGTGCGTCGCGTCGAAGACCGAGCCCTCGTCCTCCCAGTGCACGAGGTCGGTGGAGGACGCGATCTTGTACGCCGAGCCGCGCTCGTTGGCCTCGTCGTACGGCCCGCCGGTCGAGTAGGCGTACCACTTACCGTCCTTGCCGCGCATCACGGCAGGGTCGGGGAAGTCGATCGAGTAGCCGCGGGTGACGAAGTTCGTGTACGACGAGCCGGCGGAATGGTGCCCGGACTCTGTGGCCACCGCTGCGGGCGCCTCGGCATCGGTGGACGCCGTGGTGCCCTGGGCCGCGGCATCGATGGGCGCGGTGGTGCCCTGCGACACGGCATGGGTGGGTGCGGTGGTGCCCTGCGACACGGCAGCGAGTGGGGGCCCGGTGAAGGCGGCCGTGGCGAGGCATGCCGCGAGGGCGCCGATCACCGCCGTACTTCGAATCCGCCGGCATCCGTCCATGGCGCTGCCCTCCGGGTGTCCGTGGTGCGACGATCATG
Source organism: Actinopolymorpha sp. B9G3 (assembly GCF_040120725.1). NCBI lineage: Bacteria > Bacillati > Actinomycetota > Actinomycetes > Propionibacteriales > Actinopolymorphaceae > Actinopolymorpha > Actinopolymorpha sp. B9G3. Next base: position 54,354 of record NZ_JBEEAB010000006.1, on the reverse strand, counting down.
ACCGTGCTGTCCAGGGTGAGTTCTATTCGTCTTGCACAACGTTGTAAAGATGGCGTCGCTGGCCACCTTCGGCGGGCTGTCTTGTCGGACCGTCGCATGGTCGTCCCGAGCAGCAGACCATGATCAAGAGGCGGAATCGGGGGAGATTCGGCCCGTACACGCCCGGTTCATGCCTCTTGATCATGGACTGGTGTCACCGGCCGGCTCCTCCGTAGGTGCTGCTGGTATCCGACCCGCTAGCTCCCGATCTCGCGGTCGTCCGACCGGGACGCGGCGGTCGGTGCTGCTGCGGCAAGCGGTACGTCGGCGTCCGGTTCGCGTTCCGTAGGTTCCAGGCGCACAACCCCGGCGAGCCGGCGGAGCGGACGCGGCGCCCACCACGCAACAGTGCCGAGCAGCGCCAGCACCGCGGGCACCAGCAGGCCGCGCACGATCGTCGCGTCCACCGCGATCGCGATCAGCATGCCGACACCGAGCAGCTTCATGAACTTCAACCCGCTCAGCGCGAACGCCCCGACGACGATCCCGAGCAGCAGGGCCGCTGCGGTGATCAGCCCGCCGGTCCGCGCCAACCCGTCGACCACCGCGTCCCTGGGCGTACGCCCGGATCGGTAGGCCTCGGCGATCCGGGACAGCAGGAACAGCTCGTAGTCGGTCGAGAGGCCGAAGAGCACCGCCAGCATGAGGACGGGGATCGAGGCTTCCAACGGTCCGGCCTCGGTGCCGAGCAGACCGACCAGGTACCCGTCCTGGAACACCCACACGATGGCGCCGAACGACGCCGTGAGGGAGAGGGCGGAGAGCACCACCGCCTTGACGGGTACGACGAGGGAGCCGAACGCCACGGTCAGCAGGAGCAGGACCGCCCCGGCGAGAACCGTGAGCATCCACGGCATCCGGTCGCCGATCGCGTCGAGCGAGTCGATCAGCGCTGCGGTCGGACCGCCGACCAGCACCTCCCGCGTCCCGGCCGGCGCGGCGATGTCGCGCAGGTGCGTGACGGCGTCCTGCGCTGCCTGGCTCTGTGGGTCGTCGTCGACCTGGGCGGTCAGGACGACGGTGTCACCGGAGGATCCGGCCGGTGCCACACCGGTGATGCCGTCGATCCGGCTCGCCTGCTCGGCGTACGCCTGGACGGCGCGCTGCTCGGGTGCCCGGCCGTCCGAGCCGACGAGAACGACCTGGGCAGCCTCGGTCGAGGCGCCGGGAAGGGTGGCACGGACGTGCTCGGTCGCCATCCGTACGGCGTCGTCCTTCGGCAGGACGGAGGCATCCACCTCGGAGAACTCCGCCCGCAGGAACGGACTCCCCACGACCAGCAGCCCGGCGACGACCACGACGGTGACGAGGGCGGGGCGGCGCATCACCACGCGCCCGACCCGCGCCCATCCCCGCCGGTGTCCGTTCCGGTCGTGGAGTTCCGGATCGGCAGCGGTCACGCCCGGGCGCCGGCCCCGGCCGATCGGTACGCGCCACCGGTCGATCCGATGCCCCAGCACCGAGAGGAGCGCCGGCAGGACCGTCAGCGCCGAGAGTGCCGCCACGACGACGGCCGCGATGCCGCCGAAACCGATCGAGCGGAGCATTCCCTGCGGGAACACCAGGAGCCCGGACAGCGCCGCCGCCACGGTGAGCCCCGAGACGAGGACGGTACGCCCGGCCGTGCTCAGTGCCACGGTCACGGCGCGCTGGACCGACGCGGCATCGGCGCGGGATCCCGTCGCACCGTCCCCGGCGTCGCCCGCGCGGAGCTCCTCCCGGAACCTGCTCACGACGAAGAGCCCGTAGTCGACCGCGAGGCCGAGTCCGAGCAGCGTCACGACGTTCATCGCGAAGACGGAGACGTCGGTGAACGTGGTCAGCACCCAGAGGACGCCGAGTGCGCCCGTGATCCCGACGGCGCCGACGACCAGCGGGAGTCCGGCGGCGATCAGCCCACCGAAGACGAGGACCAGCACGATCAGCAGGACGGGGAACGAGATCAACTCGGCGCGGGCGAGGTCTGCTTCGGTCTGGGCGTTGACGGCGTCGCCCATCGGCGTCCAACCGCTGAACCGGAGGGTGAGTCCGTCCACGCCGTAGGTCGTCCGGCCGCCGACCGTGTCGCCCGTACCCAGCAGGGCGTCTTCGACGTCGGGCCAGGCGGCGAGCTGTCCGTTCTGGTCCTCGGCGCGCAGTTGGATGGCGACGGCGCCGGTCCGGTTGTCGGCTGAGACCAGTGCCGGCTGCTGCCACCACCCGGTCGCGCCCGCGACCTGAGCGTCCGGGAGCCGCCCGACCGCCTGCCGGACAGCGTTCTGCACGGCCGGATCCTGGACGGAACGCCCAGCTGGCACGGTGTAGACCGCGAGCGCGTCGGCCTGGTTGTCGAGGGCCCGCCCCGCGGCCGTTGCGGCGCGCGAGGACTCGCTGCCCGGCACGTCGTACCCACCCTGGTCCATGCGATCGGTCAGGGTGGTGGACGCGGTGCCGGCGAGGATGGCGAGCACGGCCGCGACGGCAAGGACCCACCAGCGACGCCGCGCCACGAAGGACGCCCACTGTGCGAGCATGGAGCACTCCTGACGGCAAACGTTACGAGTCAAAACTTTTTTATGGATCGTAACCTAACGAACGAAAGGTGGTCGCATGGGCAGACCCACCCCGACCGGTGGCAACCCGGGCGAGGCGGGTACGACAGGGCCGGACGTCGATGGCGCGGCATCAGGGTCGCGGCGACCCAGCCGTCGGGACCAGCGTCGCCGGGAGTTGCTCGCCGACATCGGTACCGCCACCCGCGAGCTCGTCGTCATCGACGGGCCGCCCGCGGTGACGATGGCCGCCGTCGCCGACCGGCTCGGCGTCACCGCCCCGGCCCTCTACCGCTACGTCAACGGCAGGACCGGGCTCCTCGACCTCGCCTGCGCGTCCGTCATCAGGGAGCTGGCGGCCGCTCTCATCGCCCACCGGGACTCGCTGGGCACCGATCCGCTCGCGCGCGCCCTGGGCGTCTGCCGGGAGTTCCGGCGCTGGTCACTCGCGCATCGGGCCGAGTGCAGCGCGACGTTCTCCCACCGGGCCACCCGGTTCAGCGATCCGAGCGCGACCCCCACCGCCGCCGGAGACGAAGCGGTCGCCGCCCAGCTCGAGCTCGCCTGGGTCATCGAAGAAGCACTCCTCCTGCTGTGGGCCGCCCGGCCGTTCGACGTCGGACACGGCGACGACGCGCTCCCCGAACGCCTGCGCGCAGCCCTCGGCCCCTACCGCTCCCAGATCATGGCGCGGGCGGTCGCGGCCGGTCACACCATCGAAGAACCCCCGCTCGGCGCGACCGCGGTCCTGTTGGACTACTGGACCCGGATCTACGGGCTGGTGTCGATGGAGGTGTTCGGGCACCTTGCGCATGCCATGACCGACGCTGAGCCGCTGTTCGAAGCCGTTCTCGACGATCTGAGCGCACTGGTAGGACAGAGGCGCTGAGTCCGCCGCGCCGATCGGCTGCGCTGGGTCGGGTGCGCTGGGTCGGGTGCGCTGGGTCGGGCGTGGCGCGTAGTGCGATGCCCGCGGCGACTGTCGCGTTCGCGTACCCGTACGCACCCGCGCCCGCATGCGCGGCGAGGGAGAACGGCCTAATACAGTGCCCGTGGCCACAGGAGCGTCCGCGCACACGAGGGAAGGGTGGGCTTCCATGCCGCAGGCCGGTCGTACGCGTGGGCTCGGGATCCTCGCGCTCGCCGTCGCCGCCGTCCTGGCGGCGGGGTGCAGCGATGACTCTTTCTACCCCGCGACCCTGGAGGAGCTCCCGCCGAAGGACGAGGCGGCGACGCCGGGCCCCGAACCGGAATCGCCCACGCCGAGTGACACACCGTCGCCGACGCCGACCTTCGAGGGTCTCCACGTGAGCTGCGTATTCGTCGACGTGGACGTTCCTGACACCTGGGAGCTGCAGGAGCAGGCGGAGAACACCTGGGCGTACTCCCTGCCGGCTAAGGAGACCGGCGGCGGTGTCGTACGGATCTCCGGCAGTTTCACCGAGGGTGACGGCGAGGCCGCCCAGAAGGACCTCGAAGCCACGGTACGAGGTGAGGACGGGGCCCAGGTCGCGGTCCAGGTCAGCGGCGATGGCGTCGTCATGGGCCGGCTGGCGGTGAAGAAGGGGAACGAGTGGCGCCTTGCCAAGGCGTTCGCGGATGTGGGCATCCAGGTGGTCGAGGTGGGCTACGCCCCAGCCGGTAACGCGACCGACACCAAGATCGAGGAGACCAGGTCCCTGCTGCAGGACGTGGTGTCGAAGGCCGCCCTCGATGGTGCCGGCACCTGCCCCTGACCCCTTGGCCCAGCCCCCTTGCCCCTGACCCCTGCCCGATCCGGGGGCTTGTCGTGGAAGGCTCGGCCGCGCAGTGGGGGAAGGGCGCAGCAACCCATCACCCGGATGAAGGTGCCCCTCACCCGACAGGCTCCTGGGTGAGGGTGCGCCTCATCCAATAGGTCCGCAGGAGGGTGCCCCTCACCCAACAGCCACCTGGGTGAAGGTGCCCTCATCCAAGTCGAGCGGGTGCCTCAGATCGGCATCGCGACGAACGGGGAGGCGTACGCCACGACGCCGTCCAGCACTTCCGCCATCCGCGCATCGGTCCAGTTGCCACGGTCACGCTCGGCCTCGACCAGCAGCCGGAGCAGGCTCACCTCGCCGGCCGTGGCGATCCCGGTCACCTGCGGATGCTTGAGCACCCACGCGAGCGCCGCGCTGACCTTCTCCTGCTCGTCGAACGGTTCGTACCACGTGGTGTACCGGTGGTCCTCCTCGGTCCAGTTGCGACGCGAGATGGTCTTGATGATCATCAGGCCGGCGTCGACCCGCTGCGTCTCGGCGGCCAGCTCGTCCCATGCCGCGCGGTAGTCGTCGTCGCGGCCGAGTGCGTAGTTGAGCGGCGTCAGCACCGTTTCGAACGGGAACCGCTTCAGCGCCTCGCGATGCGTCGCCGGTGCGTCATGGCCGTGGCCGGTGATGCCGATGGCGCTCACCATGCCCTCGTCCCGCGCCCGGATCGCCGCTTCGAGGGCGCCGCCACTGCCGGTGGCCTTGTCGAGTTCGTCGAAATCGCCGACGGCGTGCAGCTGGATGAGGTCGAGCCGGTCGGTCTGCAGGCGTTCGAGGGAGTTGTTGATCGACACCCAGGCTGCCTCGCGTTCGCGTTCGCCCGTCTTGGTCGCCAGGAAGATCTGGTCCCTGATCCTCGGCATCCACGGCCCGAGGCGCAGCTCGGCCTCGCCGTAGCTCGCCGCCGTGTCGAAATGGTTGATGCCGGCGTCAAGGGCCTCCTGGATCGACTGGTCGGCCACCTCTTGGGTCACCTCGGCCAGCGCCGCCGCGCCGTAGATGAGGACGCTGCTCTGGTGCCCGAGTCGCCCGAGCCGTCGCGTTTCCATAAATGAACTCCGCTCGCGAGTTGTGCCGGGATCTACCGTTGTACGGCGTTCAGCTTATGGCGACCTGGCAACCCTCGGGGCCCGGACGCCAGGCCAATGGGAAACCGGTTCGCCACACCATGCGCCCTGGTGCTGCACCACGTCGCGGCGCGGTTCCATGATCATGAAGGAAAGCGGGCGTATACACCGACAGAATCTTCATGATCACGATCATGATCACCGGAAGGGGCGGGACGAGTCCGGTAGGCCCCGCAGGGCCGGTGGCGGCGGGTCGCTGAGGTACTCACTCGGGCGCGTGGCGGCGGCTCTGGATGATCCGGAACCGGCCCGCGACATAGGCGGCGTCGACGAAGGATGCGTTCGCCGCGGGATTCGCGCCCGTGCCGTGGAAGTCGCTGAACGCCGCCGACTGGTTGACGTACACCCCGTCGGTGAGGTTCTCCGACAGCGCCACCCCCACGTCGAGCGCCACCTCGCGGGCGGCCGCCAGCACCCGCTCCGACGTCGAGTAGACCGCCGCCGTCATCGCACCGCGCTCGTGGCCCAGCCGGCGGACGAGGGCGAGCGCCTCGTCGGTGTCCCGCGTACGCACGAGAAACGTCACCGGGCCGAAGCACTCCCGTCCGAAGACAGCCACCTCGTCGGCGTCGAGCGCGAGGATCGCGGGCGTGCGTACGACCGCATCGGTGTGCACCGGATGCCGCACGGCGCGCGACTCCAGGACCACCTCGCCGCCCAGTGCGGTCGACCCCTCGACCCGGTTGAGAACGGCGTCGTTGACGATCGCGCCGAGGAGTTCGACCGCTCGCCCCTCGTCGGAGAGCAGCTTGTCGACCGCCGCGGCAAGCCCCGCCCCCACCTCCCGGAACGACTTGTGCCCCTCGTCGGTGTCGATCCCGTCGGCGGGTACGAAGATGACCTGCGACGTCGTACACATCTGGCCCGAGTACAGCGCCAGCGTGAAGGCGAGATTGCCCACCAGCCCGCGGAACGCGTGCGTCGAGTCGATGACAACCGGGTTGACGCCCGACTTCTCGGTGTAGACCTGCGCCTGGGTGGCGTGGGACTCGAGCCATTCGCCGAACTCCGCCGACCCCGTGAAGTCGACGATCCTGACCGCGGGATGGGTGGCGAGGTCGCGGGCGATCCCGTCGCCGTCGGCTTCGGCGGCGAGCGTCACGAGCGCCGGATCGAACCCGCGCGCAGCGAGAACCTCCTGGCAGACCTGCACGGTGATCGCCAGCGGCAGCACGGCGCCCGGATGCGGCTTCACCACCACCGGATTGCCGGTGACGAGGGACGCAAAGAGCCCGGGGTAGGAGTTCCAGGTGGGGAACGTCGTACACCCGATCACGACGGCCACGCCCCTGGGCACGACCGTGAACGTCTTCTCGATGCGCAACGGCTCGCCTCTGCCCGGCCGCTCCCACAGGGCCGTCGCCGGGTGCCGGGTCATTTCCGCGTACGCATAGGCGACGGCCTCCAGCGCCCGGTCGAGCGCATGGGTCCCACCCGCCTGGAACGCCATGACGAACGCCTGGCCGGTCGTCGCCATCACCGCGTTGGCCAGCTCGAATACCCGCTTGTGCAGTGCGGCGAGGATCTCGAGGGCGACATCGACCCGCGTGTCGGGCCCGGCGTCGCGCCATTGCGGGATGCCTGCCTGGGCGGCGGTGAGGAGATCGTCGAGACCCGTCGTGGCGACCCGCGGATAGCGGACGTCGAGGCCGATCCCGAACGGTGAACGTTCGGTCGCGACGGTGCCGCTCGCGCCCGGTGCCGTCCGGAGTGGGAAGTCGGTTCCCTGCCAGGCCTCGAATGCGGCGAGCCCTGCTGGCGCGGCCTCCTCGCCGTAGACGCGCGGGCTCGGCGACTCCGGGAACGCCGAGAAGTGGCTACGGTCCCGGATCGCGTCGAGTGCCCGGTCGAGGGCGTCGCGGAGCGGCCGATCGTGGGCGAAACCACCGCTAGCGCCAGGTTGGGCAAGGGTCTTCGAGTCGCCGGGTTGGGCGCGGGTCGTCTGGCTCACGCCGCCAGCGTAGGCCGTCCCTGTGGCAGGCGGTCCGCGTTTTGCCGCGGCGATACCTACGCCGCGGCCTGCCCTCGTCCACCGTCGGGGTCGCGTCCAGGGCAAGAGCCGCCGCGTAGCGGGCGCCCGCGCGGTGGCGGACCGCGTGGCTACGCTCTACCGAGCAGGGGTTGCTCGCACGACAGCTGTCCTGTTCGTACGACCGGTACTCGCCGACCCCGAACGCCTCCGCCCGCTCGACCTGTCAGTCCTCGATGCCTGGTTCCGTCGTCCGGCTGGAACCAGTGATTCGGACGGGCGGCTCAGGGGGGTCAGGCGCCGGGCGGGCGGAACCAGCCGCGCGTGGTGAGCAGGTCCAGCACGCTCGTTGCGACGGCGTCGATCTCCGTCCCGGTCGTGTCGAGCACGAGGTCGGCGTCGGTCGGGGCTTCGTACGGATCCGAGATCCCGGTGAACTCCTTGATCAGCCCTGCGCGGGCCTGCGCGTAGAGGCCCTTGCGGTCGCGGCGTTCGCACTCCTCCAGGGGCGTGGCGACGTGTACCAGCACGAACCCGCCGCCGGCGTCGCCGACCGTCCGCCGGACCTCCGCCCTGGTCGCTGCGTACGGAGCGATGGGTGCGCAGATCGCGAGCCCGCCGTGCCGGGCCACCTCCGCGGCAACGAACCCGATCCGGGCGACGTTGGCTTCCCGGTCCGCCCGGGAGAATCCGAGCCCGGCCGACAGCATGCGGCGCACGACATCGCCGTCGAGCAGGGTGACGGTCCGGTCGCCGCGTTCGAGGATGAGGTCGCGGAGCCGGCGGGCGACCGTCGACTTGCCCGAACCGGAGAGCCCGGTGAAGAACACGACGAGCCCGCGTTCGTGGAGCGGCGGGTGCTCGGCGGCGATGATCGCCGCGATGCGGTCGGGATAGCCGTCCAGGGTGTACGCACCCTCACCCGGTGCCAGCACCCGCGGCTCGTCGAGAGCGAGGGCGACGGGTTCGCCGTAGGCGGCCGCCACGAGCCGGCGCCGCCGGGCGTCGTCGTCAGCGTCGTCGCTGCGGGCGAGCGGGACGGGCACGACGAGCACCCGCCCGGGCAGTAGCGCGGCGACGGCGGTGGTGGCGCGCACCAGTGCCGGCGGGGACAGGGACCGGGACGAGCCGTGGCCGACCAGCGGCAACAGGACGGTCGTGTCGTACGCCGTCACGGACTCGGCCAGTCGCGCGAGGTCGGCCGTGGACAGGGGCGCGTCGACCGGGAACGCCGCGGCCTTGCTCCCCGTCAGGACGTCGCGCAGGTCGTCTGGTGTGCGGTGCAGGTGGCGGAACACGCCGTCCTCGCGCGGGGCCAGCGGTGCGACGGACCCGGTGATGACCTGGCCACCCGCCGCCGTTTCCCGGCAGCTGGCGACCGTGAGCCGCGCGACCGGCGTGCCCTCCACATCGGTCAGGTCCACCAGACCGGAAGGCGGGACGGTGATGTCGTCGGGAACGGCTACAGAGACGTCTGGCAGTACGCCGTCGAGGGCGAGTGCGAGGTCGTCGTACTCCGCGGGCGAAGGCGCCCACTGCGGCACGTCGGTGTTGTCCATCGGGCGAGATCACGTCTCCAGGATCAGCGTGATGGGGCCGTCGTTGACCAGCGACACGTCCATGTGGGCCCCGAACCGACCGGTCTCGACGGACGCGCCCAGCTCACGCAGGGCGGAACAGAAGTGGTCGACCAACGGCTCGGCGACCTCGCCGGGCGCGGCGAGCGACCAGGACGGACGGCGGCCCTTGCGCGTGTCCGCGTACAGCGTGAACTGGCTCACCACCAGCAGCGGCGCCCCGATGTCGGCGCAGGACTGCTCACCGTCAAGGATCCGCAGTCCCCAGATCTTGGCGGCCAGCTTCTCGGCCTGGGCCGGCGTGTCCGCGTGGGTCGCACCCACGAGGACGAGCAGGCCGGGCTTGTCGATCGCGCCGACGATCTCACCGTCGACCGCGACGCTGGCGCGGGAGACCCGCTGTACGACCGCACGCATGCGCCCCATTCTTGCCCGGCCCACTTGTCACAGGTATCTGGCCCTCCCGGGGTCCCCGCGGTCTCGGGGTCCCCGCGAGGTCGTGGAGCTTGCGGAGCGATTTCGTGGGGTGGTGTGACGAGATCCCTCTGACACGTCGGCGGTGGCGACCGGCCCGCGAGGGCGCCGACTGCGAGGATGCGGACATGGCAAGCCCGAGCCCTACCCGCGAGACGTTGATCACGGTGGCGCCGACCGGTGCGGAGACCAGCAAGGACGCCTGCCCCGACCTGCCGACCACGCTGCCGGAGCTGGTCGAGACGGCCCAGCGCTGTGAATCCGCCGGGGCCGCCATGATCCACGTCCACGTCCGCGACGCGGACCACCGGTCCACGCTGGACCTCGGCCGGTTGCGCCGATGCGTCGCCGCGCTCCGGGCCGAGACCGATCTCGTCATCCAGCTCTCGACCGGCGGCGCCGTCACCGACTCCTACGCCGACCGGCTGCGCGTCCTCGACGCCGAACCCGACTCGTGCTCGCTCACGATGGGCACCGTCAACTTCGGCGACGACGTGTTCTCCAATCCGTGGCCGTTCGTCGTGGAGTTGTACGAACTGACGCAGGCCCGGGGCGTCGTGCCCGAGTTCGAACTGTTCGACCTGGGTCATGTGGCGGCGCTGCACCGGCTGCTCGACACGTGCGGCCCGCCGTTCGGCGGCAGGGTGCACTGCGACTTCGTGATGGGCGTGCCAGGCGGGATGCCGGGCGACGCGGCGACGCTGACAGCCGCCGTCCAGGCGCTACCTCACGCCGTCACCTCGTGGTCGGCCACCGGCATCGGTCGTACGACATTGCCGGTCGCGCTGGCCGCGCTCAGCTGCGGCGGACACCTGCGAGTCGGCATGGAGGACACGCTGAGCTTCGCGAAAGGGCGTCCGGTCCGCCACAACGCCGAACTGGTCGAGCGGGCCGCGACTCTTGCGATGGTTGCCCAACGCCCGCCGATGCCGCCAGGCGGAGCCCGGGAGCTGCTCGGCCTCGCGTCCGCGGAGGTTGGCCAGTAGGTTCGGCAGACGTGCCTGCGATGAGTGCGCCCCACGGGACCGAGCCAGCCGAGCCAGCCGACACCGGACCAGCCGACACCGGACCAGCCGACACCGGTCCGGTCGACACCGGACCAGCCGGGACCGGAGCCGGCGGTGCCTCTCCCGTCGTCGCCGAGGTTGTCCGCTCAGGATTCGTCGAGTGCCGGCACCGCGGGTCGGTTGTCGCCCTTGCCGCTGACGGTTCGGTGGAGTTCGCCGTCGGTGACGTGACCGGGCCGTGCTACCCGCGCTCGGCCAACAAGCCGATGCAGGCGACGGCCATGCTGCGCGCCGGGCTCGACCTCGACGGCGAACTGCTCGCGTTGGCGACCGCAAGCCACTCCGGCGAGGCGTTCCACGCCGACGGCGTACGAAGGATCCTGCGTGGCGTGGGTCTCACGGAGGCCGCCCTGCGGTGCCCGCCCAGCTGGCCGATCGACACCGAAGCTCTGCACGCCCGCATTGCCGGCGGCGAGCGACCCGACCGGGCCACGATGAACTGCTCCGGCAAGCACGCCGGCATGCTCGCCGCCTGCGTCAGCGCCGGATGGCCGGTGGAGACCTACCTCGATCCGGCCCATCCCCTCCAGGTCATGATCCGCGAGACGGTCGAGGACCTGGCGGCCGAGAAGGTCGCGCACACCGGTGTCGACGGGTGCGGTGCGCCGCTCTTCGCACTGAGTCTGACCGGACTGGCGAGGGCGTTCCGCACGATGGTGCTGGCGCCGCCCGACACACCGGAGGGCCGCGTTGTCGCCGCCGTCCGCGCGCACCCGAGGTGGACCAGCGGGACCGCCCGAGACGAGTCGGCGCTGATCGCCGCGGTTCCCGGGATCTTCGCCAAGAGCGGGGCGGAGGGGTGCTACGCGGCCGCACTGGACGACGGCCGCGCGGTGACCCTGAAGATCGACGACGGCAGCCAGCGGGCCCGCCCGGTGGTGATGGCGGCGGCCCTGCGCCGGCTTGGCGTCTCGGGTTCCGTCATCGACGAGCAGCTCACGGCCGAGGTCCGCGGCGGTGGTATGGCCGTCGGTGAGATCCGCAGTGTCGGCATCTGAACGCCGATGACCTGATCCGGAATCCGCCGACCAGGGTGGAGCCGCCAATTGTCAGACGTCCTCGCGGTTTCGCCAGGGGTCCTGGGCGGGGAAGTCGGGAGCAGGACAGCTGAGCCATTTACCCAAGAGCAGTTCCAGTGCAGAGGCAGAAGTTGCTGTCGGCTTGCGCTTGCTAACTTTTGCAAGCACAATGGCGGCATGAAGGTCCGGTCCATCAGCACGCTCGGTGACTATCTCCGGGAACAGCGCCGCAACGCGGAGCTCTCCCTGCGACAGCTCGCCGATCTCGCTGGCGTATCCAACCCGTATCTCAGCCAGATCGAGCGCGGGTTGCGAAGGCCCTCAGCCGAAGTTCTTCAGCAGCTCGCCAAGGCGCTGCGGGTTTCGGCGGAGGTGCTCTACGTGCGGGCAGGACTGCTCGATCCGGCCGAGGAGGAGGGCCTAGACGATCGTGCCGTCGAAACGGCCATCCGCTCGGACCCCTATCTCTCCGTACGCCAGAAGCGGGTACTGCTCGACATCTATTCGTCGTTTCGCCGCGAGGCCGACGAGGAAGAGATCAGTGAGCCGGAACGCGCGTGAGCACCACCCGGAACCGGGCCGTACGACACGCCCGACAGGAGGACTAATCCATGCCCCGTAACACCCGCAAGTCTTCGACCGAGCCCAACCCGCTCTACGCGATCGCCGGTGCCGGCGACCTCGCGGTGGAGAAGATCCGCGAGATCTCCAAGATCGCCACGGACAAGCTCGGCTCACTGGAGACCGCTGACCCCGCCGTCGTCTCCGACCGCGTCCAGGAGCGCATCGAAGAGCGCGCCGACGCTCTCGCCATGGTCCTGCGTACCGCCTCTGACGATCTCCGCATCCAGGCGAAGGACCTGACCGAGAAGGCCCAGTCGGCCGTGCAGATGGCGCTGATCCAGGCCGGCGACACCTACGAAACGCTCAGCGAGCGTGGCAAGGGTGCCGTGATCCGGATCCGCAGCGTGCAGAACGGCAGCTCGAACGGCCGCCAGATCGCCCGCACGGGTTCGTCGTCGCGTCCGTCGGCGTCGCGGTCGAAGTCGACCACGACGCGGAAGCGTTCGACGGCCAAGCGTTCGGCGAAGCCGCGGACCGCCGCGAGCAGCACCGCGAAGTCGACCGCCGCCAAGTCGACTGCTGCGAAGTCCACCGCGAAGTCGGGTACGCCGAGGAAGAACTCCTCCGCACCCGCCCGCAAGGCGACCAGCTGAGCAGCACATTGTCCCCCGGCTGCGACACCTCACGGGCATGCGGGCGGCGAGGCCGTGAGGCGGACCGAGGGTGACGGGTCGGTAGGACGGTGCCGGCCCGGCCCTGAGGTCATGGCTGTCTGACAGTCCGCAAACCGAGCGACTCAGGCCGCTCGGCGATCAAGGATCAGCACGGGTCGGGCCGTACGGACGGCACCTTCCGGGTCGTTTGCGGTTACCCTCGCTGTGTGCTGAGTCAACCGATGACCATCGTCTTCTACATCCAGGCCGCCCTCTGGATCGCTCTGCTCGTGCTGAAGGCATTCGCATTCGGCGATGTCGTCATGCGGCCGCAGGAGGCCTTCCCGGCCGTGGGCAAGCAGACCAAGACGCTCTGGTTGATCCTGGTCGGTCTCGCTCTGCTCATCCATCTCATCCCCATGTTCTGGAGCCCGCTCAGCCTGCTCAACATCGCCGGCACGGTCGCGGCCGCGGTCTACGTCGTCGGCGTACGACCGGCGGTCCGTGAGGCCGGCGGTCGGCGTGGCGGGCAGAGCGACGGCCCCTACGGTCCGTGGTGACGCTGAACGGACGCCGATAGACCGAAAGGTCCGTCTGGCGGCGGTCAGGTGCTGGACCCGGGCTTCGGGCCCGCGGGTTGGGTGGTCCGTCGTACGGGTAGCTGATCGCGTGCAGGTGTCGCGTGCGCGAGAGGTGACAGGTCATGGACCCGGGCAGCGACAGTTCGCCGCCGGACCGGCCTGACGGTCGGGCCGCTCTCCGCCGGCGGGTGGTCGCGTTCTCCTGGCTTCTGATCGGTCTGCTCGTCGCGTACGCCCTGATCATCGCGACGAGCGGCAGGCTGCTCGGGTCGGTGGCCCGCATCCTCGCCCTCGCCGTCGTACTCTTCGCCGCCCTGCGGGTCCGCCATGTGAGCCGTGGCCGTACCGACGCGGTCGGTGTGATCGCCGTCGCGGCGGTCGTGATGACGGCGACGGCGAGCGTGTTCGCCGGCGGTGAACTGCTGGCGGTACTCACGGCGGCCACGACGATCATCCTCGTGGCCGTGGCCGGCAGCCTGGTGATCCACTCCCTCATGGCCAACGCCCGGGTGGATCTCGCGACCGTACTGGGCGTCCTGTGCATCTATCTCCTGATCGCGCTGGTCTTCTCGTCCGCGCACGAGTTGGGCGGTGCGTTCCTGACCGGGTACTTCGAGGGGGCCCACCGTCCGCCGACCGCGGGCGACTGCCTGTACTACAGCGTCATCACGATCACCACGGTCGGTATCGGCGACATCAGCCCCGGCACGAACCTCGCGCGGATGGTGACCGTGCTGGAGGCACTGGTCGGCCAGCTCTACATCGTTTCGGTGGTCGCCGCCGTCGTGGGCCGGTGGCGTCGCGGCACTTCGAACGGGGGCGCATAATGAAAGCTCCGAGCAGGTCCCACCATGAGCGATCCCAGCCAACGTCCCGCCACGCCACGCCAGACCGGCATCGACCTGGACCAGCCCGAACGGCCCGAGGTCGACGCCGCCCGGCTGTGGGCGGGCGGGCTCGCCACGGCGCTGGTGGCGGCGCTGGTCGTGGTGGTCGGGGTCTTCGTCGTCCGCGCCTTCCTGAACGTCCCGATCCTGGCGCCCCGCACGGCGAGTGATTTCGGCGATTCGAGCACCTTCACCTATGCCATGACCGCGGCCGCGGCGGCACTGCTCGCGACCGGGCTGCTCCACGCACTGCTCCTGGCGACACCCCGGCCGACGGTGTTCTTCTCCTGGATCGTCGCCCTGGCGACGGTGGCGGCGGCCGTGGCCCCGTTCCTGCGGCCAGCGTCGCTGGAGAGCCGGCTCGTGACCGGTGTCATCAACCTGATCGTGGGCGTGGCCATCATGTCCCTCCTCGCGAGCGTGGGCCGGTCCGCCGTGCGTACTCCGCAGCGCATGCCGCAGCAGCGGTGAGGCTGCGGGCGGCAACCGGTTGCCCACTGACCGGTCCGGATTGACCGGTACGGACGGCCGGGGAATGCCGTACGACCGCCCGAGGTTGTCATCTCCTGGTCGGCGGTCCGGCCGCGCAGACCCGCATGAACGGCGCTGATGAGTTCGTACGCTCATGAGGAGGTTGGTCGGGGTGCACCGGATTTCGTTGCCTGGCGAGCGCAGGCGGTTGCCGCGACGGGTGGCCATGCTGAGTGTCCACACCTCTCCGCTGGACCAGCCCGGCACCGGCGACGCGGGTGGCATGAACGTCTACGTCGTCGAGCTTGCCCGTCGCCTGGCGGCCCTGGGCATCGAGGTGGAGATCTTCACCCGCGCGACGTCCAGTGACCTCCCGCCCGTGGTCGAGGCGGACGACGGCGTACGGGTGAGACACGTGGTGGCCGGGCCGTTCGAGGGGCTGTCGAAGGACGAGCTCCCGGCACAGTTGTGCGCCTTCGCCCGCGGTGTCCTTCAGACGGAGGCCGGTCACGACTTCGGGTGGTACGACCTGGTGCACTCCCACTACTGGCTGTCCGGCCAGGTGGGTGCTCTCGCCAAGGAACGCTGGGGTGTGCCGCTGGTGCACTCCATGCACACGATGGCGAAGGTCAAGAACTCCCTGCTCGCCGACGGTGACACCCCGGAACCGCGCGCGCGGATCATCGGTGAGGAGCAGGTCGTCGACGCGGCGGATTGGCTGGTCGCCAACACCGACGAGGAGGCGCGGGCGCTGACCGGCCTGTACGACGCCGACCCGCGCACGGTCGTGACGGTGAACCCGGGGGTGGACCTTGACGTGTTCCGGCCCGGCGACCGTGCCCTTGCGCGGCGGGAGCTCGGGCTGCCTGACGACGCGGTGGTGTTGGCATTCGTGGGGCGGATCCAGCCGCTGAAGGCACCCGATGTCCTCGTGCGTGCGGCGGCCCGGCTGCTCGACGCCCGACCCGAGCTCCGTGATCGCCTTGTCGTGGCCGTGGTGGGCGGGCCGAGCGGATCGGGTACGGCGAAGCCCGACGCGTTGATCCGGTTGGCTCGCGCGCTCGGCATCGCCGATGTCGTCCGGTTCGTCCCGCCGGTGCGGCAGGGCGAGCTCGCGCGGTGGTACCAGGCCGCCACGGTGGTGGCCGTTCCTTCGTACAACGAGTCGTTCGGGCTCGTTGCTCTGGAGGCCCAGGCGTGTGGCACACCTGTCGTCGCGGCGGCCACGGGCGGTCTGCTGACGGCGGTGTGCGATGGCGAGTCGGGTGTGCTGGTCGACGGGCACGATCCGGACGAGTGGGCGCGCGTCCTCGGCGAGTTGGTCGCCGACCAGGAACGGACCGCCCGCCTCGGCGAGGGAGGCGTCGCGCACGCGCAGGGCTTCGGCTGGCCGGTAACCGCCGCGCGGACCCTCGACGTCTACACCGCGGCGATCGCCGCACCCGAGGACTCGATCTCGCTCGTCGGCCGCTGAGCGGGCACCCGGCCAAGGCGACCGACCCGCCCCATCAGGCCAGGTGTGGCGACAACCCCGAGCGTGGCGCTGTCGCTCTGCCCGGGTCCCGCGCCGGCTACGGTGGCGGGGTGTCTGAGCACGATCCTTCCCACGAGCCCGATGACGGTGGCGCTGGGCCGGCTGATGTCGTACGACGGGCGCTTCGCGACCTCGAGCTCGGGTGGGAGGAACCTGCACCGGGCGCGTTCGTCGTGACGCTTCCCGGTGAACGCAAGCTCCAGACGACCTGCGTCCTCGACGTCGGACGGCAGGCACTGAGTGTGCACGCTTTCGTCGTACGCCGGCCGGACGAGAACCATGAAGCGGTCTACCGTTACCTGCTCGAACGCAACCTGCGGCTCTACGGCGTGGCCTTCGCCGTCGACCATCTGGGCGACATCCACCTGACCGGCAAGCTGGCCTTGACAGCGGTGACGCCGGAGGAGATCGACCGCGTGCTCGGATGTGTGCTCGATGCCGCCGACTCGTCGTTCAACCACCTGCTGGAGCTGGGTTTCGCGTCGGCGATCCGGCGGGAGTGGGCATGGCGGACCGAACGCGGCGAGTCGACGGCGAACCTCGAGGCGTTCCGCCGGCTGCAGCCCGAAGACTCCAGCCCGTAGGTACGCGGGGGCCGCGGAGAGCCGGCGTGTGGCTGGCGGCCAGGTTGGCGGTCGGACTTGGCGGTCGGCTTGGCGGTCGGGTCATGATCAACTCGAATGCGGTGAGTGGCAAGATGGCGCGGTGGCAAATCCCCGGCGTACGCAGTGGAAGAGCAACCGAGGCGACGGACCCGAGCTCCTCCCGGCGGTTCCTGGTGGTCTGGGCCTGGATGCCGGTGCCCCCGACCTGGGGACTCTGGGCGGACTGCGGCACCTTCTCGCCGAGGCGGGGGCTCCTGCCGAGGTGGTGCGGTCGTTCGACGGCGTGACCGATCCGGGGCAGATCCTGCACCGGTTGGGCGACGCGGGGGTGCTGCCGACGCCCGAGCAGTCTCTGGCGACCGTCCTCGAAGGGTGGCGGCCACTGCTCGGCAGGGACAGCACGGCACTGGAGGCCGAGCTGTGCGGCCTGGAGTTCCTCGCCATCGTGCGGAGTGCGGCGGTGGATCCGGCCGAGGTTCCGCTCGTGCTCGAGCAGCTGGTCTCGCAGGCGGAACGGCAGGGTAGTCCTGAGGCGCTGGCGATTCTGCGCGTGCTCGCTGTCGTGGGGCCACCACAGGTGCGAGCCGCCGCCACCGCCGGTGCCGGGCGGCTGGTCGGCGCCGGCCTCGAGGACTGTCCTTGGGTCGACCTGCTCGGCGCACCGGAGGTCGGCCCGTCGTTCGGCTACGCGGACGGCGGCCGCGAGACGCTCCTGCTGACCTTCAGCTACCGCCGTGACCAGCACGCGGTGGTGGTCCTGCTCGACCACGACCTCGGCGGCGGCGTCAAGGACTGCTGGGTGACCGACCAGGTGGCCGGGCTCCGGGACGAGTACGCGAAGGCCGCGGCGCAGGACGGGCTCGCCCTCACCGACCACTCGCCCGCCCAGGCCCGGGCCATCGTCGACCGTGCGCTCGGGCAACCGCCCTGCCCCGCGGATCCCGAGCAGGTCGAGGACGTCGACACCTATCTCGACCTCCTCCGGCTGCGGGTCGCCCTGCTGCCCTAGAACGACCACTCCCGGGCCGCACGTTGGATCGGGGCCGCCCGGCGGCCGGTGGGTCTGTTTCCTGATGGTTAGTCCTGCGTACTGGCGGAGCGGTCGTCGTCGTTGAGGGTCGCGATCGTGCCCTGGGCGAGGGCGCATTCGGTCGGGATGCCGGAACCGTCCACGACATGGAGCGAACATCCCACCACGGCGAGCCGGCGTCCCGCGTTGACCACCCACGCCTCGGCGACGAGCTGTTCCCCGCGCGCCGGACGGATGTAGTTGATCTTGTACTCCGCGGTCGTCACGGCCGGACCCAGCACGGACCCACCCGCGAAGGTCAGGGCGTTGTCGGCGAGGTAGCTCACTACACCACCGTGGGCGTGGCCGAACTGCTGCAGCAGCCGCGGACCGAGCGGGAGCGACAGCCGGGCCCGGCCGGGCGCGAACACCTCCAGACGCGCCTCCATCAGGACGCTGAACGGCTGCGCCCCGAGCACCTCCCGGCCCAAGGCCAGCATCGCTTCGGGATCGTCCGGGAACGCGGAGTTCGTCATGGGTCCAGTCAAGCCTTCCGGGGGTCGGGCGTCCACGGGACCGTCGGTAGAGTCGCGGCATGAGTGCAGCGCCGTACCGTCTGATTCTGCTCCGCCACGGCGAGAGCGAGTGGAACGCCAAGAACCTCTTCACCGGCTGGGTCGACATCGGCCTGTCAGCAACGGGCGAGGCGGAGGCCCGCCGCGGCGGCGAGCTGCTGCGTGAGCGCGGGACCCGGCCCGACGTGGTCCACACCTCGGTGCTTCGCCGGGCCATCCGGACGGCCGAGATCGCGCTGGCCGAATGCGACCGCGACTGGCTGCCCGTCCGCCGGAGCTGGCGGCTCAACGAGCGGCACTACGGCGCGCTGCAGGGCAAGGACAAGAAGCAGACTCTGGAGGAGTTCGGCGAAGAGCAGTTCATGACCTGGCGACGTTCGTACGACACGCCGCCCCCGCCGCTCCCCGACGACGCGGAGTTCTCCCAGGTGGGTGATCCGCGCTACGCCGATCTCCCGCCGGAGCTGATGCCGCGCACGGAGTGCCTGGCCGATGTGGTCGTCCGGATGCTGCCGTACTGGTACGACGCGATCGTCCCTGACCTGCGGGCCGGTCGGGTGGTCCTGGTGGCGGCGCACGGCAACTCGCTGCGTGCACTGGTCAAGCACCTCGACGGGATGAGCGAAGACGCCGTGGTCGGTCTCAACATCCCGACCGGGATCCCGCTGGTCTACGACCTCGACGAGTCGATGCGGCCCTTGGCGACCGGTGGCGAGTACCTCGATCCCGACGCCGCCGCAGCGGCGATCGAGGCGGTCAAGAACCAGGGCCGCAGGTAACCGTCGCCGTCCCTTCGAAGCCGCGCTCGCCCTTGGACGCCGGGACCCGGTCCCGCGCCGTAAATGACCACGCTGAGCAGGTCTCTGGTAGCAGGGACGGGTGCCGATGCCTCGCGCTCGACCACAGACATGGGCAGCGTGGTCATTCGCCGGCCCCCGAGGGCGCGCCTTCCCGGGTGAGGAATCTCAGAATCTTCGCAAGTCTCCGCAACCGGTGATCGAGGTGAGACGTTGTCGGTCATGAGGGCCGGGGAGGGGCGGGCCTCCGGACCGGCCGCAAGGTCGCGTCTGGCGGCCTGAACCCCTTCGAGGTTTACAACGTCCATCATGTGAAAGCCGGTCGCGATCACCGATGGGCGCGGTTAACCTCGATGCGTACGGACGATGCAGTCCACTTCGGCTTTCCGCCAGCTAGGTCTTGTTCGAAACCACCAGCAGCATGAGGTGCGTGCGCGCCATGTCAGCGTCACTCCGGACGCTTCGTAGGATTCCCGTCGGTCGACCCGCAGTCCATCACTACCCGCGCATTCCCGCGTACTTCTTCCCGTCGCGCCTGTGACAGGAGGTGCCTGGCGCGCGCATCCATTGAGTGGGTGTGGCGAGGTCAGGTCAGGAGCGGGGCTCGGCGGCACGTCCGCCTGACGGCACTCGTCCTTCCATCGGTTCTCAAAAGACCCGGCGATCGTTCCTAGCTTCGGCGAACTGATCGGTCCGGCCGGTTCACCATGCCAGGCGCCACGTTGTCCGAGTTCTCTCGTCCTTGGGCGAGATACCTCTGGCCATGTGGCCGGGCCGGTGGGCCGCGTCCGGAGACGTGGTGGAGAACACCTGGCGGAACGGCGATCCGTCGATGTGGAAACGTGCCCATCCACCGCACCTGACCGGCGATCTCCCTGCACACGCTCGGCTTCGGACCACTCGCTGACGGCGGGGGTGCCGCGCGCCGTGACAATCGCCTGTCCCAGATCTCCGCCGCCGTCGGCGGGAAAGAACACCGTGTTTACCTCAGGTTCCAGACCACGAACCCGCCCTAGACCCAACCTGCCCTCGCCGCGCAACCCGCACCAACTGGCTGTGCGTACGCCGGAATCCCCAACCAATGGAGGGGAAACCGCGGGCAAGGGCTGG
Source organism: Actinopolymorpha sp. B9G3 (assembly GCF_040120725.1). NCBI lineage: Bacteria > Bacillati > Actinomycetota > Actinomycetes > Propionibacteriales > Actinopolymorphaceae > Actinopolymorpha > Actinopolymorpha sp. B9G3. The sequence continues at coordinate 33,975 of NZ_JBEEAB010000006.1, read as the reverse complement.
ATGCGCTGGTTGTCTCCCTATCTCGGCCGGCACAGGCGACTTGTCGCGGTGTCCCTGATTGCCGCCACTCTCTGGACGGCGGCGCTCGTCACCGCCCCCCTCCTGCAGAAGATCGTGGTCGACGACGCGATCATCGAGCACAGCAAGCCGGTGCTGCCCTGGGTCGCCGCACTGGTGTCCATGGTGCTGCTACGTGCCGTCGCCAGTGGGTTCTGGCGCGAGACCGGCGGCCGGCTGAGCATCCATGTCCAGAACGACATCCGTGACGACCTCTACGCCCACCTGCAGCGGCTGGACGCGGCCGCGCACGAACGCATGCAGAGCGGCCAGCTGGTCTCCCGGGTCAACTCCGACCTCGTCCTCATCCAGCAGGCGGTAGGCCTGTTGCCGCCCGTGCTCGGCACCGTGCTGCAGGTGGTGCTGGCGCTGTTCATCATGGCGACGCTCTCGCCCCTGCTGGCGTTGGTGTTGTGCGGCGTCCTCATCGCGTTGGTCGTCATCGCCAGGCGCCTGCACATGCGGGTGTACGCGGCATCATGGGACGCCCAGCAGCGCGAAGCGGACATGACGACCGTCGCCGAAGAAGCGATCACCGGCGTCCGGGTCGTGAAGGGATTCGGCCAGGAGAAGGCTGAGCACGAACGGTTCGTCGAGTCGCTCACCGGGATGTTCCGGTCCCGGGTCCGGGCGATCCGTCAGCGGGCGCCCTTGCTCGCGACGCTGCAGGCATCCCCCCTCGCCGGACAGGTCCTGGTCCTCGCCCTCGGGGGATGGCTCGCCCTCCACGGGCATGTGACGGTCGGTACGTTCTTCGCGTTTCTTGCGTACCTGGCCGATCTCAATGGTTCGGCGCGGATGCTGGCGATGGTGCTGACGCTGGTGCCTCGCGCGCGATCGGGGACGGAACGGATCGCCGAGGTGTTCGCCGTCCAGCCGGAGGTGGACACCCGGAAGTCCGACTGTGACATCCAGGGTCGCGGTCCCCGCCGTGGCGGCATGGGGAACGGCACCGTCGTGGCGGATGCCAACGGGCCCGCGGCTGCGCGCGGAGCCGACCAGCAGGTCGCCCGACGAACGGAGGAGCCGGCCGACCAGCGCGGGGCGTTCGTGTCGTTCGACCACGTGTCGTTCACCTATCCCGACGGGCCGCGGGCGCTGGACGAGCTCTGCCTCGACGTACTCCCTGGCGAGTCGGTCGCGATCGTCGGGCCCACCGGCTCGGGCAAGTCGACGGCCCTGCAGCTCGTACCGAGGTTGCGGGACGCCAGCGCCGGCCGGGTGCTCCTCGATGGTGTCGACGTCCGCGACCTGAGCCTTCCCGAGGTGCGCCGGCGGGTCAGCATGGTCTTCGACGAGGCGATGCTGTTGTCGGGGTCGATCCGCGACAACATCGCGTACGGCCGATCGGATGCGACGGACGAGGAGGTCGAGAAGGTCGCGAAGATCGCGGCCATCCACGACTTCATCGTCGGCCTCTCCGAGGGCTACGACACCGAGGTCGGCCAGGAGGGGCTCAGCCTGTCCGGTGGGCAGCGGCAGCGGATCGCGCTCGCCCGGGCGCTGCTCGCCGACGCGGACGTCCTGGTTCTCGACGACGCGACGTCCGCGGTGGACGTGCATGTCGAACGCCGGATTCTCGATGCCATGCAGGAGATCGTCGCGGGTCGCACCGTCATCGTCGTGGCCTACCGTGAGTCGACTGTCCAACTGGCCGACCGGGTGGTGCTCGTCGACGGCGGCAAGGTCGTCGACGAGGGTACGCACGACGAGTTGGTGGAGCGGTCGAGTCTCTACCGGGCGTTGATGTCGGAGATGCCGGACCACGCCGACCACGACACCGAGCCGCGTCAACCCGAGCTTGCCGACGGCGAGGCGGCCGTGACCGCGCAAGCATGGCAGCCGGCCGAGCAGCAGGTCGATCCCGTTCGGGCAAGGGTCGGCGATCCTGTCTCGCCCGAGCTCCTCGCGGCGCTCGCGCAGCTGCCGGTCGCCACCGAACGCCCCGGCATCGACGTCCTGCACGAGTCGACCCGCCACGAGGGGTTCAAGCTGTGGCAGATGGTGCGTCCGCAGCGCTGGCCGATCCTGTTCGGGCTCGCGCTGTTGCTCGTCGACGCGCTCGCCGTCCTCGCCGGTCCGCTCCTGGTGCAGAACGGCCTGGAACAGGCCCTCGACAACAAGTCGTTGACGTTCCTGTTCCTCACCTGCGGGGTGTTCGGAATCGTCGCGCTGATCTCCGGTTGCGACGTCTGGGCAACCCACCTGGTGACGTCACGGACGACCGAACGCATTCTGTACGCCTTGCGGATAAGGCTCTTCGCCCATCTGCAGCGGCTCGGGATGGACTACTACGACCGTACGCATGCCGGCCGGATCATGACCCGGCTCACCTCCGACGTCAACGCCGTCGCGGAGCTGATCCAGGCGGGACTCACCAACGCGCTCGTCGCGATCGTGACGTTCACCGGGATGACCGTGGTGTTGCTGGTGCTCAACCCGACGCTGGCGTTGGTGGTGTTGGCGGTGATCCCGCCGGCGACCGTCGCGACGATCAAGTACCGCCGCATCGTCGGTCCGGCGTACGAAAGAGCACGGGAACTCAACTCCGCGCTCAACACCTATCTGCACGAGACGCTCGCCGTGCTGCCGGTGACGCAGGCCTTCCGTCGTGAGGCGGCGAACCTCGCGCACTTCCGGGGCCTTGCCAAGCAGCAGTACGACGCGCGGGCGACGAGCAACCGCGCCACCGCCGCGTACGTCGCGTTCATCGAGGTGCTGGCCGGACTCACCGTGGCGGCGACGCTGCTCGTCGGTTGGCGGCTCATCTCGGCGGGCGAGCTGGAGGTGGCGGAGTTGCTGCCGTTCCTGCTCTACCTGGCGCTCGCGTTCGCGCCGATCCAGCAGATGGCGACGGTCTTCGACGTGTACCAGCGGGCGAAGACCGGGGTCACAAGGATCTCCGCCCTGCTCGCCGAGGAGGTCAGCGTGCCGCGGCCGGAGCAGCCGGAGGAGGTCGGTGAACTCACCGGCGACATCGAGCTGCGGGGCGTCACCCTGCAGTACAACGGCACCCGCAAGCCCGCCCTGCGTTCGGCGGATCTGCGGATCGGCGCGGGCGAACGGGTCGCCTTCGTCGGCCAGACCGGTGCCGGCAAGTCGACGATCGCCAAGGTGATCACCCGGTTCTACGACGCGACCGACGGGCAGGTCGAGGTGGACGGTACGCCGGTGACGCGGTTCGACCCGTCGGCCTACCGGCAGTCGATCGGGTACGTACCGCAGGAACCGTTCCTGTTCTCGCGAACCATTCGCGACAACATCGCCTACGGAACGCCGGACGCTTCCGACGAACTCGTGGAGGCGGCCGCCCGGGCCGTCGGCGCGCACGAGTTCATCGCGCAGCTGGACGGTGGTTACCTGCACGAGGTGCAGGAGCGGGGCAAGTCGCTCTCGGCCGGGCAGCGGCAGCTGCTCTGTCTGGCCCGCGCGCTGGTGCTGGATCCGCGGGTGCTGGTGCTCGACGAGGCGACGTCCCACCTGGACCTCAAGTCCGAACGCCGGGTGGAGCAGGCGATGCGCAGCGCGGCGGCCGGTCGTACGACGATCGTCATCGCCCACCGACCGCAGACCCTGCGGTGGGTTGACCGGGTCGTCACCGTGCACGACGGCCAGGTCATCGCCGACCAGGACACGGCCGACTTCCAGTCCACCCGCCTCGCCGCCGTGTCGTAGCGACGCCAGGACCGACGTCTTCTTGTCGGAGGTATCTCGTCTTCAGGGTGAGATACCTCCGACAAGGCTCGGCCGGGGCGGGCTGAGGCCCGAAGGGTCCTAGAGGGCGCGGACGAACTTCTGTGAGTCGAGGATGCCCATCCCGGTCTCGTCGCAGACCAGCCGGATGGCCTCGGTCTCGCGGCCGACGACGCGTAGGGCGCGGGCACGCTCGGCGAGGTCCGGGGTTCCGGTCGTCGCGGGCTGCCCCTGGTGCGGCTGGTCAGCCTCGACCGGCACCACCTGGCCTTCGGCGGAAGGCGGACGGTGGCCACGCTGGATCGCCTCGGCGAGGGACTTCGCCTCCGCAAGGCCGAGGCCGGTCGCCACTCGGAGCTCCTTGATCGCCATGATCTTCTTGTTCTGGAGCAGCAGCCGGAGCACGGTGTCCAGGGCCGCCGGCTCGACCGGAACCGACAGCACGTCACGTGCCTTCGGACGCTTCCGCCAGGAAAGGACGCCCACCAGGAAGCAGATGGCCACGATGCCGCAGAAGATCAGTACGCCGTCCACCCGGCGATGCTAGCGACCTTCCTGCCCGACCGATTCCGCCCTGTGCGGGTCGCCTTCACACGAAGTGGCGAGGCCGTTCAGGGCGTACGCGCGGGCACGTCGCCGGTGACGAGGTAGATCACCCGGCGGGCCATCGAGACCGAGTGGTCGGCGATCCGTTCGTAGTAGCGCCCGAGGAGCGCGATGTCGACGGCAGCGGCTACTCCGTGCGGCCACGACGCGTCGAGCATCTTCGTGAACAGCTCCCGCCGCAGCTGGTCCATCTCGTCGTCCTCGCCCACCAGGTCGACCGCGCGGGCCACGTCGGAGCCGCGCACGGTGGCGGAGACCTTGCCCACCATGCGTTCGGCGACCGCACCCATCCGAGCGATGGTCTCCTTGAGCTCGTCCGGGATCGCGCACTCCGGGTAACGCATCCTGGCGATCTTCGCGACGTGCTCGGCCAGGTCGCCCATGCGCTCGAGGTCGGCGACCATCCGCAGTGCCGCGACGAGGGCGCGGAGGTCGCTCGCCACCGGCTGCTGGAGCGCCAGCTGTTCGAACGTCTGTTCCTCCACGAGCGCCTGGAGCCGGTCGATCTCCGCGTCGGCCGCGATCACCTTCTCGGCTTTCCGGGCGTCGGCCTCGAGGAGCGCGGCGGTGCCCTCGCGGACCGCCGTCTCCACCAGTCCCGCCATCTGGACGAGCCGGTCGTTCAGGTGCTGGAGTTGCTCGTGGAATGCCTCGCGCATGCCGAACACCGTAAGTGATAGCGGGTCACCGAGCGAACGACCAGCCTGAACACGCGGTGAACTCTGGCCGTCGGACCGGTGCCCCACCCGGCTGGGGGCGCACACTTCCCCGCCGGCCGCCTACCATCGGGAGCTGTGGACGCGACGCTTGCCGCCCTGCTCGGCGGCCTGGTCGGCCTTGCCATCGGTGGTGTGGCCGCGTTCTCGTTCCGGTTCTCCGAACGCGCCCAGGCCCGTGCCCCCGAGCGTCCTGACCCTCCCATTCCGCCCGATGTGGCCAAGGTCCTCGCGGTTCTGCGTTCGGCCGCGGTCGTGGTGGGCCCGCAGGACGACGTACGCCATGCCAGCGCCCCCGCGCGGTCTTTCGGACTGGTCCGGGGCACCCGGATCGTGACCGGGGAACTGCTCGACCTCGTACGCAAAGTCCGCAGGGATGGCGAAATCCGGCAGTGTGACCTGGAGATTCCGCGTGGCCGGTTCGGCCACAACGTCCTGTCCGTCTCCGCCCGGGTCGCCCCGGTGGGCAGCGAGCTGATCCTGATCCTGGTCGAGGACCACACCAAGGAGCGCCGAATCGACTCCATCCGCCGCGACTTCGTAGCCAACGTGAGCCACGAGCTCAAGACCCCCATCGGCGCCCTGACCCTGCTGGCGGAGGCCGTCCAGCACGCGGCCGACGACCCGGACGCCGTACACCGGTTCGCCGGTCGGATGCAGATCGAGAGCGACCGGCTGACCCGGCTGGTCCAGCAGATCATCGAGCTGTCCCGGGTCCAGGCCGACGACCCGGTGGAGGAAGCCGCGGCCATAGCGCTCGACGACGTCGTCGACGCCGCCCTCGACCGGTGCCGGGTCGACGCCCAGGCCAAGCACATCGAGCTTGTCCATGCCGGCGTTCGCGACCTCCACGTCTCCGGCAGCATGCAGCAGTTGGTGATCGCGGTCGGCAACCTCGTCGAGAACGCGGTCGGCTACAGCCCGGAACACTCCCGGGTCGTCGTCGACGTCCGCCACAGCGCGCCGGACGACCATGATCCGGAAGGCTCGGCCGGTTTCGTGGAGCTCGCCGTGAGCGACCAGGGTGTGGGCATCCCGCAGCAGGAGCTCGACCGGGTGTTCGAACGCTTCTACCGGGTCGACCGGGCACGGAGCCGGGCAACCGGTGGCACCGGGCTTGGCCTGTCCATCGTCAAGCACGTCGCCGCCAGCCACGGTGGTGCCATCGCGGTCTGGAGTGTGGAGGGCGAAGGCTCCACCTTCACGATCCGGCTGCCGCTGCGCGGCGACACCGCCACGAGCGGCGACTCTGGCATGACCGGCGACTCTGGCATGACCGGGACGCTGCTGCCGGCGCAGGCCGCCCAGCCCGAGCCCCAATCCGAGTCCCAACCCAAGCCCCAGTCCGAGGCAACTGACGTACGCCAGAAGGAGGCAACCCGGTGACTCGTGTTCTCGTCGTCGAAGACGAGGAGAGCTACAGCGATGCGCTCTCGTACATGCTTCGCAAAGAAGGTTTCGAGGTCGCGCTCGCCGGTGACGGCATCGTCGCGATCGAGGAGTTCGAGCGCGGTGGTGCCGACATCGTGCTGCTCGACCTGATGCTGCCGGGGGTGCCGGGCACCGAGGTGTGTCGGGAGCTGCGGCGCCGTTCCAACGTACCGGTGATCATGGTGACCGCGAAGGACACCGAGGTCGACAAGGTGGTGGGCCTCGAGCTGGGCGCCGACGACTACGTGACGAAGCCGTTCAGCCCGCGGGAGCTGGTCGCGCGGATCCGCGCCGTTCTCCGCCGCGGCATGGAGGTCGGCGAGATCATCCAGGCCGTGCTCGAAGGTGGGCCGGTACGCATGGACGTCGAGCGGCACGTCGTCACGGTCGGCGGTGGGGACGTACGCCTGCCGTTGAAGGAGTTCGAGCTGCTGGAGATGTTCCTCCGCAACACCGGACGGGTGCTGACCCGGGGCCAGCTCATCGACCGGGTGTGGGGCGCTGACTACGTGGGCGACACGAAGACGCTCGACGTCCATGTGAAGCGGCTGCGGGCCAAGATCGAGCCGGACCCGTCGGCGCCCCGGCACCTGGTGACAGTGCGCGGGCTCGGCTACAAGTTCGAGGTCTAGCCGACCCGGCCGCGTTCCACGGTCGGACGGCTTGCTAGGGAGTTGCTGGCTTCGACGGCGCCGGCACCGTGGCGAACGGCCCCTCACGGCTCACCACGAGGACGTTGAGTGTCACCGTTCCGGCCCGTCGGAAGTCGAACGTCAGCGGCACGACCACACCGGCCCGTACGGCTCGCCCGGACAGCGTGGCGGGCGTCGCCTTCCCCTGACTGGTGTCGACGCCCAGCACGCGGATACCCCGGCCCCGCAGCGGCAGGGGGGACCGGCCGAGCGTGGTCCGGCCGCCACGGAACCGTACGGTCTCCAGCGCGTCGTCGACGGAGCTCTGGTTGAGGATCGTGCCGACGAGCGTGGCGCTCCCGTCGACCGCCGAGACGGCGACGACGCCCCGGAGCCGGAGTTCGTCGGTGTCGGCGTGCACTCCCTGGCCTGGTGTGTATGGGTCCTGCGTCTCCGCTCCGATGCTGGCCTCGCAACCGGCGAGCGCGAGCGCGGGCAGGATCACGGCGATCAGGCCGGCGGCGGCCAGGCTACGGCCCAGGCCAGGACGGCTACTTCTTGCTGACTGCACGGTGGCGCTCCCCCTCGTCGGCTCGCACCCGGAGCGCTCGCCAGCGTATCGGGGAAACACCGGCGCCGACCGGAGCTGATCCCGGCGCGCCCACGCTCAGTCGCGGTGTTTTCACGGAACGAACGCCCGCCGCGCCCGTGCCCGGAACTCCCGGGGGGAGAGGCCCTCGGCCTGTCGGAACCGGCGGGTGAAGTACGACTGGCTGGCGAAGCCGCACCGGTGGGCGATCTCGGTCACCGTGAGGTCCGTCGTGGCGAGCCAGGTGCAGGCGCGTTCGAGCCGGAGGTCGGAGACGAACCGGGTCGGCGACGTGTCGTAGTGCCCGCGCATCGTGCGGGACAGGTGCGCCGGGCTCACCCCCGCCAGTTCGAGCAGCCGGGGTACTCCGCCGCGAAGGTTGGACTCCCGTCGCATGGCGGCCCGGGCGCGCACCAGCCAGCCTGGTCGGGTGCCGGGTTCGAGAGCACCGCTCTCGCCGTCACCAACCCCGCCGCCGCTGCCGGCTCCCATGGCGCCGCCGGCACAGAGGAGATCGACGACCTCGGACCAGAAACGTACGAGGTCGCGCATCGTCGGCGCGTCATGGAAGCGGGCGAGCGCCCGGTCGAACGACGTACGCATCACCGTCGCCTGCTCGCCGGTCAGTGACACGAGGGGCGGTTGTGCCCGCCGGTCCCACGCGCCGTACGGATCGGCGTGGCTGAGGTCGACGAACGCCCGCCAGGCGTCGGCGGGAAAGGCGACGTTGACGAACCCCAGCCCACCAGAGGTCCGGCCGGCGATGGCGTGCTCGTCGTGTGGCCGGATGAGAACGATGTCACCCGGCGCGAGCGGTTGAGTCCCGGTCTCGAGGTGCTGTTCGCCGCGGCCGTCGACCACGCTCATGAGCTCGTAGAAGTCCGCGTGCCGGTGCGGGCCGGTCAGGGCCGCCCGTGGACCCAGCCGGACGTGTGCGGCGTGGTAGGGCCGGCCGAGGGCGTGGGCCTCGAAGCGGAGCACGGTCGAGGCTGGCATATCAAGAGATTACATATTTCTGCACGATGAGTGCTATCGGTCGGCTTTCGGTCGCCCGACGATGAAGGTCACGACTCGAGGAGGGATGTGCCGGTGAGCCTTCAGGCGACCGAAGATCACGAGATCATCCAGCGCTACGACGAGACCGGCTACGCCATCTTCCGCAAGGTCATCGACGCGGATCTGATCAACGAAGTACACGCCCACGTCGACTGGCTGCAGGCCCGCAATCCCGAGCTGCGCCCCGAGAACCTCGGCCACGTGCTCATGCGCGACGACCCGTTCTGGGTACGCCTCATCGCAGACGACAGGTTGCTCGACATCGCCCAGATGTTCATCGGCCCGGACATCGCGTTGTTCGCCTCGCACTACATCTGCAAGCCGGCGTACTCCGGCCAGCCCGTGCTCTGGCACCAGGACGGTGCCTTCTGGCCGCTGGAACCCATGCGGGTGGTGACGTTGTGGCTCGCGGCCGACCCGTCCACGCCGGAGAACGGTTGCGTACGCCTCGTGCCGGGAACCCACAAGCTCGACGTGGCGGGCATGCGCGACAACACCGAGGTGGAAAGCGTTCTGGGCAAGGAGATCGCGGTCGACATCGACGAGGACGCGGCCGTGGACGTGATCCTCGAACCAGGTGACGTCGAGGTCCACCATCCGCACATCGTCCATGGGAGCAACGCGAACACGTCGCCGCATCGCCGGTGTGGCCTCACCATCCGCTACATCCCCACCACGACAAGGATCGTGACCGATGACCCGCCGTGGGCGAGCGCGTTCCACCTGCGGGGTGAGCCGGGGGTCAATCCGTACCAGCCGCGACCGCGGTACGTGGCGGGCAAGCACCTGCCGTTCGCCGGCTGTGAGGAGTGGTCGTAAGCCGTCGCCGAGTCGCCGCCATGGCCGCGGCCAAGTCGGCCCGCGAGACCGTGACGGAGTCGTCAAGCGGACTCGTTCACCTGCGTGAACACGATGATCGGCTTCTTGTCAAGCCCACATCCCGGCCCTGACCTGCGGAAACGTCGAGGGCGTCCCGATCGCCCCGTGTTACCCTTGTCACCAAGGAAGGGGTACCTGACATATGACTTTCAAGGTCGGCGAGACAGTGGTGTACCCCCATCATGGGGCGGCCGTCATCGATGACATCGAGATCCGCAAGGTCAAGGGCGAGGACAAAACGTATCTAGTTCTCCGCATTGTGGCCCAAAGCGATCTCGTCGTCCGTGTCCCTGCAGACAACGTAGACCTGGTCGGGGTTCGCGACGTGGTCGGTCAGGACGGGCTCGAGAAGGTCTTCGAAGTCCTGCGCGCGCCACACACGGAGGAGCCGACCAACTGGTCGCGACGCTACAAAGCCAACCTGGAGAAGCTCGCCTCGGGCGACGTTATCAAGGTGGCCGAGGTTGTCCGTGACCTCTGGCGCCGGGAGCGTGACCGCGGCCTGTCCGCGGGTGAGAAGCGCATGCTCGCCAAGGCTCGTCAGATCCTCGTCTCCGAGCTCGCGCTCGCCGAGAACACCAACGAGGACAAGGCCGAGACGCTTCTCGACGAGGTACTCGCCTCCTGAGGTTCGTCCGCATCGGCCCCGGCCTTTCGAGGTCGGGGCCGATGAGCTGCCCTTCCGCCCTGTCGCTCGTTCCCTTCCTTCCATTCCTCGCCAGTCGGCGCCCTTGACCCTTTCCTTGTCAGTGATGCCATGAGAACCGCCGCGATCGTTCCTGCCGCCGGGCGTGGTGAACGCCTGGGTCCTGGCCGTCCCAAGGCGCTTCGCCTGTTGGGCGGTGCCCCGTTGCTCGTCCACGCCGTCCGCGCGTTGGCGCGGGCCCGGGGTGTTTCGCTCGTCGTGGTGGCCGCGCCTGGTCCCGATGTCCCGGCGGTCGAACGCCTGCTGGCCGATTTCGAGTGGGGCGCCGACGTCGAGGTGGTGCGGGGTGGGGAATCCCGACACGGCTCCGTCGGTCGCGCGCTCGCCGCGTTGCCGGCCGACGTCGATGTCGTGCTCGTCCACGACGCCGCGCGCCCGCTGGCGCCGCCGGAACTCGTCGAGGCCGTCGCGTCCACCGTCCGGCAACGTGCCGACGCGTGTGTGCCGGTCGTCCCTCTCACCGACACGGTCAAGGAGGTCGCCGCCGACACGGTCCTACGCACTCCCGACCGCAGCCAGTTGCGGGCGGTCCAGACACCGCAGGGGTTCCGCCGGGCGGTGTTGGCGAAGGCGCACGCCTGGGCCGCGGAGGCCTCCGCCGAGGAACTCGGCGCGATCACCGACGACGCCGGCCTCGTCGAACGCCTCGGTATCGCGGTGACGGCGATTCCTGGTTCGGAGGAGGCGTTCAAGGTGACCCGGCCGCTCGACCTGGTGCTGGCGGAGGCCCTCCTGGCCCGACGACGAGCCGACGGCGCCCGCTGACGCACGGGCGTGGGAAGGATCCAGACGTGAGCGACGGTCTGCCCAGGGTGGGGATCGGCGTCGACGTTCATGCGTTCGCTGCCGGCCGGCCGATGTGGGTGGCCGGGCTGGAGTGGCCCGACGAGGAACTCGGCCTGGCCGGTCACTCCGACGGTGACGTAGCCGCGCACGCCTGCTGCGACGCGCTGCTGTCCGCCGCCGGGCTGGGCGACCTGGGCAGCCAGATCGGGACCTCGGATCCGGCGTGGGCCGATGCCCGGGGCGCCGACCTGCTCGCCGAGATGGCCGGCCGGGTGCGGGCAGCGGGGTGGCGGGTGGGGAATGTCGCGGTGCAGGTCATTGGCGTACGACCCCGGATCGGGTCGCGCCGGGAGGAGGCCTGCCAGGTCCTCAGTGCCGCCTGTGGTGCCACGGTGACGGTCTCGGCGACGACGACCGACGGGCTCGGGTTCACCGGTCGCGGCGAAGGTCTCGCCGCGTTCGCCACCGCGCTGGTCCTGCCGGCGGCCAGCTAGTCACCTAGTCCGACGAGGGCGCCGGGCACTGGGCGCGGACACTACTGTGTGCGCATGAGGGGGCCCGACCAACCGCTCGACGATGGCGGACCACTCGCGCACGCTTTCTCCGTGACCCCGGTGTCGGTCAGCCTCCTGCTCATCGTCCTCGCCGTCGCCGGGGGCGCCGTGCTGGCCTTGTGGTGGACCAGCGGGCGAGACGCCCGGGTGCCGCGGCGTCCTGCGTACCACCCGATCAGCGAGGAGCCGTCGGGCGAGGTGTGCTTCGTTCCCCCGGACGGGGTCCGACCGGGCCAGCTGGGCACGGTCGTCGACGAGAGCGCCGACGTCGTCGACATCGTGGCGACCGTGCTGGACCTCGCGGTCCGTGGTCACGTGGTGATCGAGGAGCTGCCACGCCCGTCCCCTTATCGCCGGCCGGACTGGGTGATCCGCCGTACGCCGGAGAGTGGCGAGGGCGATCTCGCGCCGTACGAACGGGTCCTCCTCGCCCTGCTCCTGGGCGGCCCCGGCGACGATCGGCACATCCGCAGGGACAACGGCACGCGCAGCGTCGCGGTCTCGGCGTTGGCGGGACGGTTCGCCGACGGCCTGCGCCAGATGCAGGAGCAGCTCTACGCCGATGTCCACGCGAAGGGCTGGTTCCGGCAGCGCCCGGACGCGGTGCGTTCGCCCTGGACGACGGCGGGTGGGGTGCTTTCCCTGGTCGGTCTGGTGGCCACCGTCGGACTGGGGTACGCCGGCCTGGGTCTGGTCGGGCTCGGTGTCGTGCTCGCCGGCGGGATCCTCGCGTGGGGCGGCGTGGTGGCACCGGCGAGAACCGCGCGCGGCAGCGCCCTGCTGAGCCAGTTGCACGACCTGCGCGGCTACCTCGAACTGGCGCCCGGCTCCGAACTTCCGGACACGTCGCGGGCGGAGCTGGTCGCGCGGATCCTTCCGTACGCCCTGGTGTTCGGCCTGCTCGACCGTTGGGCGCGCATCTTCGCGGCTTCGGGACGGCCGGGCGATCCCGACGCCGGCCTGCAGTGGTACGACCCGCCGCAGATGTGGCACCGGATCGACGTACCTGACTCGTTGGACGCGTTCGTCACTACGCTGTCGGGCGCGATCTCGACCTCACGCCGGTTGCGACTCTAGATGTACCCGGCCAGCACGTTGGTCACAGTCGGCTGATCGGAGGTAGCCAGCCGCCCTCGACTATGGACACACTCGGGCGTACGACGTGAAGAACCCGCTACTCTCGCCGCCGGGAGGGAGGCAGGAGACAGATGACTACCGGGTGGCGCGCAGCGGTCGCGGTCTCGATGCTGGCGGGGTTCTACGTTCTGGCGTTCGCGGTGATCGGGGGATTCGCGTTCGCGGCGTACTACATCGCGACGCACGCGAACGGCGGTACGCAGATCGTCCTCGCACTCCTCGCCGCCGCCGCCGCGATCGTGGTCGGCTTGGTCAAGGCGCTGAAGCGTCCCCCGTTCACGCCACACGGCGTGCCACTGCACGAACGTGACCAGCCGCACCTGTGGGCGATGGTGCGGGACCTGTCGGAACGGGTCGTCACCGGTCCGCCGGACGAGATCTGGCTGGTACCCGAGGTCAACGCCGCCGTCACCGAGGACGCGTCGCTCCTCGGTCTGCGCAGCGGCCGGCGCTACATGCTGATCGGGTTGCCGCTGTTGCTCACGATGAACGCCGACCAGATGCGCGCGATCCTCGGCCACGAGCTGGGCCACTACTCCCACGCCCACACCAGGCTCGGCGAGATCAACTACCGCGGCCGGATCACGATCGGCCGGACGATCGAGCAGCTGCGCGACGGGGGCATCACCCGGACGATCGTCCGTAAGGTCTTCGAGCTGTACGCGCGGCTGTACTTCCTGGTGGAGAACACCGTCAGCCGGCAGCAGGAGCTGGAGGCCGACCAGGCGGCGGCCGCGGTCGCCGGCAGACACGCGATCCAGACCGCGCTGCGGGAGCTGCCGGTCCTGCTCGCCGCGTGGAACTTCTACCTGAAGAACTACGTGACGTGGGCGCTCGACTACGGCATCGCCCCGCGTGGGGTGTTCGCTGGTTTCCCGCGGATGCTGCAGGCTCGGCACGGCGAGCTGTCCCGGCTGCGGGGCGAGGAGCTCGACGAGCGGACGTCGCGCTGGGACAGCCACCCGTCGACGCCGGAGCGGATCGCCGCCCTGCAGGGCGCGCCGGAGATCGGGACACACACCGACCCGCGGCCGGCCTGGCGGATGCTCGCCGGGATCGAACGCCTGATGGTGGAACTGGAGGAGGCGGTCCTCGACTTCGGTGACCGCCAGCTGCTCGACTGGTCGTCGTACACCGCGCAGGGTGTCCTCGCCGCCGAGCAGCGGCGCGCGGACGGCATGTACCGCGCGTTGTCGCGGGTGACCGGTCGTACGCCCGAGTCGTTCGAGACGATCCTGCGGGCCGCCGAGGCGGATAGGTTCGGCGAGCTCTACGACCTGATGGTGCAGGCCAACGCACCGCAGGGTGGCCTGGTCTCGGTGTTCACCATCGCGGCGATTCGCAGTGGGATGGTCCGGGTGGAGCATCGGTGGGACCGCTCGCCCCGGTTGCTGTTCGCCGACGGCGAGGAGTTCGACATCAAAGCGGTCCTGGAGACCCTCGAGTCCGGCCCGAACGGCGCCACCCGGGTGCGGGCGTGGCTGCGCAAAGTCGGCATCGACATCGCGCTGGCGGCGCCACGGCAGGCACGGGCCGACGCCAGCGGCGCCAATGTCGTCGGTGCGATGGCCAACGTCAAGGTCGGCAAGGACAGCATGGATCTCCTCATCACCGACGAGGGACTGGTCTTCACCCCCTGCCCCAAGGCGACCGACCAAGGCAAGAAGCGGTTGACAGAGCTCGTCGGAAGTCAGCCCGTCGCCCAGCTGGCGGCGCGGCCGGAGAACCTCTGGATCCCGTTCGAGGAGATCGCTTCGGCGACCATGCACCGGATGATGCCGCTCAAAGCGGCCCTGGCGCTGCACAACGGGTCGACGTACGACATCCAGGAGACCCTCTCCGGGGAGGAGCTCGGCAAGTCCAGCGACACGCTTCGGCAGGTGATGCAGAATCTCGGCGCGCGCACGGCTGAGGCCGGCCGAGCATGATCGACGGGGCGCCCCCTGGGTACCCTGGGCGACATGAACCTGCGCCTGTACGACACGCGCACGCGTGCGATCCTTGACTTCGAGCCGCGACAGCCCGGCAAGGTCACGATGTACGTCTGTGGCGCCACCGTACAGAGCCCGCCCCACGCCGGACACGTGCGGTTCGCCGTCGACTTCGATCTGCTCCGTCGCTGGCTGCTGCACCAGGGCATGGACGTCGCATATATCCGCAACGTCACCGATATCGAGGACAAGGTCCTCGCCAAGGCGGCGCTCGAGAAGACGCCGTGGTGGGAGCTCGCCTACCGGAACGAGCGCGCGTTCTCCGAGGCGTACGACCTGCTCGGCTGCCTCCCGGCCACGCTGGAGCCGCGGGCGACGGGCCACATCCCGGAGATCATCGCGCTGATCCAGCGGCTGATCGACGCCGGGCACGCCTACGCGAGTGGCGGTGACGTGCTGTTCGACGTGCGGTCGTTCGCCGACTACGGCGCGCTGTCGGGTCAGCGGATCGACGAGGTCCAGCCGGCGGGTGACACCGAGAACGTCGAGGCCAAACGCGACCCCCACGACTTCGCGCTGTGGAAGGGCGCGAAGCCCGGCGAGCCGTCGTGGGACACCCCGTGGGGTCCGGGCCGGCCGGGCTGGCACATCGAGTGCTCGGCGATGTCGACGAAGTACCTCGGGCCGGAGTTCGACATCCACGGCGGCGGTCTCGACCTGGTGTTCCCCCACCACGAGAACGAACGTGCCCAGTCCCAGGCGGCGGGTGACCCGTTCGCCCGCTACTGGCTGCACAACGCCTGGGTGACGGCGGCCGGGGAGAAGATGAGCAAGTCGCTGCCCAACTCCGTCCTCGTCTCCGAGGTCGTCCGAAGGGTCCGGCCGGTGGAGCTGCGGTTCTACCTCGCGCAGCCGCACTACCGCTCGATGGTGGAGTACTCCGAGGAGGCCCTGCAGGAGGCGGCCGCGGGTTACCAGCGGTTGGAGAGCTTCGTCCTGCACGCCGTGGAGTTCGTCGGCGAGTCGGTGGGTGCGGCTCCGATCGACGACCGGCCTGCGGTGCCCGGGGCGTTCACGGCGGCGATGGACGACGACCTGGGCGTTCCGCAGGCGCTCGCCGTGGTCTACAACGCCGTCCGCGAAGGCAACTCCGCGCTCGCCGCCGACGACAAGGAGGCGGTGCTGGCGCGGCTGGTCGAGGTACGTTCCATGCTGTCGGTCCTGGGTCTCGACCCGATGGACCCGCGCTGGCGGGAGACCGGCGGTGCGGACGAGTCGCTGCGGTCCGCGGTCGACGTGCTCGTGCGGGCGTTGCTGGACGAGCGTGAGCAGGCCCGGGCCCGCAAGGACTGGGCGGCCGCCGATGCCGTCCGCGACCGCCTGCGCGCCGCCGGGATCGACGTGACCGACACTCCGCACGGTGCGCGCTGGAGTGTCGCCAGCCACCGGGTGGCGAGTCAGCAGGTGGCGAGCCAGCCGCCGGAGAGCGAGTGAACGTGCCCGACCTCGCCTTGTTGGAGGTTCGTCGCTGTAGAAGGCGACATTCCTCCCACAACTCGCCGTCCCGATCCTGCGGAGGATGCCGTGCCCGGTAACGACAGGCGCCGGGGCGCGGTCCGCAAGCGCGCCTCCGGCAACCCGACGGCCGGCTCGGGCGGTCGGCGAAAGCGCGGCCTCGAAGGCAAGGGCCCGACACCCAAGGCGGAGAATCGTCCGTACCACAAGGCGTACAAGCGTGCCCAGGCGACGAAGGCGGCCGGGAAGGGCGCCGGTGCACGTGGCTCGGGTCGGCGGCCCGACTCGGGTCCGGGTCGGCGTTCCGGTGCGGGTGAGCGGGCCGAATGGATCGTGGGCCGCAACCCGGTTGCCGAGGTGCTGCGGGCCGGCGTTCCGGTCAGGTCCGTGCACATCGCCGAACGCATCGACCGCGACGATCGGGTCCGGGAGATCCTCCGCCTCGCGGTGGACAAGGGCCTGCCGTTGTCCGAGGTGACCCGTACCGAACTCGACCGGCTGACCAGCGGTGCGGTACACCAGGGCGTCGCCGTGCAGGTTCCGCCGTACGCTTACGCCGACGCCGACGACCTGCTGCAAGGTGCCCTTGACAGTGGCCGGCCGCCGTTGCTGGTTGCGCTCGACGGTGTCACCGACCCGCGCAACCTCGGTGCGGTCGTTCGTTCGGCCGCGGCCTTCGGTGCGCACGGTGTGGTGGTGCCCGAACGCCGGTCCGCCGCGATGACCGCCTCGGCCTGGAAGGCGTCGGCAGGTGCCGCGCTGCGCGTGCCGGTGGCCCGGGTGGTGAACCTCACCCGGGCTCTTCGTGCGTACCAGCAGGAGGGTCTGATGGTGGTCGGTCTGGCCGCCGACGGAGACGTGACGATGGCCGAGGTCAAGGAGCTGGCCGAGCCGGTCGTCCTGGTGGCGGGCTCAGAGGGGCGAGGGTTGTCGCGGTTGGTCCGCGAGACGTGCGACCAGCTGGCGCGGATCCCGATCGGACAGGACGCCGAATCGCTCAACGCCGGGGTCGCCACGGGAATCGCGCTCTACGAGGTCGCCCGGCGCCGCGGCCTCCGCTGACGCGCATCGTCGCAGCGCACGGAACAATCCTGGGGACCACCACAGGAACGCTCATCGAGGTAGCAGGAAACGGGACCGCCCACTGAACACGGAGGAGCTCCCGGGTGGCACGGGTCAGCAAGGAGTTCGTGGTCGTCGACGACCCGAGGTTTCGGGAGTGCCATGCCTCGACCGTCCTCCCGCTCGGCGAGCGCCGGCTTCTCGCCGCGTGGTTCGGCGGCAGCAGAGAGGGCGCGGGTGATGTGGCGATCTGGCTCGCCCGCAGGGCGCCGGGGCGCGGCTGGTCCCGCCCGGTCAAGGTGGCCGACGAGCCTGACCTCCCACACTGGAACCCGGTGCTTTTCCGGGCACCTGGCAGCGCCGAGATCTCCTTGTTCTACAAGGTGGGGCACCGGATCCCGGCGTGGTACACGAGGGTCATCCGGTCGACCGATGACGGTTACACCTGGAGTGAGCCGCGCGATCTCGTCGCCGGCGATGTCGGCGGCCGTGGTCCGGTGAAGAACAAGCCGATCGTGCTCGCCGACGGATCATGGGTGGCACCGGCCTCCATCGAACGTGAACACACCTGGGACGCGTTCGTCGATCTGTCGTACGACGAAGGACGCAGTTGGCGGCCGAGCCGGCTCGTGCCACTCGACCACGCGACCTTTCCCGGCAAGGGAGTCATCCAACCGACGCTGTGGGAGTCAGCACCCGGCGTGGTGCACATGCTGCTGCGAAGCACCTGCGGCTGGGCGTGCCGGAGCGACTCGACCAACGGTGGTCACACCTGGAGCCCGGCGGTGACGACGGCGCTGCCCAACAACAACAGCGGTCTCGACCTCGTACGCCTCGACGACGGCCGGCTGGTGTGCGTGCACAACCCGGTCGGAGTGCCGTCCGGTCCGCGTACGCCTCTGGTGGTCGCGAGCTCCACCGACAACGGCACCAGCTGGGTGCGGGACGCTGTGATCGAGGACGAGCAACCGCCCCTTGACGGTGAGTTCTCCTATCCCGCCGTGGCGGCGGACACGGAAGGGGTCGTGACCACCTACACCTGGCGGCGGCGCGGCATCGCCTGTGCACGCGTCGATCTCGATGCCGAACCGGCGAGTCCGTGACAGAGTACGCAGGTGAGGCGCGGGTTGACCCCGCGCCCGTTCGATCGACGTGCCCCACGCCGGACTGTCGGTAATGTCGCGGAGGACCGATGCGGACCGAACGCCTGCTCCCCACCAGCGAGGCCAACGACCTCCTGGCACTGGTCCGGGAGATCGCCACGCAGGAGCTGGCACCGGCCGTGTCGGAGGCCGAAGCGGCGGCGAAGTTCCCGCGTGAAGTGTTCCGGCTGCTCGGAGGCTCCGGCCTGCTGTCGTTGACGTTTCCGGAGGAGTACGGCGGCGGCGCCCAGCCGTACGAGGTCTACCTGCAGGTGCTGGAGGAGTTGGCGTACGCCTGGCTCAGTGTCGCTGTCGGCGTGTCCGTGCATTCCCTCGCGTGTTCCCCGTTGCTGGCGGCGGGAACGCCGGAGCAGCGGGCCGAGCTCCTTCCCCGGTTTCTGTCCGGCGAAGTGCTGGGCGCCTACTGTCTGTCCGAACCCCAGGCCGGTTCCGACGTGAGTGCCATGACCACCCGAGCGGTGCGCCCTGATGGGCGTATCGAGGATGGCGACGCCAGCGACGCCAGCGGCTCTTCGGCTGCTGGGTCGGACTACCTCGTCGACGGGACGAAGGCCTGGACCACCCATGGCGGTGAGGCGGAGTTCTACACGTTGTTCGCGCGTACATCGGCGGATCGTAGGAAGGGAATCAGCTGCTTCGTGGTCGACGCGGGCGTCGAGGGGCTGTCCTTCGGCGCTCCGGAACACAAGATGGGACTCACGGCCTCCCCGACCACCACGGTCCATTGGGACGGGGTACGCGTCCCCGCCGCGCGACGGATCGGTGCCGAAGGCGATGGCCTGAAGATCGCACTCGCGGCCCTGGACAGCGGCCGGCTGGGTATCGCCGCCTGCGCGGTCGGGCTCGCGCAAGCCGCCCTTGACACCGCCGTGGAGTGGGCGAAGCAACGCGAACAGTTCGGCAAGCCGGTGATTTCCTTTCAGGGCTTGGGATTTCTGTTGGCCGAAATGGCGGCTGCCGTGCACAGTGCCCGGGCGACCTATCTCGATGCGGCGCGGCGCCGCGACCGTGGACTGGCCTACAGTACGCAGGCCGCTATCGCCAAACTGGTCGCCACCGATGCCGCCATGAAAGTGACCACAGACTCCGTTCAGGTGCTTGGCGGGTACGGATATACGCACGACTTTCCGGTGGAGAGGTTCATGCGCGAGGCAAAGGTCCTGCAGATTTTCGAAGGGACCAACCAGATCCAACGTGTCGTGATCGCCCGCGACCTTGCCCGCTGAGCACCGGAGCGCACCCGCCACGCAAAGCGATAGTCCTCTCACGTCGGGGCTTCTGCGGGCGCGGCGGCAGGTCATGCGGGTTGCCCAAACATGCCTTCAGCCGGCTGCCGCCGCGCCGAATCCTCCGGTGAGCTGTGGGATATGGACAATGCGAGATCGGGCGGTACGAAGAGCTCCCGGGTGGCCAGGCGCAGTCTCTTGTCGGTAGCCGCCGCCGGAGTGGTGCTTTGGCCATGGGACGCCGTGTTCGCGGACAGTCGGGTCCCGGGGTTCCTTCTCGAACGGTCGGCGACCAAGGGGACCCCCGCAACAGGGGCGAGCCACGCGGTGGAGGCGGCTCAGGCGGTGGAGGTGACTCAGGCGGTGGAGGTGGCTCAGGCGGTGGAGATCGGCCGGGCAGCGGAGCCGACCCGCGCGGCCGCGGCCACCTGGCAACGGCGCATGCCGCCCACGCCGTCGTTCCCGGCCACGATCGATGCGTACGCCCGCTATCAGGGTGGTACGACCTGCAGTCCGACCAACAAACTCGGTCCGGCCGCGCTGAAGAACATCGTGATCGAGACGTACGGCAACCGGGCCTGGAGCATCGCCCGGCCGTGCTCGAGCTCCAGCATCAACGAACACAAGGAGGGCCGTGCGCTCGACGTCGCGTTCAACGCGTTCAACGCGTCGAGCCGGAAGAACGCCAACGACTTCCTCTACTGGCTGCTGCGGCCGGACGTTCACGGCAACCGGCACGCGTTCGCCCGCCGGCTCGGGATCATGTACGTCATCTGGAACCGGAAGATGTGGCGGGCGTACCGGCCGGACGCCGGCTGGCTGTGGTACACCGGCTCCAACCCGCACACGGACCATATCCACCTCAGCTTCAGCTGGGCTGGTGCCCGCCGCGAGACAACCTGGTGGACCCTCCGCTAGAAGCACCACCTTCTCGTGATCATGATCGTGATCATGAAAGGTTTTGTCGGCGTATCTGCCGCTTTCCTTCATGATCGTGGTCACTGTCGGACGTTGCCGCAGGTCGCGCCGGACGCTCGCAGGTCATTCCGGACGCTCGCAGGTCGCTCCGGACGTTGCCGGAGGTCACTGTCGGACGCTGTCGGACGTGGCCGGAGCTCACGGCCGGACGTGCCGCAGGTCTCGCCGGGTACTGCTGGACGGTGCACGATCAGGGTTCGAGTTCAGCCAGGCTGGTCAGATCAGCGGCCGACGGCAAGGCCTCCCGCTCGTCCGGCCGATTGCGCAGGACGTCGTTGACGTAGGCGCGGGCTGCCTTGACCAGAGGGATCTCATTGCCGGCCCGCTCCGAGAGATACCAGCGGTGTTCGAGGACCTCGTGGAACACCTCCGCCGGTTCGAGCCGGCCGCGCAGGTCGGCCGGTACCTCGCGTACGACAGGTTCGAACACCTCGGTCAGCCACTGGTGCGCGACGATCTCCTCGTCCTCGTTCTGTTGGTCGGTCGCCGCCCGGAACGCGTCGAGGTCGTTGAGCAACCGCCGCGCCTGGTTCTCCTCGACGTCCAGGCCGGTCAGCCGGAGCAGCCGCCGGCTGTGGTGGCCCGCGTCGACCACTTTGGGTTGGATCCGGATGTGCCGCCCGTCGAAGTCGGTGTGGATGTCGAGTTCGGCGACGTCGAAGCCGAGCGCGTTGAGTCGCTGGATCCGGTGCTCCAGCCGGTAGAGCTCCCCGGTGTCGAACTCCTCGGGCGCGGTGAGCTCCTCCCACAGGCGCTCGTAGCGGCGTACGACGGTGTCGGCGAGCTCGAGCAGCTCGATGTCCTCGGACAGGAATCCGCCCGCCTGCAGGTCGAGCAGCTCGCCGAAGATGTTGGTGTGGGCGAGCTCGAGGTCGTACGAACGCTGGCCAGGCGACAGCTCGTCGTGCAACTCCCCGGTCTCGGCGTCGACGAGATAGGCCGCGAATGCCCCGGCGTCGCGTCGGAACAGTGTGTTGGACAGCGAGCAGTCGCCCCAATAGAAGCCGGCCAGGTGCAGCCGGACCAGCAGGGCCGCGAGCGCGTCGACCAGGCGTACGACCGTGTCCGGGCGCAACGTCCGGGAGAAGACCGCGCGGTACGGAAGGGAGAACGACAGGTGCCGCGTCAGCAGGATCGGCTGGAGCGGTTCGCCGTCCGCGGTCAACCGGTCGAGCACCACACCGACCGGCTCCACCGCGGGCACGTCGAGACGTTCGAGATCGCGGAGTAGCCGGTTCTCACCCACGACGTACCGTTCCTCAGCCTCCTTCACCGCGTAGACGTGACCGCCGAGCCGGACAAATCGGACGACGTGGCGGGAGATGCCTCGAGGGAGTGCGACCAGGTGCTGGTCAGGCCATTCGGCGAGGGGTATGTGCCACGGCAGGGCGAGAAGGCCGGGATCGGCGGGGACTGAGACGAACCGAGGCATGACACCAGTAAACCGGCTTGTCGCCGAAGTGCGACTCGTGGCGTCCGCCCAGTTCCGGGTGATGCCGCCACGTTCCATGTCGTGAAGGTTTGCGGCGTATGCGCAGACAGAAGTTTCATGATCACGATCATGATCACGGGGGTGCGGGCTAGCGGGCTACCGGGCCGTGGGTACGTACGGCCTCAAAAGCGTCGGGGCCCACCGGAGGAAAACCGGTGTGCCCCGACGACGTGCCATCTCCTGACGGCGCGGGTGAGTCGTCAGCTGACGCGCTCTCCCGTGGCCGTGGAGAAGAGGTGGATCCGCTCCGGGTCCGCGGCCAGCTTGACCTTGACGCCCTTCTCAGGCGGGCGGCGGGCGTCGATCCGGGCGATGATCTCCTTCTGCTCCTCGCCATCGCCGTTGAGCAGACCGTAGAGGAACGCGTCAGCGCCGAGCTCCTCGACGACCGCCACCTCGACGGTGAGGCCGTTCTCCTCGTCGCCCACGATCCGGAACGCCTCCGGGCGAATCCCGACCGTGACCGCCGTCTCGCCGCCCAGCTTGCTGCGCGAGGACGCCTCGAGCGGAACGGTGTAGGCGCCCACGTCGATCCCGGTGTTGGTCACCTTGCCCTCGAGCAGGTTCATCGCGGGGGAGCCGATGAAGCCGGCGACGAACAGGTTGTTGGGCTTGTCGTAGAGGTTGAGCGGGGTGTCGTTCTGCTGGAGCAGACCGTCCTTGAGGACCGCCACCCGGTCGCCCATCGTCATCGCCTCGGTCTGGTCGTGGGTGACGTAGACCGTGGTGATGCCGAGCCGGCGCTGGAGGGCGGCGATCTGGGTACGGGTCGAGACACGCAGCTTGGCGTCGAGGTTGGACAGCGGCTCGTCCATGAGGAAGACCTTCGGCTCCCGGACGATCGCGCGGCCCATCGCGACCCGCTGCCGCTGACCACCGGAGAGGGCCTTCGGCTTGCGGTCGAGGAACTCCTCCAGGCCCAGCAGCTGTGCCGCCTCGCGCACCTTCTTGAGGCGCTGGTCCTTCGGGACGCCCTGCATCTTCAGCGCGAAGCCCATGTTCTCGGCAACGCTCATGTGGGGGTAGAGCGCGTAGTTCTGGAAGACCATCGCGATGTCGCGGTCCTTCGGCGGAAGGTGCGTGACGTCGCGGTCGCCGATGCGTACGGCGCCGTCGTTGATCTCTTCCAGACCGGCGAGCATCCGCAGGGACGTGGACTTGCCACATCCGGAGGGTCCGACGAGAACCATGAACTCGCCGTCCTCGATCTGCAGGTCGAGCTTGTCGACCGCGGGCTTGTCAGAGCCTGGGTAGGTCCTGCTCGCCTGGTCGTAGGTCACTGTGGCCATGGGTTTCTTTCCCTTCACCGGCAGGAACGTGCCGGACGATCCGAGCAAAGGGCGGCTGACGACCCCCGAGGAGGGGGCGCCACGGGCAGCTCATGGTGACACGCCTTTCATCGTGCTGTCATCCATCAGGTACGCAACCAGCCCGGAACTGGTCGGGGACGGGTCGGAGCAGAGTCGGACGAACCTCGCAGGGGCCGACCATGATCAGGTGCCGAGGTCCGCGGATCAGACCGGGAGGAACCGGGAACCGGGGAGGAAGCGGGAACCAGGTCGCCGGGAACCAGGAGGAACCGCCGATTTCTTGCACACGGACACGTCCGGCCGAGGTGGTCGGACCATGCGACCGTCCGTGGGAACGAGGTCCAGTCCCCCAGGACTGAGGCAGAATTCTTGCGAAGACTTTCTGCAAGTTCTGACGGGAGGCTCTGGCAGATGCATTCCGGTCCCGGCCCCATCGCCGGCAGCGCACGGGAGCCTGGCTCAGGTACCGGCACGGGCAAGCGCGCCCGGCTTGTCGACATCGCCGCGCAGGCGGGGGTGAGCGAGGCGACGGTGTCTCGCGTCCTCAACGGTCGCCCCGGCGTCAGCGCGCCGACGGTCCAGGCGGTGCTCACGGCGCTCGACGTCCTCGGTTACGAGCGGCCCACCCGGCTGCGCCAACGCAGCGCCGGCCTGGTCGGTCTCGTCGTACCCGAACTCGACAACCCGATCTTCCCGGCGTTCGCCCAGGTGATCGAGACGACGTGCGGCCAGCACGGCTACACCCCAGTGTTGTGTACGCAGACACCGGGCGGCGTGGGCGAGGACGAGTACGTCGAAATGCTCCTCGACCGGGGCGTCTCGGGCATCATCTTCGTGTCCGGACTACACGCCGACGTTTCCACCGACACCTCGCGCTACCAGAAGCTGACGGGCCGCGGACTGCCGGTGGTGTTCGTGAACGGGTACGTCTCCTCGGTCGAGGCGCCGTTCGTCTCCACCGACGACACGGTGGCCACCGAACTCGCCATCCACCACCTCGCGAGCCTCGGCCACCGGCGGATCGGCTTCGCCAGCGGACCGGACCGTTACGTACCCGCCCGGCGCAAGCTGGCCGCGTTCCGGGCCTGCCTCGACGAGCCCGGACTGCAGTCGACCGGGGTGACCGGCGTCGTCGAGCAGTCGTTGTTCTCGGTGGAGGGTGGCCATGCCGCGGCGGTTCGGCTGTTCGACGAGGGCGTCACCGGCGTCGTCTGCGGCTCGGACCTGATGGCGCTCGGCGCGATCAGGGCGGCGCGGCAGCGCGGGCTCGATGTGCCTGGCGACATTTCGGTCGTGGGGTACGACGACTCTCCGCTCATCGCGTTCACCGACCCGCCGTTGACCAGCGTGCGGCAGCCCGTACACGCGATGGGGCTCGCGGCGGTGCGGGCGCTGATCGACGAGATCAACGGGCACGGCGCACCCAGGGCGGAGTACCTCTTCCGTCCCGAACTCGTCGTACGCGGCTCCACCGGCCCCGCGCGCCCTCGCTGACGGGCTGACCGGCCGGGTTCAGCCGGCGCTCGGGATGGTGACAGGCGCCGCGGAGGTCGCAGTGGCGGCGGATGTTCACAGTGGCGGCGGATGTTCACAGTGGCGCGGAAGTTCACAGTGGCGGTGGAAGTTCGCAGTGGCGCGGAAGTTCACAGTGGCGGTGGAAGTTGGCGACCGTCCGCTTGTCCGCCTGTCCCCGGCTCCTCATCCGCCCGGCCGGCGGCCTTTCCCTTGTCTCCGGCCTCTCCCCTGTCGCCGGCCTCTCCCTTGTCGCCGGCGTCGCCCATGTTCGCGCTGACGCCTTTCCCCATGCCCTCGCTGAACGCCTGTGTGACGCTCTGGAGCGCGGTCGTGACCTCGCTCGGAATGACCCAGAATGTGTTGCCCTCGCCCTGTGCGAGCTGCGGCAGCACCTGGAGGTACTGGTAGGCGAGCAGCTTCGGGTCAGGGTCGTTGCGGTGGACCGCCTGGAACACCCGGTCAATCGCCTTCGCCTGGCCATCCGCTCGCAGGATCGCAGCCTGCTGGTCGCCCTCCGCGGTCAAGATGGTGCCCTGCTTCTCGCCCTCCGCGGTCAGGATCCGCGCCTGGCGTACGCCCTCGGCGGTGAGGATCGCGGCACGCTTCTCGCGGTCGGCGCGCATCTGCCGTTCCATCGAGTCCTTGATCGACGGCGGAGGGTCGATCGCCTTGAGCTCGACGCGGTTGACCCGGATGCCCCACTTGCCGGAGGCCTCGTCGAGGACGCCACGCAGGGTGGTGTTGATGTGTTCGCGCGACGTGAGGGTCTTCTCCAGGTCGATGGCGCCGATGACATTCCGCAGCGTCGTGACCGTGAGCTGCTCGATGGCCTGGATGTAGTTGGCGATCTCGTAGGCCGCTGCTCGCGGGTCGGTGACCTGGAAGTAGAGCACCGTGTCGATGTGCACGACCAGGTTGTCCTCGGTGATCACCGGCTGCGGCTGAAACGACACCACCTGCTCGCGCAGGTCGATCAGGGGGCGTACGCGGTCGACGAACGGGATCACGAAGTTCAGGCCGGGCTCGAGAGTGCGAAGGTACCGTCCGAGGCGCTCGACATTGCCGGCCCGCGCCTGCGGCACGATGCGTACCGACCGCACCAAGATCATGACTGCGACGATGGCCAGCACCAGCCCGGCAATCAGTTCGGCCATGGTTCCTCCCAGGGATGTACGAACGCGGTCGCCCCGTCGATGGCGAGCACCTCGACCGTCGTCCCGTCAGGGCGGATGAGTTTCGGGTCGTACGAACTGGCTGTCCGCTCCACGCCGCCGAGCGCGAGACACGTGATCGCGGGCGCGGTAGAACGGATTCCTGGGCCCAAACCGAGCGTGGCGACGAGCGCGGCCACGGTTCCGAGTGCCGCGGTGGCTATCGACCAGACGACCCACACCTGCATGGGCTCACCCGCTCTAGGCTGAAGCTCCTGTTGACACCGTAGCTCCAGTTTGCGTTCGCCGCTGACGGCTGCTTGATGGGTCCGAACGTGGCCGGCCCGAACGCGGGCGGTGGCGCACATCCGACGCTGAGCTCGCGTACTGGTCATCCGGAGGGTCGGCACTCGGAGGCACGCGGCTAGGCTTGGGCCGATCTCGCCAGCGTGGCGCAACTGGTAGCGCACCCGACTTGTAATCGGGCGGTTAGGGGTTCAAGTCCCCTCGCTGGCTCCATCGCTGACCTGCGTATATGTACCTCCGGTGGGACTCACCCGGTCGCGAGTGACGTGGCGTGACATCATCTGTGACGCGAGACGTCGTATGCTGGCGTTTGTGCCGAGACCCTCCGGAGCCAGGAAGCGAGCTCGAGGCGGCATCGACCGCCTACGCAGCGGTGCTCTGCGCGTGCGGGTCTACACCGGTAAGGACCCCATCACCAAGCGGCGCCACTACATCAGCGAGGTGATTCCGCCGGGGCCACGTGCCGCGACGCTCGCTGAGAAGGCTCGGACACGTCTGCTCAACCAGGTCGACGAACGGCGGAACCCTCGGACGAGTGCCACTGTTTCCCAGTTGCTGGAGCGGCACCTGTCGATGTTGGACGTTGGCCCAAGCACATTGAAGGGCTATCAGACCTACGTGCGGCGGCACGTCGAACCGTTCATCGGCACGGTGAAGGCTGGCGAGCTCGACGGGGATGTGCTCGACTCTCTGTATGCCGAGCTCCGCCGGTGTCAGGAGCACTGCGACGGAAAGCCCAGCGTGGACCACCGCACTCGCGGTCCACACCAGTGCGACGAGCACGAGGGATCGGCGTGCTCACCTCCCGATCCCAGCTGCCGCGCGTGCAGTCGTCGCTGTCGATCGCATATGTGCCGTCCCCTGGCCGATTCGACCCTCCGCCAGATCCACTACTTGTTGAGCGGCGCGTACAAGCGGGCGCTGCGCTGGCGTTGGGTGGCCGTCAATCCAATCAGCCAGGCAGAGCCGCCGCCTCCGCCGCGGCCGGAACCCCGGCCGCCATCAGCTGATGAGGCAGCCTGGCTGGTGAACGAGGCGTGGCGTGACCCGGACTGGGGTGCGCTGGTCTGGCTGGCGATGACGACGGGCGCTCGGCGCGGGGAGCTGTGCGCGCTGCGATGGGACGCTGTTGATCTCGACAATGAGGTCCTGGTACTGCGTGCCAGCGTGGCCAAGGACGACAAGGGTCGCTGGTACCTGAAGGACACCAAGACTCATCAGCAGCGCCGGGTCAGCGTCGACGCCGGGACTGTCGCCGTGCTGCAGAGTCATCGTGCACGTGTCGAGGAGCGGGCCTCGCTTCTCGGTATCGAGCTCGCTCCGGATGCCTTCGTCTTCTCGCTCTCGCCTGACCAGAGCACGCACCTGCAGCCCGGTTCGCTCACCCAGCGGTACAGCAAGATGGCGAGCCGGCTGGGTATCGACACCCATCTTCGTGCGCTGCGCCACTACAACGCCACGGAGCTCATCGCCGCCGGTGTGGACGTCCGAACAGTCGGCGGACGGCTCGGCCATAGTGGCGGCGGTACGACGACGCTGCGGGTGTATTCGGCCTGGCGGGAGGAGGCCGACCAGCGCGCCGCCGCCAACCTCGCCGTACGCATGCCAACCCGGCCGAGCGCGACTGCGGTCAGGATCGTCGAGATAAATCCGACGAGGCCGCACGAGCAGATCGCCGTAGCCTTGCGCGCCGAGATTCTCTCCGGAGCCCTACGTCCGGGCTGGCCGGTGCCCACGCTTATTCAGTTGGCCGCCAGGTTCGGTGTTTCAACCGCCACGGCGCACAAGGCAGTATCAATGTTGAACGAATGGGGCTTGGTCGACGTCGCTAGCGGACGCCGGACACTGGTACGGAAGCTCCTCTTGCCGCCAGTCGCATACGGCGCATCGGGACCCGCTGAAGGCTTAGACAGTCCAGGTGTCGAGAACGCCGGTGTACTGGCGCCTGGAATGCTTGACCTGGAGATCCGCCGTTTGGGCAAGCCGATCAGCATGGTGTCGACCGAGGTCGATCCGACAGACGCTTCCGCGCTCCGACAACTCCTCCTGGACGCCGTGCGGCGAAGCGGTGGCCACGTCGCCGATGTCGGCGACTACGAGATGGTGGTCCGCAGATCGCGCGACTCCGAGGTCATCAGTACCTTCGTTACTGCTGCGACTTGAGATTCGATCCGGTAGGTAGGTCGAGCGTCGACAGGGATGCCATCTGCTCGTCTATGCCGTGGAACGGCCGCACGTAGGTGCTTCGTGAGTACCTGGGGCAGCACAGCGAGCCTCTCATCGAGCTTGTTCACGGCATGCCGAGAAGCCTGAGCTCCGCTCCGCTTGGCGCGGACCTGGTCGTATCTGTGCTGCTGGGCGATGCCGGCGGCGTTGAGTCGGCCGAGAGCTGCCTGCGCGGCATTGAGTACTTCCTCGGCCCGGTCACAGTCGTCGCTGAAGAGTAGGTCGCCGATCAGCTGGGTGTGGTGATCGGCGAGATCCGTCATCACGATCAACCGTTTGGCGGCATCGCCGGCGAGCAGCTGTGGAACGAGTGTCTGAGTGGCTGCTAGCTCGGCGAGGAACGCCAGCCCGGCCCATTCCATCTCCACACCCTCTGGTGTGTTCGACTTCTTGACGATCACTGTGCAGGGGCGCCCGGGCGGTGGGTCGTCCAGTCTCGCGCGCAGTAAAGCGGCTGCGGCTCGGGGATGGTCGACAACGACGTCGACAAGCCTGAGGTTGACGGGGGTTCCCCACGCGCGCCGTAGCGCGTCCGTGGCCGCCTCGATGGTCTCGGTGTAGGGCACGGCGATCTTCTCCCGTGATCAGGTCGGCGAGAACTCTGCTCGATGGATGGAATCGGCGAGCGGACTGTGGAGCAGATCAGTGCTGCCTACGCGGAGTGTCCGGTGGCCAGGATCGTTGGGGGTGCGCTCATCACTGCCGCTGCCGCGTCGCCGATCGTTAGGTCGACCAGGGCGGCGCAGGTTCTCCTGGCGCATTCGCAGTCGAAGGTGCGGACCACCTTGTCAGGTTCGATGGGGGTAAGAGGGCGTGGCGAGCGGCTGGCGTATTGGTTCACGAGGGCCTGGTTTGCGTCTCGGAGCAGCCTCCGGTTCTCCTCGGATGTGACGGCTGTAGGGCCTTCGCTGATGCGATGAGCGAAGACACGCTCGACTTCGGCGATCGTCTCCTCGACGGTCAGCGGATCAACGAAGATTGTCGTGATGCTGGTTTCCGCGAGCTGTTCCACTATTGGTTCCAAGCTCTGCAGGTACGACCAGGGCACGTCCCCCCGGTGCCGCACCTGCAGTCTGGCGACTTGGACATCCCTCGACGGGATCAGCCAGACGGCCTGACTTTCCGGCTTCACCATCGCCGGCGTGATCGGTCCTCCCTCTGCCACGATCAGCGGAGCTGCCGGAAGCGAGCGCAGATCGTCGATGATCATCGGCTTGCGGTCGTAGTACTTGGCGCCCGGTCCGCGGGCTGGCAGCTCGACGCCAGCGGCGAGTGCGCGATCGCGGTGCACCCATGTTTGGGTGTCGGAGCTGTACCGGCGTAGGCCGTGACGTCGCGCCAGATGCCGGGCAGCAGTCGTCTTGCCGGCTCCAGCCGGCCCACCAATCCACAGGACGTTCGACAATTCCATGCGGCCTGCCTCCACGAAGGTTGGATCACCACAGACACAACAAGGGCGCACCTCGAACGGTCGAGCGCGCGAAGGCACATTCGTGCCCACCGTCCAGGTCATCGCTAGGCGACGAGCCGCGCTCTCAGCGCGTTGAGCTGGTTGTCGTGTAGGCCTCCCTGACGGAGGTACTGCTCGGTGCCGCCGTACTTGTCTTCGAGGTGCTTGAGTGCTGCGATCATCGTTTCCGGTCTCGCGGTGAACGACTCGGCCAGTTGGCTCCGTTCGGCTGGGTCGTTGATGAGGGCGAGCTGTTCGTCGAAGTGCACGCGCATCCGGTCGTCCAAGGCGGCGTAGTCAGCGGCGACCGCTTCGGGCGGTACCCCCGCGAGGCTCAGGGCCAAAGCGACCACGGTCCCGGCGCGGTCCTTGCCGGCATGGCAGTGGACGACGACTCCGCCGGTTGGCGCGTCTGCGATCGCGCCGACTGCGTCGGCGATGAGGTCGGGGTTGAGGTTGAGCATCGCCACATATTGCTGGTCGATGGTCTGGGTCGGGTCGTAGGGATCGCCCTCCCGCTCGATCGGCATGTTGCGGTAGAGCTGGTCGTTGGCGAAGGGAGACGGATCGCCTTCGCATTCCGGGGGCGTCCGAACGTCGATGATGCGGCTCACGGAGGTCTCCCGCACCGCCTCGACCCCGGCATTTGTCAGTCGTGTGAGATTGTCGGAGCGGATCAGCGCCCCTGTCGCGGTCTGGCGACCGTCGGTCGTGGGTAGGCCACCGAGATCGCGGACGTTGAGACAGTTTGGCCACTGCAGACGCATGGGTCCTGTCACAGGTACCTGTACCTCTTCCTTTCGACCGCCGGTCGGCCGAGTCGATGAGAGTTGCTATGGGGACACGAGTCTGCGTCATTCAGCGCCGAAACATAAGTCTTGAAGTTTCCACGCAAACCTGCGAAAAATGGAATGGAAGAAACAGGTTCGGTTTGATCAAGGCGTTTAGAATCGCAGGCTGACGACCACTTAGCCCGGATCCACCACATCCCCGCCCGTGGTGGATCCGGGCTTAGCCAATCCCGCGTGGTGACATGGCACAGGATCCCTCAGCTGAGCCTGCTTTCGCCGAGTTCGAGGTAGGTCTGAACGGCGTCTTCTGTTCCCCAGCGGATGCTCGCGTACAGCATGTTGAGGCTCTGGTGCGCCCAGTAGCGCCTGAGTGTCGTCGGGTCGAGGACGGCGGTGGCCATCTGTGCGGCGTGGTCGACTGCCTGCCGGGTGGGGTGTTGGTCGCCGTCGGCAGTCATGGCGGCGTGGCTGAGGTTGTGGAGCAGTTTGACCAGGCCGTAGTGGCGGTCGCCGCGGGCGACGCCGTAGTTCCAGTCGACCAGTCCCGAGATGGCTCCGTCGGTATCGAACAGGGCGTTGGGGACGGTGAGGTCGACATGTACCAGGTCGCCGCCCTCGATGGCTTGGCCGCCGTCGGCGGTGTCACGGATGTGGCGCAGGAGGCGTCGGGCGCGGGCACTGTGTCGTTCGATCAGCTCGGCAGGGATCGCGTCTGTGGGTCTGCCGAGGCTCAGGCGTGGGGTTGGAACGTCGGGTCGGCTTGCTAGTAGCCCAGCGAAGCGCTCGTTCAGAGTGATGAGTGCGTGGACATGAGGCGTGTCCGGAGCGGCAACTGTGGAGCCTGGGAGTCGCTCCTGCACGACGGCGATCGTCCCGTCGTCGAGTGGTAGCAGAAACTCGTGCTCGGGAACAGGCAGTCCCTTCGTCTTCAGGGCGGCGAGAACCTCGGCAGTCTGCTGCATGTGCTCCAACGTGGTGAGCGCCGTGGTCACAACCGCGTCGCGACCGTCTGGCCACCGCACGTAGGCGGCACCGGACTGGCCCTGCTCGACCAGTCCGAGGAGTTCGAGGTTGCAGCCAGCCCGCTCGTTGAGGGCGCGGACCGCATCACGACTCATCCCTACCTCACCTCGCCGTGTCTGTGCGCTCGTCGCAACCTAGTGAGTACGTGCCTGAGGAATGCGTCTCGCCGGTGACTGGCGTCCGGCCCCCAGTGAGCCAGGTTGGCAGGTGTGTTCAGAGCCGCTGAGAGGTCCCAGTAGTCCAGATCGGCGGGCAGCGGCTCGCTGCTGCTCTGCTGCCAGCCTTGCCGCAGAAGGTCTGCCCCTTGCTGGCCATGCTGCTGGGCAATCTCGAACCGCGCGTTGCCTAGGTCGAGGCCGGCCGGCCCACTGCCGGCGCCTTCCCAGTCGATCAGGACCGGCTTGCTTTCGGCCCAGATGACGTTGCCCAGAGCGACATCATCGTGGACCAACCCGGCTTGCTCGGAGCTGTGGGGGAGCTGGCCAAGTATCCGCTCGGCTTGCTGGATGAGAGGCGTTGTGGCTGGCACAGTGAGATAGCGGTCGAGTCGCTCCTGCGACCAGTTCGGGTGATCAGATATCAGACGGTGACACAGTTCTCGCCGCTCTCGGTCCGTGCCGGATTCATGGTGATCGATGTCATCCCGCTGTTGTGCACGAACAGCGACGTAATCGTCGCCTTCACGTGCTCGGGTTCGTGGCGGCAAGTCTGGATGGGGCGGAACCGAGACAGCGTGGACCGTTGGCAGTAGCGCTCCGAGCGCTCGCAGCCCAATCTCGTCGGTCGCCTGAGTCCCATCCGTCACCGCGGTGGTCATGAGCGCGAGGCGGCCGCAGCCGCCGGCCAAGTCGGCAGCGATCAGGCGTGGAGCAGGCAGCCGATGATCCTCAGCCAATGTGAGGGCGGTCGCCTCGGTGGACATCGAGGTCCTTACCGAGACGTAGCGCGTGGTTCGTCGGCCTGCCTGCTCGGCTGTCGGTCCGGTCTTCAGCACGACTTCGTGGGTGCCGGTTGCCGAAGTAACAGTGATGTGCCATGGCCCACGCTCACGCGGATTGTTGCGCAGTGCTTGGACTCTGACGGTTCGGCTGGGGGCTTTGAACTGAGCGGTCACCGACGTCAGCACGGACGGCGGTAAACAGGTAGCGGACATGGAAACTCCCCTTGTCGAAACATGATGGTGTGGGTTCATCGAGGTGCAACAGGACCGGCGTACAGCATCGAGCGATGCGATTACCCATCCGCTCGCTTGACCCTGTGGTATTTGCGGAACGGTGTATCGAGGAAGTACGCCTGCCCAGTGGATCGGTGAACTCCCATGGCAGCCCAACGAACTCGGCTTGATCGATACGGGGTAACCAGTCGGAAGTCTTCGCAGTTGGCGCGGTTCCGAGGGTATGCGCCCGAACTACTTGCATAGGTCAGTGACTTGTACGGCAGGAATAGTTCATCCAGCCAACTTTCGGTGGCGTCAATCAGACATTTGCCAGCATGAAATTAAGGACCTATTTCGGCGACTGCCCCGATCGCTTGTCAGATCTCGCTGTCCTCGGAGGGCCAGTCTGGTCACTACGAGAAGGAAAGAAAAGTCTTGTTCTTCTTCGTCCAACATGATGTGCTACGTGTGGTCACCCCTTGAGGAGGCGGCACGGTTCCGTTGTCGCACGCCTTTCCCACGACCCGACGCGACCGAATCGGGCGGTTGCACGGTTGAAACCGTTGGACGGATCGGCGATCGGTTCCTAGTACGGCGTGGCGTTAATGATTGGACGGTTGTTCCTGGGAGGATGCTGGTATGGCTCATCCTCCTGCTGCGGCGTTGGTGTTGCATGACGGTGATCGGGACGTTCTTGGTTCGTGGGTGCGATCGCATTCGGTGCCGGCGGGGTTGGCTCGGCGGGCTCGGATTGTGCTGCTGGCTGCGGACGGGGTGTCGAATACCGAGATCGCTGAGCTGGTTGGGGTGAGCAGGCAGACGGTGATCTCGCGGCGGG